>JBGQLU010000099.1:0-13885 GCA_041500265.1 Acidobacteriota bacterium | reverse complement strand
GCGCGGATCGGGGGTCTCGCCGATGAGATTGACCATCGCGGCGAAGCCCACGGGCGCCGTCGAGCCGAGCGGCCAACCCAGGATCGCCCGAAGGTGGTTTTCGAACTGGCTCGTCGTCGAGCCCTCGATCGTGAGGTGCCCCGAATTGTGAACGCGGGGGGCCATCTCGTTCGCGAGCAGGGCTCCGCGGTGCTCGAACAGCTCGATCGCGAGCACGCCGACGTAACCGAGCGTCGTCAGGACCTTTCCCGCCAGATCGGCGGCGGCGGCGGTGAGCGCTTCGTCCACGCCGGGGGCCGGCGCGACCGACACGCGAAGGATCCCGTCCCGGTGGACGTTCTCGGCGAGCGGCCAGTACGCCGTCTCCCCCGTCCGGCTGCGCACCGCGAGAATGGACAGCTCGCGGTCGAACGGCACCAACCCTTCGAGGATCAGCGGGCGTCCGTCGAGCGGCCCCGGCGGCGCGTCGAGGTCCTCGGGGCGGCGAAGGACGCGCTGCCC
Organism: Acidobacteriota bacterium; assembly: GCA_041500265.1. Taxonomy (GTDB): domain Bacteria; phylum Acidobacteriota; class Polarisedimenticolia; order Polarisedimenticolales; family DASRJG01; genus DASRJG01. The sequence goes on along the minus strand of JBGQLU010000099.1, from coordinate 13,384 downwards.
CTTTCCGTCATAACCCATGCGTCGCGTCTTGAGAACCGCCGGAAGCCCGATGGCGTCGACCGCGCTCCGGAGCTCCGCGGTCGTGCCGACGGCGGCGAACGGCGCGGTCCCGATGCCGAGCGATCGAAACAGGGTCTTCTCGTTCAAGCGGTCCTGTGCGACCTCGAGCGCGCGCGGGGCCGGGAAGACCGGGTGGGTCGCCGCCAGGCGCTCCGCGGTCGCGACCGGGACGTTCTCGAACTCGTAGGTGACCAGATCGCACGCATCCGCGAAGTTCGCCAGAGCGGCGTGGTCGTCCCACCGTCCGACGGTCAGGGGCGCGACGTGTCCGGCCGGCGCATCGGGGGTTTCGTCGTAGAAGACGAAACGCAACCCCATCTCATATCCGGCCAGGGCCAGCATCCGACCCAGCTGACCGGCCCCCAGCACCCCGATCGTCGTCATGAGCCCGAGGAGGTCCCGGAGGTCGGCGCGGCCGGATCGGGATTTTCCAGGACGCGCTCGGTCTGCGCGGCCCGGAATCGCTTCAGCGACTGGCGGATCTCCGGGTGCTTCGCGCCCAGGATCGCCGCGGCGAGAAGCGCGGCGTTCGTCGCCCCCGCCGGTCCGATCGCGAGCGTCCCGACCGGAACGCCCGAAGGCATCTGCACGATCGAGAGGAGCGAATCGATCCCGTGGAGGGTCTTCGATTCGACCGGCACTCCCAGGACCGGAAGCGCCGTCTTGGCCGCCGTCATTCCGGGAAGGTGGGCCGCTCCGCCCGCCCCCGCGACGATCACCTCGAGGCCCCGCGATTCCGCCGTGGAGGCGTACTCGAAGAGAAGATCGGGGGTCCGATGGGCCGAGACCACCTTGGTCTCGTACGGAACCCCCAAACGGTCGAGCACATCCGCCGCGGCGCGTAGCGTCTCCCAGTCGGACCGGGACCCCATGATGATGCCCACAAGAGGCTTCATGGGTGAATTCTAGCAGCGCTGGTACACTCTCCGGTCTTTTCCGGGAGAATCACGCGATGAGCGCCAAGACCCCCATCACGGTCGCTTACGGCGACGGCATCGGACCCGAGATCATGGCGGCGACGGTCCACATCCTCGAGGCCGCCGGAGCGCGCATCGACTTCGAGACGATCGAGATCGGCGAGGCCGTCTACAAGCGTGGCCACCGGACCGGGATCGAGCCGTCGGCCTGGGAATCGCTCCGGCGCACGAAGGTCTTCCTGAAGGCTCCGATCACGACCCCCCAGGGGGGCGGATTCGCCTCCTTGAACGTGACCGTGCGGAAGACGATGGGGCTGTACGCGAACGTCCGGCCGTGCCTGTCGTACCACCCGTTCGTCCAGACCAAGCACCCCGTGATGGATCTCGTCATCGTCCGGGAGAACGAAGAGGACCTCTACGCCGGGATCGAGTACCGGCAGACCGAGCAGGTCACCCAGTGCTTGAAGCTGATCTCGCGCCCCGGCTCCGAGAAGATCGTGCGCTACGCCTTCGAGTACGCCCGGAAGTACGGCCGTAAGAAGGTCACCTGCTTCACCAAGGACAACATCATGAAGATGACGGACGGCCTGTTCCACAGGACGTTCGACCGCGTCGGCGCCCTGTACCCGGACATCGAGAAGGAGCACTGGATCGTGGACATCGGCGCGGCCAAGCTGGCGGACACCCCCGAGGTGTTCGACGTCATGGTGTTGCCGAATCTCTACGGGGACATCCTGTCCGACGTCGCCGCCCAGATCTCGGGATCCGTGGGGCTCGCAGGCTCCGCCAACATCGGCGAGCACGGCGCGATGTTCGAGGCGATCCACGGCTCCGCGCCCCGCCGCGCCGGGCAGAATCTGGCGAACCCCTCGGGGCTGCTCCTGGGCGGCGTGATGATGCTGGTCCACATCGGCCAAGGGGACGTCGCCCAGCGCGTGCACAACGCCTGGCTCCGGACGCTCGAGGACGGAATCCATACCTACGACATCTTCAAGGCCGCGACGTCGAAGCAGAAGGTCGGAACCAAGGAGTTCGCGGACGCCGTCATCGAAAGGCTCGGGCAGGAGCCCGCCAAGTTCAAACCCGCCCGCTACGCGACCGGCCCGTCGGCGGCCGGCGCGCCGGTCGTGTTGACCGTCTTTCCCGCTCCCAAGAAGGAGACGGTCGGTGTCGACGTCTTCCTCGACTGGAACGGCGGCTCTCCCTCGGACCTCGCCGGGATGCTGAAGGGGCTCGACGGTCACGGCGTCGCGCTCTCGATGATCACGAACCGCGGCGTCAAGGTGTGGCCCGAAGGGGTCTCCGAGACGTTCTGCACCGACCATTGGCGCGCGCGGTACAAGCCGACGTCCGGTACCACGGTGAGCCACGCGCAGATCGCGGCGCTCCTGGACCGGCTCGCCACCGCGGGCCTCGACTTCATCAAGACGGAAAACCTTTGCACGTTCGACGGCGAATCCGGCTTCTCTACGGGGCAGGGAGAGTAGGAAGCGCCAGGATCGGGCCGCCGAACGCCTCCTGCGCCTCCTCGAGGATCTCGGCCTGCCGTCCTTCGTAGCGCGGGGAGAAGTGGAAGACGGCGAGCCGCTTCGCCCCGGCGCGCCGCGCCAGCTCGCCGGCCTCCCGCGCCGTCAGGTGCTTGCGTTCGAGCGCGAGGCTCCGGTCCGCGTCGAGAAACGCCGCCTCGCAGATCATGAGATCCGCGTCACGTGCCAGGCGCACGGCGGCATCGAAGTTCGATTCCATGCCGGCGAGGTCGGTGAGGTACGAGAGAACCTGACCCCGTCCTCGAACGACGAGATCGGCGGCGAGCTCTCCGGTCGTGGCGCGCTCCGTCGTTCCATCCGCGCGCTGCGCTTCGATCGGCTCCTCCAGCGGGCCGCCGCCTCGGATCGCGTCCTTGAGGGTTCGGAGCCAGGGTCCGGCCGAAAGCCCGCGCCGCTCCAGGCGGTCGCGATTGACGGCGAGGTGCTCGACCTCCCGGAGGGCGACGGCGAGGACCGGGATCCCGTGGTCCAGCACGGCCACCTCGATGCGGAACGCGCGCTCGGCGTGCACGACCCCGGAGAACGGGAGGTCGGGGAGCGGCGCGGGGCGCATGCGGGTGGACCCGGAGTAGGCCTCCCGGCGCAGGACGTTCCCCGACACCTCCTGCGCGGTCAGCTGCACGGGGTAACTTTCGATCAGGTTCCACGCGTAGGCGCCGATGCGCCCTCGAAGGCTCGCGAGGAAGCCTTCGGGCCCGGTCACGGTGAGCGGGTCCTCGCGCCGGAGGACGACCCGCAGGAGATGGTCGAACCCCACGAAGTGGTCCATGTGGGTGTGCGTCACGACGACGTGCGCGACGCGGAGCAATTTGCGGTTCGGGACGTGCTCGATCGCGGGCAGGTCGATCAGGAGCGCGCGCCCTTCGTCGAGGAGGTCGACCCACACTCCGGGATCGCCGAACGGCGGATGGAGGAGCGCGGGGTGGAAGAGCGTGCGCATGGTCAGGACAGGTGGAGGGTCACGAGCGGCTCGTTCGACCGGTTCTCCCGGGCGGCGTCCAGGTCGACGCCGGGGGCGAGGAGCCTCGACCAGGGACCCGACAGCACGAGCTTGAGGACGAGGTCGATCGCGAGGCCGGCTCCTCCCGCGATCGCGAGCGACCGGATCTCGTCCCGGCTTCGCCCCATCCCGCACAAGGAGAGGATCGGAGAGGCCGCCGCGACGCCGATCGCGACGTACGAAGCGACGCGGACGAGGCTCCACACCGGCCACGCGAAGGCGAGCACGCGGCCCGTCGATTTGGCCGCGCGCAGGAGGGTGGCGACGTAGGCGTTCATGAAATTGAGGAGCATCGCGCCCATCGCGAGCGAGGCGAGGTTGGCGGTGAGGACCGCCGCCGCGACGTAGTAGATCGACTCGCGCAGATGCTGGACCAGGGTCGCGCCCGGGCGGATTTCCGGTCCGCGTCCGGAGGCAAGTCCGCCGATCATGACGCCGCGATACTCGGTCGCCCGGATCACCCGCGCGTCGGTTTCCTTCGGCCAGCGGACGAACTCGTACACGCCGGCCACCGTCGTGCCGGCGGCCCAGGCGCCGAGGGCCGCCGCCCCCCACCTGGGACCGACGATCGCCCAGGCCAGAAGGAACGCCCCCCACCCCAGGAACCCCTGGATGATCGGGAGGGCGACCCGGTTCCGGGTGCGCCAGCCGACCCGAAATCCGACCACCCCACAGAGGAACCCGAGGGCGAGAAAGTAGGGAGGTGACAGGGACCACGAGGCCGGCACGGGAGGATGTTCCCACGTTTCGCGGCCGGCGCCCCAGGGGCCGCTTGCCCCCCCGGTGGCGGGCGGGTATCTTCCTAATCGGTACCCAAGCATGAAGACGAATCGATTCCTCGCCCTAGCGGTCGCCCTCGCGGCGCTCCTTCCGGCCCTGGCGGCGGGTCGCGCGGCGTGCTGCCTCGAGAAGACCCAAGCGGCGGTCAAGCCGGCGTGTTGCCCCGCCATGGCCGCGCGCGCCGCGGCCGCTCCCAAGGGATGCTGCAAGGCTCCGGTGGCACCGAAGCCGGAAGCCAAGGCGAAGGAAGGCGCTCCGCTCGCGACGGCGTTCTCGCCGGTTGCCTCCGTGGCGCCGGCAGCCGCGGCCGGCTCGATCCCGTCCGCCTCCGCGGTTCGAATCGCGCGTCTCGCGCATCGCGCCGACTCCCCCGACGATTCCCCGCCCGACCTCCTCTCCAGAATCTCCGTCCTCCAGATCTGATCCGCGCCCGTCGCGGCTGACGCGCGGGGGGACGTCTTGCCCCGCGCCGCTTCGATCGGAGTGGTCCCGTCCGCCCGGGCGGACGGAACGGAGTGCGGCGTCATGAAACATCTCGTCTCGACTTTCCTCGCGGTCCTGGTGTGGGCTCCGTCCTTCGGGTCCGCGGCAGAGCCGCTCGATCTGGCGGCTCTGCTGGCGGAAGCGGAGCGCGCGAATCCCGACCTCCTGGCTCGCATCGCGCGCGCGGAGGCGGCCGCGGAGGTTCCGGAGCAGCGCGGGGCACTTCCCGACCCGGTGCTTTCGGGGTCGTACACGAACGACGGGATCACCTCGTTCACGCTCGGCAGCTCGCAGTTCTCGAACGTGACGGCGCGTTGGGATCAGATGCTTCCGGCCCGGAGCGTTCGGTCGGCCGACGCCGCCGCCGCCCGGGCGGAAGCGGACGTCGTGCGCGTGTCCGCCGAGACGCTGAAGGCGACGCTGCGCGCCCGCGTGATCGCCCTCTACGGCGCGATCTGGCGCGCGGACCGCACCCGTGAGCTCCTGAACGACGGGCGGGAATGGCTCGGCACCGCGCTGGACGCCGCACGCGCCCGTTACGAAGCGGGGGATGGGAGCGCGGAGCGGGTTCTCCGCGCCGACAACGAGATCCGGCGCCTCGAGCTCGACCTCGTCTCGGTCTCCCGCGAGCGTCGCGCCGCGGAGATCGCGCTCGGCTCCGTGCTCGGCCGAAGCTCCGATTGCCGCTTCGGACCCGCCGGCGAGCTCCCCGGCGAAATCCTCCCCGCGGCGGCGGACGACGCGGAGCAGGCGGCCGCGGGCGCTCCGCGCGTCGCCGAGGCGCGCGCGGAGGAGGCCCGCGCAACGGCCGCCACCGAGAACGCGCGCGCGCAGGAGCGCCCCGAATGGGGGTTCATGGCCGCGTATCAATACCTCGGCGGGCTCGATCCCATGGTGATGGGAGGTTTCACCGTGCGCCTCCCGTTGTGGAAGGACCGCAAGCAGGCCCGTGCCGTCGCCTCGGCCGAACGCGAGGCGGAAGCCGCGGGGCGCGATCGCGAGAGCGCGGAGGTTCAGGCGCGAGCCGCCGTCCGCGACCTCCTGAGCGAGATCGACGCGCTGGGTAGCCAGCTCGCGCTGTACGAACGGACGATCGTGCCGCAGGACGTCGCCACGATCGACGCCGCCCGGGCGGCGGCCTCGGCGGGACGTGGCGAGCTGACGCTCGTCATCGACGACATCGTGCGGCTGCTCGCCGACCGCCGGGCCGCGGTGGACCTGAAGTCCCGGAAGCTGACCGCGCTCGCCGCGCTCGAGGCGGCATCGGGAACGACACGACTCGCCCTCGCGGGCTCGGGAGAATCGCAATGAAGAAGATTCTGGTCGTCGTCTCCGTGGTGGCGGCGCTCGCGGGAGGAATCGCGATCGGGCTGTACGTGGCCCGCGCTCCGGCGGGTCCCGCCCCCGCGGTGGTCGATCACGGCGCTCACGTGGGATCGTCGCCGGTGATGTACCGGTGCCCGATGCACCCCCAGATCGTGTCGGACACGCCGGGTCACTGCCCGATCTGCAACATGACGCTCGTGCCGTTCACCCCGTCGGAGGGCTCCGCCGCCGCCGTTCCGGGGTTCGCCCCCGTCGTGCTCGACGAGGCGCAGCGCCGGATGGTCGGCGCGCAGTCGGTCCCCGTCGCGACCGCGCCGGTCCTGCGCAAGATCCGCACCGTCGGCCTGGTGGCGGTGGACGAGACCCGCATGCAGCACGTCCACACGAAGGTCCAGGGATGGGTCGAACACGTCCACGTCGGCGCCACCGGCGAGATCGTCCGGCGCGGGGAGGCCCTCCTGACGATCTATTCGCCCGAGCTCTACGCGAGCGAGCGGGAATATCTCGTCGCGCTCGACAACCGGGCGCGGCTTTCCGCCTCGCCGCTCGCGGGCGCCGGCGAGGACGCCGCGCGCCTCGTCGAATCCGCCTGGAAGCGTTTGAACCTCCTGGACGTGAGCGACGAGCAGATCGACGCGCTGGCGGCGAGCCGCGAGGCGCAGAAGACGGTCACCGTCTACTCGTCGGTGTCGGGGACGATCACCGCGCGCAACGTCAATCACGGCGAGCGGGTCGAGACGGCGACGAGCCTCCTCGACATCGCGGACCTGGGAACGGTCTGGGTCACGGCGGACGTCTACGAGTCCGATCTCCCGTTCGTGCGCGAGGGGCAGGAGGCGGCGATCACCCTGTCCTACCTTCCCGGGCGGACCTTTCACGGGCGCGTGCAGGTCCTGTCGCCGCTCGTGGACGCGACGACGCGCACCGTGAAGGCCCGCATCGTCCTGGACAACGCGGACCTCGCCCTGCGCCCGGGGATGTTCGCGGACGTGGCCTTGGAGGAGGACCTCGGAGCCCGGCTCACGGTGCCCAAGGACGCGGTGATGCGGACGGGAACGCGCGATCTCGTCTTCGTCGAAGAGCCCGGCGGGCGCTTCACGCCGCGCCCGATCGAGCTCGGGATCGAGCTTCCGGACCGGTGGGAGGTGACCTCCGGCCTGTCCGACGGCGAGCGCATCCTGTCGGCGGCGAATTTCTTCGTCGACGCCGAGTCGAAGCTCCAGGCGGCGCTCGCCGAAGGAGGGAGCGCTCCGCCCGGTCACGGCGAGCACGGGGCGCATCGATGATCGCCGGGATCATCGCCTGGTCGGCGCGCCACAAGTTCTTCGTGCTCGCGCTCACGGCGGTGGCGGTCGGGTTCGCGGTGCACGCGCTCCGGAACGTGCCGATCGACGCGATCCCGGATCTGTCGGACACGCAGGTCATCGTGTACTCCCGGTGGGACCGGAGCCCCGATCTCGTCGAGGACCAGGTCACCTACCCGATCGTGACCGCGCTCCTGGGCACCCCGAACGTCAAGGCGGTGCGGGGTATCACGGATTTCGGGTACTCGTTCGTCTACGTCATCTTCGAGGACGGCACCGATCCCTACTGGGCGCGAAGCCGCGTGCTCGAGTACTTGAGCAAGATCCTCCCGAAGCTCCCCGAGGGGGTCGCGACGGAGATCGGCCCCGACGCGACGGGGGTGGGGTGGGTCTACCAGTACGCGCTCCAGGACCGCTCGGGGACGCACGACCTGGCGCAGCTGCGGTCGTTCCAGGATTGGTATCTGCGAACGTGGATCCAGAGCGTGCCGGGTGTCGCGGAAGTCGCCTCCATCGGAGGCTTCCAGAAGCAATACCAGATCCAGGTCGATCCCGAGCGCCTCCTCGCCTACAAGATCCCGCTCGGACGCGTGCTCCAGGCGGTTCGCGACGGCAACGCCGAGGTGGGCGGACGCCTGGTCGAGATCGGCGGCGCCGAGTTCATGGTCCGCGGGCACGGCTACGCGCGATCGATCGCCGATCTGTCGTCGATCGCGGTCGGCGCCGATCCGGGCGGGACGCCGGTCCTGCTGAAGGACGTGGCGAAGATCGCGACGGGCCCCGATCTGCGCCGAGGGATCTCCGACCTCGACGGCCGCGGGAACGCCGTGGGCGGGATCGTGATCATGCGGAGCGGCGAGAACGCCCTCGACGTGATCGAGCGGGTGAAGGCGAAGCTCGCCGACGTGCGCGGGTCCCTTCCGGAGGGGGTCGAGATCGTTCCCACCTACGATCGGTCGGGTCTGATCCGCGCGTCGATCGCCACGCTGAAGCACGAGCTGATCGCGGCGCTCGTCATCGTCAGCCTCGTCATCCTGCTCTTCCTGTGGCACGTCCCTTCGGCGATCGTCCCGATCGTCACGATCCCCGTGTCGGTCCTGCTGGCGTTCCTCCCGATGTGGGGGTTCGGCATCTCGTCGAACATCATGTCGATCGCCGGGATCGCGATCTCGATCGGCGTGCTGGTGGACGGCGCGATCGTCGAGGTCGAGAACGCCTACAAGAAGCTCGAGCTGTGGGAGCGCGGCGGACGGCAGGGGGATTTTCACGAGGTGCGCCTGAAGGCGCTGCAGGAGGTCGGCCCCGCCGTCTTCTTCTCGCTCCTCGTCATCGCGGTCGCGTTCCTCCCGATCTTCACCCTCGTCGATCAGGAGGGGCGGCTGTTCCGCCCGCTGGCCTACACGAAGAACCTCACGATGGCGATTGCCGCGGTGCTCGCGCTGACGCTCGACCCGGCCGTGCGGATGCTCTTCACGCGCATGGACCCCTGGACCTTCCGCCCGGCGTGGCTCGCCCGCGCGTGGAGCGCCGTCACGGTCGGGACGCACTATCCGGAGGAGAGACACCCGGTCAGCCGTGCGCTGTTCGTCGTCTACGAACCGGTCTGCCGGCTCGTGCTCCGCTTCAGGAAGACGACGGTCCTGATCGCGGTCCTGATGGTCGCGGCGACCGTGCCGGTCTACCTCCGCCTGGGGCGGGAGTTCATGCCGCCGCTCGACGAGGGAACGCTCCTCTACATGCCGGTCACGCTCCCCGGGGTCTCGGTCACCGAGATGGAGCGGCTGCTCGAAACGATGGACCGAACGCTCGCCGCGACGCCCGAGGTCGTCCGCGTGTTCGGGAAGGCCGGGCGTGCGGACACCTCGACCGACCCCGCCCCGCTGTCGATGGTCGAGACCGTCGTTCTCTTGAAGCCGAGGTCCGAGTGGCGCGCGGGCATGACCCGCGAGCGTCTCGAGGCCGAGCTGAACGAGAAGCTGCGCTTCCCCGGCGTGACGAACGCATTCGTGATGCCGATCCGGAACCGCATCGACATGCTGGCCACCGGGATCCGCACCCCCGTGGGGGTCAAGGTCCTGGGGCCCGACCTGAAGACGATCGAGGAGATCGGCTCGCGTGTGGAGTCCGCGCTCCGCGGCGTGCGCGGCACGCGGAGCGCGTTCGCGGAACGGACGGCGGGAGGGTATTTCCTCGACGTGGAGCTGCGGCGGGACGCGCTGGCCCGGTACGGGATTTCGGTGCGCGACGCCGAAGAGGTCATCCAGACGGCCATCGGAGGCGAGACGGTCACGACGACGATCGAGGGGCGCGAGCGGTACGGTGTCGCGGTCCGCTACCCGCGCGAGCTGCGCGACGACGCGGTCAAGCTCGCGCGGGTGCTGGTGGCGGCGCCTTCGGGGGCCCAGATCCCTCTCGGGCAGCTCGCGGACATCAGGCGCACCGAAGGGCCGTCGATGATCCGGGACGAGAGCGGGCAGCTGGCCGGCTACGTCTTCGTGGACGTCACGGGGCGTGACCTGGGGGGGTACGTCTCGGAGGCCAAGCGCACGGTCGAGGCGAAGGTGGCCTTGCCCGCCGGATACGCGCTCCAGTGGAGCGGGCAGTACGAGAACATGCGGCGGGTCGAAGACCGCCTCAAGTTCGTGGTGCCGCTGACCCTGGCCCTGATCGTCGTCCTGCTCTACCTCAACACGAAGTCCGCCGCCAAGACGGCGATCGTCCTGCTCGCGGTCCCGTTCTCGGCGATCGGCGCCTTCTGGCTGCTCGCGGGACTCGGGTACAACGTCTCGATCGCGACCTGGGTCGGCCTGATCGCCCTGATGGGGCTCGACGCCGAGACCGGCGTCTTCATGCTCCTCTTCCTCGACCTCGCCTGGGAGGAACGTGTCCGGGCGGGGTTGATGAAAACGAAACAGGACCTCCAAGAGGCGATCGTTCACGGGGCGGTCAAGCGCGTCCGTCCGAAGCTGATGACCGTGTCCGCCGCCTTCATGGGGCTGCTTCCGATCATGATCTCCCAGGGCACCGGCGCCGACATGATGAAGCGCGTGGCGGCCCCGATGATCGGTGGGCTCGTGACGTCGTTCATCCTGGAGCTCCTGGTGTACCCCCCGATTTATGCAATCTGGCGTGAGAATCAGCTTCCCGCGCCGCCGGCGGGGACACTTTTGGGTGGCAATGCGGGAGAGGTGTCCGTATAAGAACGGAGGGGGGTCCTTGTCAAAGCGCCAAAACGCTTTGCGCCGAGGATCCTATGACCTTCACCCGGGCGGTTCTTCCCGCCCTTTCCCTCCTGGTCCTCTCGTCGGGAGGAGTCATGCCCGCGAAGCGGCTCGCCGAGGGCTCGGCCGCGCCCCCGTTCGCTCTCCTGGGCGCTCCGATCGCAGGATCGCAGGCCGTGACGCCCGCGCTGATCGTCTTCCTGGACTTTTCGGAGGGGGATTCGGGAGCCAGGCCCGACGACGGCCCGTCGGGCACCGAAGCGGAGGCCCTGCGCACCGTGCTCGCCTCCTACGACGCCTCCACCCTTCGGGCGGTCTTGGTCGATGCCGCGCCGACCGTGAATCGCAGGACCCCGGCGGTGGCGGACCTGACCGCACGCGTGCGGGCTTGGGGACTCGAGCGCTTCCCCGTCGTCCAGGACCACGATCGCGCCGGGCTCGCCCGGCGGTACGGGGTGTCCCGCGTCCCGTGCGTCTTCCTGGTGGACGGACGCGGGATCGTGCGCGGCCGGTGGGATGGGTTCGTCTCGGCCTGGGAGCTGGCGGGCCGCATCGATCTCCTACAACCGGAAGGCGCGTCGAACCGGGAATCGACCGCTCGCTAGCCCCACGGTTCCGGAGCAGAATGCCTGGGACCGCAGGGCGGTCGAAGGGAGGATCGAGAATGAAGAGGCTCGTGCTTGCAACGATCGGGGGTTTCGCGGCGGCGGCGTTTCTCGCCGTACCCGCCGTCGCGGCCGACAAGAAGGTCGAATCGAAGGACAAGGCGGTTCAGGGTGAAATCCTGGACCTCGCGTGCTACATCGGCCACGGAGACTCGGGACCCGGCCACGCCGACTGCGCCAAGGAATGCGCGAAGGGCGGGCAGCCGATGGGGCTCCTCTCGGCCGACGGCACCGTGTACGTCCTCCTGGCCGACCACGAAGACGCGGCGGCGTTCGACAAGGCGAAGGACCTCGCGGGAAAGAAGGTCGAGGTGACGGGCGAGGTTTCCGCGAAGGGGAGCCTCAAGGGGATCACGGTCCACGGCGTGAAGGCTCTGTAGCTCCGTAGACGTCCTGCTCGAGCACGTCCACCAGCTCGAGCAGGACGTAGATCACGATGGGGCCGAGGAAGAGTCCCACGAGCCCGAACGCGATCAACCCTCCGAACATCGCGATGATCAGGAGGCTCGTGGGCAGGGCGTCGCCCCCTCCGCTCCTCGCGAAGAGCGGGCGGAGGATGTTGTCGATCGTGCTGACGACACCGGCGCACCAGACGAGAAAGATCGCTCCCTTCCACGGGTGGCCGGTCGCGAAGAGGGCGATGACGATCGGGATCCACACGATCGCGGTGCCGCCGGGAAGCAGCGAAGCGAAGAACATCGCGGCCGCCAGGGTGAACGCGTTGCTCACGCCCAGGGCCAGCATGGCGACCCACGCGAGCGCGGCTTGCACGAGCGCGGTCAGGCCCACGCTCAGGAAAACGCCGCGGATCATCGCGCCGAGGTTCCGGAAGATCCTCTCGGCGGCGGCGGGCTCGACGGGGAGCGCGCGCGCGACCCACCGGCTGACGGCGGGGCCGTTCGCGAAGAGGACGGGGATCGACACGAGCATGACGACGAACGAGAACAGGAGCCCGAAGGCGCCGCCGAGGAATCCGGGGGCCTTGGCGGCGACGAGCGAGCCGACCTTCTTGAGCCCCGCGACGGCGGCGGCCTTGATGTCGACGTCGGCGAGCCCGACCAGATCCTTGGCGCGCGCCAGGCCGTCTTCGATCCACGGCCAGCGCTCGGTCGGATCGAGGCTGGTGCCGTTATCGGCGTACTGGGTCTGCAGCCAGTCGTAGGCTTGCACGCCTCCCTGCACGACTCGGACGGCGGCGATCGCGACCGGGACGATCACGAACGCGGCCACCATCACGGTCAGGAGCGCCGACGCGGCCCACCGCCGCCCGCGGAACACCTTGGCCAGGCGGTCGTGGAGCGGCCGGAACGTCACGACGAGGACGGTCGCCCAGACGAGCCCGGGGAGGAACGGGGCGATGACCTGCCAGCCGAGCCAGAGGAAGGTCGCGAGCAGCGCGGCGAAAAGAAGGGGACGGATGTCGCGCGTCATCGAGTCGATCCCCCGGCATCCCGACGGAGCGGCCAGGGTCGGTCAGGCGCGCGGCGGCTGTCAAGCCGCGGCCGGTGGGGCGAATTTGCGCCGGAATCGAGGTCGGGGTCCCGGACGGTTTGCTTCGCGGGCCGATCGAGCTTAGTTATGAAGCGGGGTCACGCGCCTTCCGGCGGCGATGCGCCGCGGGCGCCGGGCGTAAGGAGATCGGCGATGTCGAACGGTGAAGCGATCGTTGCCCGTGCGAAACAGTCCGTGGATCTGGCGGGGTTCCGCGAGCAGAACTGGACGGGAACGTTCGCCCAGTACCTCGACATCGTCCGGCGCGAGCCGCGCGTCGCGCGCACGGCGTTCGAGCGGATCTACGACATGGTCCTGTCCAAGGGCTCGCGCGACTACGTCGACAACAAGAAGAAGATCGTGCACTACAACTTCTTCGACGATCTCGAGCACGCCGGCGAGGACGCGATCTACGGCCTCGACATCCCGCTGATGAAGCTCGTCAACATCTTCAAGAGCGCCGCGCAGCGCTACGGGACCGAGCGCCGGGTGATCCTCCTCCACGGGCCGGTGGGGTCGTCCAAGAGCACGATCGCGCGGCTGCTGAAGAAGGGCCTCGAATCGTATTCCCGGAGCCACGAGGGAGCGCT
>JBGQLU010000098.1:0-14604 GCA_041500265.1 Acidobacteriota bacterium | reverse complement strand
GCAACATCACGATCGTGGTCACCGACTCGGGGTGGTTCTGGCTCATCCCCTTCCGGACCGGGACGACCTCGGTCGGCGCCGTCTTCGACGTCGCGCGCTACCGGCACGTGGAGGGGGGCCTCGATGCTCTTTTCGACGCCGTCGTGAAGGAAACGCCCGAAGCGGCCCGACGGTTGGCCCCGGCCCGGCGCACCATCCCGGCCCAGGCGGTGCAGAACTTCTCCTACCACGTCCGCCGCATCCACGGGGATGGTTTCGTGCTGGTCGGGGACGCGGCCGGATTCCTCGATCCGATCTTCTCCACCGGCGTCTTCATCGGCACGACGACGGCCGTCACGGCCGCCGACCTTGTCGTCGCGGCGCTCCGGAAGCGGGGACGCGTCGATGCCGCCGACCTCGCTCCGGCCGCCGCGCGCACGCGCGACCTGCAGACGCTGTTCTTCTCGTTCATCAAGTCCTACTACGATCCGGACTTCCTCGCGTTCTTCTTCGACCCGCATAGCGGGCTGCGGATCCCGCAGGCGATCGTCTCGCTCCTCGCGGCGAACGTGCTCCGGAGCGACCGTTGGCGATGGACGACGCGATTCCGGATGCTCCAGGGGCTGGCGCGCGTGCAGAAAGTCGCGCGCCGCTTCGGCAGGGAGCTCGTTCCACCCTTGACCCGGGCGCCGGGAGATCTTCGGGGCGCCGCGTAGAGGAGGTTCCGATGAGACGTGCGCTGAAGGGAATCCTGCTCGCCACGGCGCTCCTCGCCGCGGGCTCCGCATCGGCCGACATGGAAGGAAACGTCCAGTTCCTCGTCGGGCAGCGCTACATGGACGACTTCTGGAAGCCCCTCGACAGGCAGCCGCTGTTCGGCGTCGAGGTCGACTTCGCGCCGAAGGGCTCGCCGGTCCACGTCGCGCTGTCCATCAGCGGCTCCGACGAGAAGCAGACGGTGGTGACGCCTTTCTTCGGGCACACCAACGCCGAGGCGGGCGTCTTCGAGCTTTCCGCGGGGTTCGTCTGGTTGCCGGTCAAGAAGGCGATGGCGCGTCCCTATCTCGGCGCGGGGATTGTGACGCTCGGGGCCGCGGTCAACGGAAACTGGGATTTCTTCAACGCCACCGACACCGATCACTCGTTCGGCTTCTACGGGAACGCGGGGATCTTCTTCAAGGTGGGCGACACCTTCAACATCGGGATCGACGGGCGGATCGTCCGGGGGACGAAGATCCAGTTCGGCACCGCGACCGGAAACGCCGACTACACGCAGGCGAGCTTGCTGCTGGGCTTCTCGTTCGGGAATTCGCCGACGCCCAACTGAGTCACGAGCCGAGGCGCCGCACGAGCGCGCGAAAGGCGTCTCCCCGTTCCTCGAAGTTCCTGAACACGCCATAGCTGGGCGACGCGGGGGAGAAGAGCACGGTGCGCCCGGCGGGCGTCGTCCGATCGGCGGCGGCGACCGCTTCCGCGAGATCGGCGACGAGCCGCACGCGGGCGCCCAGCCTTGGCGCCTCGCGCGCGAGGGCGGCCTCGACGGCGGGCCCTCCCGGGGGAAGGAGGATGACGTCGCCGACCGCGCTTTCCACCAAAGCGCGGGCCAGCGGGGTGAAGTCGAACCCGCGGTCGGTACCCCCTCCGACGTAGGTCGCGACTTGGGGGCCCAGCGCCTCGAGCGCCGCGACGGCGGCTTCCGGAGCCGTCGAGATCGAATCGTTGATCCAGCGGATGCCGTGATGGACTCCGAGGTCCTCGAGCCTGTGCGGCAATCCCAGGAACTCGACGATGACCTCTTGCATGTCCCGGGGCCCGGCGCCGAAGAACTCGGCGGCGGTGAACGCCGCGCAGACGTTTAACCGGTTGTGGAGGCCCAAGAGCTTCATGCCGCGGTCGTCGAACAAGAGCGTGCGGCCGCGCAGAAAGCTGCCGCGGTCGAAGACCACGCCGGGCGCGGCACCGTAGGGAGCGTGACGCGCCGGTCCGAGAGGGACCCGCCGGGCCAGCTCCTCGTCGGTCGCATTCCAGATCGTGACGTCTTCCGGCTGCTGCGCGCGCGCGATGTTGAGCTTCGAGCCGTAATACGCCTCCCTCTCGCCGTGCCAGTCGAGGTGCTCGGGGAAGAGCCGCGTGACGACGGCCACCGAGGGTCCGTGGGTCAGGTCGTGCGTCTGGTAGCTCGACATCTCGAATACGACGACGGGACGCCGGGCGAGCACGTCCGGAAGCGCGTCCAAGGCGGCTCGTCCGATGTTGCCGACGAGGACGCTCGAGACGCCCGCCTCGACGAACGCGAGGTGGATCAGCGTCGATGTCGTCGACTTCCCCTTGCTCCCCGTCACGCCCACGATCGGAATGCCCGCGTCGCGGACGCTCTCGACGAAGAGGCGTGTCGCCGTCGTCACGGGAAGGCCCAGCCGCGCCGCCTCCCCGAGAAGCGGGTGCGACGGCTTGATCCCGGGTGACTTGATCAGCAGTTCGATCCCGGCGAGAGCGCCGGGATCGGTGTCCGCGCGCCAGGAGGCGCCCGCCGGCAGATCCGTGGGGCGCTCGTTCGCGATCACCGTGACGGAGGAGACGCCGCGCGAGGCGAGCCACCGGACGGAGGCCGTTCCCTCGGCACCGTATCCGAAGACGGCGGCTCGAAGGTCAGTGCCGATCGAGGTAGGCATCGAGGATCCGGAGCCACCGGTCCGAGAGGAGGTGATCGTCGGAGCGCGCCAAGACCCGGGCCGCCGCCGCGTCGAGGTCTTCCGGAGCCGAGGCGGCCCTTTCCGCGAAGATGGTCATGGAGCCGTGCGGGACGGAGCGGCCGTTGTGCTTGGCCAGGTGGAAGGCCGCTCGGGCTTCTTCGGGGGTCCCCACGCAATCGAACGGCTTGAGCTCGCGGAGTCCGAGAAGCTCCTCGACGGTCGCGCAATTCGCGGGATCGGCGAGCGCGTCGCCGCCGAAGAGGCTCCGGTAGGCCTCGTCGTCGAGCCACGGCCGGGCCATGAGGGAGACGAAGACGCACTTCGGGCAGCCGAGGCACCATCGCCTCGCCGCGGGGCCGGTCTGGGAAAAGTTCCGGTTGCACGACGTGACGGTCTCGAAGTAGGCCGGATGCGACGCGAACGCCTTCATGATCCGAAGCTCGGTCAGGGGGCGCAGGAGGCTGACGTACTCCGGCCCGCCGGCGAGGTGGCGCTCCGTCCACCCGCGGACGAGCCGCTCGAACTCGAGCGACTTGCTCCACTGATGGTTGACCTCGATGCCGTGCCACACGGCGTTGCCGATCGAAGCGCTCGACTCGTTCGATGCGATCACTGCGCGTCGGCCGGTGAGCAGCCCCACCAGCAATCCGGCGAACGCGAGATAAGCGCTGACCGGCACGTGGCCATTCAGGGCGCCTGCGGCGTTCAACTCGAACACGCGCGGATCGATGCGGCGCAGGACGACGTGATGCGGCGACCGGGCCACCTCGGCGGAGCGGCGCACCCACTCCCACCCGGGCCGGCCGATCGTGAGCAACTCGTGCGGTTCCCCCGCGGCCGCCAGCGCCTCGTGCGACACGACCGAATCCTTGCCGCCGCCCCAGAGAAGCAGCGCGGGCCCCTCGCATGCCGGCGCCGACGACGGCGCGGCTGCCTCCCGCGCGGCGGGGAACACGACGCGGCCCGTGGGGTCGATCGAGTTCCGGAAGAAGAACTCGCCCAGGCCTTTCGTGTAAACGTCGGTCCAGAACGCCGCGTCCTCCCGCGACAGCGCCCCGTCCTCGAGCGCGAGCGTCGAAGGGATGCAGGTCTTCCAGTACGACGGGCCTCCCGCGAGATGGAGGCCGAGCAGAGCGCGCTGGGCCGCGGGCTCGCTCGCGGGCCGGAGCGGTCCGAGCGAGTCCGGGAGATCCAGCGTCTCCTCGAACCCGATGGTCGCTTCGTCCGGGCCGGCCAGAGCGTAGCCGAGCCGGATCCGGCGGCCTTCCACCACGCGGTGCGTGAACCGGAACAGGTGGAATCGTTGGCGCAGCGAGTCGGCCGGCACGCGGGTTCCCATCGATGCCGATCACGGTATCAGATTCGGCGGGGTCTTTGACCTCGGGCGCTTCGGGGCCAGAATGCCTTCATGGCCCCTCTCCTCGCGGCCGCGATGCTCGCACTGTCGGTCGTCCGCGCGGCCCCGGCCGAGCTCCATTTCGACCGCGTCGGACCCAACCAGGGCCTCGACTCCGAGAACATCACCGCGCTCCACCAGGACCGCGCGGGTTTTCTCTGGGTGGGGACGCGGGAAGGGTTGCTTCTGTACGACGGCTACACATTCACGCGCTTCGAGCACGACGCCTCCGACCCGCACTCGATCTCGGACAACTCGATCCGGACGATCTACGAGGACCGCGGGGGGAGCCTCTGGATCGGGACGAACACAGGGGGGCTCGATCTCGTCGATCGCGCCACGTGGAGATTCACGTCGTTCCGCGCCGATGCGTCCGATC
Organism: Acidobacteriota bacterium; assembly: GCA_041500265.1. Taxonomy (GTDB): domain Bacteria; phylum Acidobacteriota; class Polarisedimenticolia; order Polarisedimenticolales; family DASRJG01; genus DASRJG01. Next base: position 10,157 of record JBGQLU010000098.1, on the reverse strand, counting down.
CGCGCTCGCTGAGCCACGACAGCGTCTACGCGATCCTGGAGGACCGGAGCGGCGCCCTTTGGGTCGGGACGCAAGCGGGTCTGAACCGCTTCGATCGGACGACGAAGAACTTCGAGCACATCCTCCTCGATCCCGCCCGAGGGGCGGGTTTCAACGGCAACTACGTGACGTCGCTGCTGGAAGACCGCGACGGAGCTCTCTGGATCGGATCGTTCGGCGGCGGTCTGTATCGCCGCGATCCCGCGTCCGGAGCATTCCGGGCGTACCGGAACGATCCCAAGGACCCGCAGTCACCGGGTTCGGACCGGCTCTTCGCCCTCGCGGAGGGCCCGGAGGGCGATCTTTGGATCGGCACCGACCGCTCCGTGGACAGAATGGACCGGACCCGCGGGACGTTCCGGCACGTCGACATGATGGAAGCGCGCGAAGACGGAGTCAGTTCGATCTCCGTCGACCCATCGGGCAACGTGTGGTTGGGGACGTTCAACAAGGGGCTGGTCGAGATCGACGCCGCGACCTCCGCCGTGCGCGTCTACCGCCGCCGTCCCGATACCGACGACAGCTTGAGCGACGACCGGATCATGTCCCTCGCCCTCGGCCCGCCGGGCCGGCTCTGGATCGGCACGTGGGGGGGCGGCCTCGACATGCTTCGGCTCGGCGCCGAGACGTTCACGTTGCTGCGCGACCTTCCGTCGGTCCGTGAAGGCCTCCGATTCGGCGAAGTGACGGCGCTCCTCACCGAGGCGGACGGCCGCCTGTTCGTCGGGACGTTCAACGCCGGGGTCATGATGCGGGCGGCCGGAACCACCACATTCGCGCCGCTTGGGGGCCACGAGCTCTCCGAAGACCGCGCGCCGGTCTTCGCGCTCGCATCGACCCGAGCCGGTGCCGTCTGGGTCGGCTCCGCGACCGCGCTTCTGGGACTCGATTCGAAGGGGAGGGTCATCGCGAGGCTCCGGCACGACCCGAGCGATCCGGCGAGTTTCGGCCCGGGCTACGTCACATCGATCCACGAAGACCGGCTCGGAACGCTGTGGGTCGGCACCGGCGGCGGCGGACTGCACAAGCTCGACGCCGCCGGGACGCTCCTGAGGCGATTCGTCCACGACGCGAACAACCCGGCGAGCCTCTCCGACGACTACGTCTGCGCCATCGCCGAGGACCGCGGCGGCACGCTCTGGGTCGGGACGCGCTCCGGCGGGCTCAACATGCTGGACCCGGCAACCGGAGCGTTCACACGGTTCGCGCCCGATCCTCGCGACGAGCACACCCTCGGCCACCACTACGTCGCCACGATCGCCGAGGATTCGCGCGGGAGGCTCTGGGTCGGCACCGGCGGGGGAGGCGTCGACCGCGTCGATCGAGATGCCTCAGGGGTGACGCGGTTCACCAGGTTCACCAGCCGGGACGGCCTCATCGACAACAACGTCATGTCGATCGTCGAGGATGACGACGGCAGCCTCTGGCTCGGCACGAGACGAGGCCTGGCGCGGTTCGATCCCGAGCACGGGGCTTTCGCCAGCTACGCGGTTGCGGACGGTTTGCCCGGTTCGGAATTCAACGGCGGCGCGGCCGCGCGCGGTCCGAGCAGCCTGTACCTCGGGACGACCAAGGGCGTGGTGGTCATCGAGCGGGGCACGCCGTTCCCTCATCCGGCGCCATCGCCGACCCGCATCACCTCGATCCGCACGCTCGACGGGCCGATCGTGGGGAGCGCCCCGGTCTGGGACCTCGACCGCATCCGCCTCGACTACGGGACTGTCCTCTTCCTCGACTTCGCGGTGCTGGATTTCAGGGACAGCCGCCGGCATCGCTACGCGTACCGGTTCGACGAGAAGGGAGAAGGCTGGATCGACCTGGCCAATCGCCGTCAGATCATCTTCGCCGACCTCGAGCCGGGCGCTCACACGCTTCGCGTCAAGGGCCGAAGCGCCTCCGGCGTGTGGAGCGAGGCGCCGCTCCCGCTGCGGATCGACGTGATACCGCCATTTTGGATGACCGCTTGGTTCCGCGGCCTGGTGATCCTGGCGGCCGCCGGCGCGGTCCTGTCGTGGCACTCGGTGCGAACGCGCCGGCTGGAGCGGAGGAATCGGCACCTCGTCGGGCTCCAGGAAGAGCTTCAGGCCGCCTACGACCGTTTGCGTGGCCTGACCCGCCGCCTCGAGGCCGCCAAGGAGGACGAGCGCAAGCACATCGCCCGCGAGTTGCACGACGAGATGGGGCAGGCCCTGACCGCCGCGAAGATCAACATGCAGCTTCTGGCCGGCCTCGCGGATCCGGAGAAGCGGGCGAAGCGAATCGTGGACACGGTGGAGCTCGTCAATCGAATGATCGAACATGTCCGGGCGCTCTCCCTGGACCTGCGGCCGCCGCTCTTGGACGAGCTCGGACTCGTGCCCGCCTTGCGCGGGTACGTGGAGGCGGTCGCGCAGCGCTCGGGGCTCGAGATCGAGGTCGCGGCCGATCCCCTTCCTCCGGGTACCCCGGCCGAAATCGAGATCGTGGTGTTCCGGGTCGTCCAGGAATCGCTGACGAACGTCCTGCGACACGCGGGAGCGCGCAGCGTGCGCATCGAGATCCGAGCGCGCGGAGAGGCGTCCCGGCCGTCGATCGCCGTCGAGATCCGGGACGACGGCGCCGGTTTCGACGTCCGGACTGCGCTCGAACGGGCGGCCGGAGGAGCGCACCTCGGACTCCTCGGCATCCTGGAGCGGGTCCAGGGGCTCGGCGGGGAGGCGACGATCGACTCGACCCCCGGACATGGCGCGGCCGTTCGGATCTCCGTACCTTTGAGGGACTGAGGGGGGTCCGATGCGCGTCCTGCTCGCCGACGACCACACGCTGGTCCGGGCGGGTGTGCGCGCTCTTCTCGACGGCATCGCCGAGGTCTCGGTTGTCGCCGAGACCGGTGACGGGCGCGAGGCGCTCGAGCTCATCGAGACCCACCGCCCCGACGTCGCGCTCCTGGACATCACGATGCCCGGCCTGAACGGCCTCGAGGTGGCGACCCGCGCGGTGGCGGTCTCTCCCAGGACGCGGATTCTCGTCCTCTCGATGCACGCGGCGCCCGCCTACGTCGCGCAAGCCCTCCGGGTCGGCGTGGCCGGCTATCTGCTGAAGGACTCGGCGGCCGCCGAGCTCGAGGTGGCGATACGCGCGGTCGCTCGCGGCGAGTCCTACCTGAGCCCCGCGATCTCGAAGCAGGTGGTCGAAGGGTTCCTCCGGGGCGCCGAGCCCCCGCCGGATCCGCTCGCGGCGCTGACCGCGCGCCAGAGGGAAATCCTGCAGCTCGTCGCCGAGGGGCGATCGACCAAGCAGATCGCGTCCGCCTTGGACGTCAGCGTGAAGACGGTGGAAACCCACCGCGCGCAGCTGATGGAGCGCCTCAACATCCACGACGTCCCCGGACTCGTCCGGTTCGCCATCCGGGCGGGGATCGTCTCCAGCGAGAGCTGACCGAAAAGCCCGCCTTTCCCAAGATCTCAGGGGTCTTTCTCCCCGGTCTCGGGGTTTCCCCGATGGTCGCCCCTCGCCCGTGACGGCACCATCACGGGCGTCGCGCGAACCGCATTCCGGAACGCGACGCGGGGGATGACTCGATGATGGCGGTGCAGGTCCTGGTGGTGGACGACAGCGAGGAGTTCCTCCTGGGCGTCTGCGGCTGGGTGACGGCGCAGCCGGGGCTCCGGCTCGCCGGCACCGCGCGGTCGGGGGACGAGGCCCTCACCGCCGTCGAACGTCTGCATCCCGATCTCGTGCTGATGGATGTCGCGATGCCCGGAATGGACGGGCTCGAAGCCACGCGACGGATCAAGTCCAGGGCCGACGCGCCGCTCGTCGTGATCCTGACCTTTCACGCCACCCAGGTCGCGCGCCAGGAAGCCTGGGCGGCGGGCGCCGACGGGTTCGTGGCGAAAGCGGACGTCTCGGAAGAGCTGCATCGCGTGATCGGCGAGCTGCTCTCGGACCGTCGCGGGACGCCGAGTGTTCATGTCAACCCAGAGGCGCCGGTCCGCCTCGATTCACAGGGCGACTGATCGCCCGAGCTACGCTCCGGGCGATCTGGGGCAAGAAGGAGAACCGAATGACGATGCAGAGGATTCTGAAGGGAGCGGGGGTGGCGGGTCTGGCCGTCGCGATGGCGAGCACCGCGGCGTTGGCCGGCGGCAAGATCGAGTTCAAGAACTTCGGCCAAGTGGGGTTCGTGCCGATGAGCATGACCGCCGACGGATCGAAGATCGTGGGCACCGCTTATTTCGGCGCTCCCGGCTTCTACTACACCGAGGCCGAGGGCCTGGTGACGATCGGCGGCGGTTGCGGCGCCGGTACGTTCAGCATCTCGGGGGACGGCAGCACGATCGCGGGCTGCACGATGGACGAGAACGACAAGCAAGTGGCGGCCAAGTGGCTCGGGGGCGAGGACTGGCTTTCGCTCGGCTCCGTTCCCGGCGCGGTCTCGTGCGACGCCTCCCTCAGCAGCTCCTGGGGAGTCGACTATTACGGGCACACGGCGGTCGGCCTCGCATGGCTCGCCCAGCAGTGCCGTGCGCACGCCGGCTCGTGGGACCTCGTGGGCGGCGGCCCCGCGACCGATCTCGGGAGCTTGGTCGATAATCGAGCGACCCGGGCCAACGGAATCTCCGGCGACGGGCACGTCATCATCGGCTGGCAGGACGACGAATTCGGCCAACGCCAGGGCGCGAAGTGGATCGACGGCGTGGAATCGCCCGTGCTGACCGCTTCAGGGGAGAACGTCGGAGAGGTTCAGTGGATCAACTTCGACGGCACCGCGATGTGCGGCAGCAGCTACCCCTATGGCTCCAGCGATGCGTGGGTGTGGAACGCGAAGGGCGGCTACACCACGATCAGCACGGGCCCGATCTACAAGAACAACGTGGTCGCGATCGCGGCCAGCGACGACGGTTCGATGGTGATCGGCATCGGGCGCGACCCGCAGGGGACGCCGAAGGGCTGGCTCTTCAGCAAGGGCAAGCTGACCTGGATGAGCGATTACCTCGCCAAGAAGCATATGGCGGCGGGCTGGACCGGCACGATCCCGACGGCGATTTCGGCCGACGGCAACACCCTCGCGGGTCAGGGCATCAACCCCGACGGTCAGGTCGAAGGCTGGGTCATCAAGAACTTCAAGTAGACGAGTACGGCTCCTAGCGTGTGTGGAGGGGAGCCATCGGGCTCCCCTCCTTTGTGTCGAGGGAACGATGCGGCGGCGAACGATCATCGGCTGGGGATTGGGGCTGCTCGCGGCCTTCGGCGCGGCTCCGGCGTCCGCGGCTCCCTACCTGGTCAGGAACATCCGAACCACCGTGACCGTGGGTTCCTCCACGCCGGCCGGGTTCGTCGATTTGTCCGGCACGGCCGTCTTCAACGCGTGCGATCCGTTCACGGGTTGCGAGCTCTGGAAGACCAACGGGACGGCCGCGGGAACGGTCCTCGTCAAGGACGTCTCCCCGGGATCGGCGTCGTCGAATCCTCAGTCGCTGACCCGAGTCGGTGGAGTCGTCTTCTTCGCCGCCGACGACGGGGTGTCGGGGATGGAGCTCTGGCGCACCGACGGCACGAACGCGGGCACGTATCGGGTGAAGGACATCGCTCCGGGCTCGACAGCCTCGGCTCCGCAGAACTTCACGGTCGTGGGAGGAACGCTCTACTTCAGCGCCGCCACCTCCGCCGAGGGGCGCGAGCTTTGGAAGAGCGACGGCACCGATGCGGGGACCCTGCTGGTCAAGGACATTCGCGCCGGAACGACGTCGTCGGGGCCGGCCTCGATGGCCGCCTATCAGGGGCAGCTCTACTTCAGCGCCGACGACGGGACCTCGGGGCGGGAGCTTTGGAAGAGCGATGGAAGCGGTACGGGCACGACGCTCGTCAAGGACATCCGCGCGGGAACCGGCGCGTCCGGCCCCGCGGAGCTGACCGTCCTGGGGACGACGCTGCTCTTCCGCGCCGACGATGGCTCGCACGGACCGGAGCTCTGGAAATCGGACGGAACGGCCGGCGGCACCGTGTTGATCAAGGACATCCAGGGAGGGGCGGTCGGATCCTCGCCCACCGACCTGACCGTCTTCGGAACATCCGTCTACTTCGACGCCGACGACGGAAGCAAGGGGGAAGAGCTCTGGAAGTCCGACGGCACGACGGCCGGTACCGTGATGGTCAAGGACATTCAAAGCGGGGCGACCGGATCGGCGCCAGGGAGTCTCGTGGTTTCGGGAACCAAGCTCTACTTCATGGCGGACGACGGTTCCACGGGAGCCGAGCTCTGGAAGAGCGACGGCACCTCGGCAGGGACGCTTCTGGTCAAGGACATCGCCCCGGGAATCACCGACGCGCTTCCGGTCCTGCTCACCGACGTCTCGGGGGTCCTCTTCTTCCGCGCCGACGACGGCGCGAGCGGCCAGGAGCTGTGGAAGAGCGATGGGACGTCGGCCGGAGCCGTTCGCGTCAAGGATATCGCTCCGGGCTTCGCGGCGTCGTCTCCGGCGGCGCTCGCGGCGATCGCCGGGGCGTTGTACTTCAGCGCCGACGACGGAACACACGGCCGCGAGCTGTGGCGGAGCGACGGCAGCGCTTCCGGCACGACGCTCGTCGTCGACCTCAACGGCGGAACGATCGACAGCGCGATGCGCGCTCCGATAGACGCGTCGAGCGGGCTCCTCTTTTCCGCCGACGACGGAATCCACGGGGCGGAGCTCTGGACGAGCGACGGCACGACGGCGGGGACCGTCCTGGTCGACGACGTCGATCCCGGCGCCGCGGCGGGCGGGCCCGACCTCCCCGCGCGCCCCGCGACGACGACGCTCTTCAGCGCGGACGACGGTGTCTCCGGGCGCGAGCTGTGGCGCACCGACGGCACCACCGGCGGGACCTCCCGCGTCAAGGACATAGCACCGGGGGCGGGCGCTTCGACGCCCGATCACCTGAAGTCCATGGGAACAACCCTCTACTTCAGCGCCACCGACGGCACGACCGGGACCGAGCTGTGGAAGAGCGACGGGACCTCGGCCGGCACGGTGTCGATCAAGGACATCAACCCGGGGGCCGCGTCCTCGGTCCCGTTCGCATTCGCGGTGTTCGGCAACGCCCTCTACTTCAGCGCCGACGACGGAACGACCGGGACCGAGCTCTGGAAGAGCGACGGAACCGCCGCGGGAACGGTTCGCGTGAAGGACATCAACGCCGGCACCGTGTCCTCGGGGTGCGATCTCCTGACCGTCTCCGGCGGCACGCTCTTCCTGAGCGCCTACACGAATGCTTCCGGGCGCGAGCTGTGGAAGAGCGACGGCACCGACGCCGGGACCGCGCTGGTGAAGGACATCCGCCCCGGCACGGGGGATTCGACACCGTCGATCCTGACCGACGTCAACGGCACCCTCTTCTTCACCGCCTCCGACGGTGTCGTGGGGACCGAGCTCTGGAAGAGCGACGGGACGACCGCCGGAACGTATCTCGTCAAGGACATCCGCCCCGGCGCGGCGGCGTCGAGCCCGAGGCTCCTCACCGTCTCGGGAGGAAGGCTCTACTTCACCGCGGACGACGGCGTCGCCGGCCGTGAGCTGTGGACGAGCGACGGAACGAGCGTGGGAACGTATATGGTCAAGGACATCCAGCCGGGCCTCGGTGCCTCGAACCCCACCGCCCTGGTCGATGTCGGCGGCGTGCTCTACTTCGCCGCTTCCGACGGGATCAACGGGCAGGAGCTCTGGACGAGCGACGGGACCGTGGCCGGCACCGTGATGGTCGCGGACATCGCTCCGGGCGGCGCGTCCTCCGATCCCACGAACCTCGTGACCTCCGGAGGCCGCCTCTACTTCGCCGCGAACGGGAACGGCGCGATCGGGCAGCCGTACGATCACGAGCCCTGGGCGATGGCGCTCGTTCTCGATGCGGACCACGACGGCGTCGCCGACTCCTCGGATTGCGCGCCGGCCGACGCGAGCACATGGGCGATCCCCGGAGAGGTCAACTCGCTCACCCTTTCGAAGAGCGGAACCAACGCCACGTTGAGCTGGCAGGCTCCGGCGTCGCCCGGGGGAACGCTTCCGCTCTACGACACCGTCCGTTCGACCTCACCCTCGGATTTCGTCGGGGCCTCGGCCTGCGTCGAAAGCCGGGACGGCTCCGACAGGAGCTCCACGGATACGACAACTCCTGCCCGGGGCTTCTACTATCTGGTGCGCGCCGGGAACGCGTGCGGGATCGGAAGCGCGGGGAAGACCTCGGGAAACGTGGAGCGCGTCGTCGCGGCGTGTCCTTAGAGGGTCAGTCGACCCGCAGGATCGCAAGGAAGGCCTCTTGTGGGATGTCCACGCGGCCGACGCGCTTCATCCGCTTCTTCCCTTCCTTCTGCTTCTCCAAGAGCTTGCGCTTTCGAGAGATGTCGCCGCCGTAGCACTTGGCGAGCACGTTCTTTCCCATCGCCTTGACGGTCTCGCGGCAGAGGATCTTGCCGCCGATGGCGGCCTGGATCACGACCTCGAAGAGCTGGCGGGGGATCAGCTCCTTCATCTTCGCGGCGAGCGCCCTGCCCTTGATCTCCGATTTCTCGCGGTGGCAGATGATCGAGAGCGCATCCACCGGCTCGCCGTTCACGAGAAGATCCATCTTGACCAGCTTGTCCTCGCGATAGCCGGCGAGGTGGTAGTCGAGCGAGGCGTAGCCGCGCGAGCCGGATTTCAGTTTGTCGAAGAAGTCCAGCACGACCTCGTTGAGCGGCATGTCGTATTCGAGGAGGACGCGCGTCTTCGAGAGATAGCTGACCTTGTTCTGCACCCCGCGCCGCTCGTCGCACAGCTTCATGATGTTCCCGAGGTACTCGGGAGGGGTGATGATCATCGCGGTGATGATCGGCTCCTCGATCGTCTCGATGTTCACCTGGGGCGGGAGCTTCGAGGGGTTGTGGACCTCGAGGATCTCACCCTTCGTCGTCTTCACCCGGTACGACACCCCCGGCGCCGTCGTGATCAGGTCGAGGTTGAACTCCCGCTCGAGGCGCTCCTGCACGATCTCCATGTGGAGGAGGCCCAGGAAGCCGCACCGGAAACCGAACCCCAGCGCGTTCGAATTCTCGGGTTCGTAGCTGAACGAGGAATCGTTCAGCCGCAGCTTCTCCATCGCGTCGCGGAAGTCTTCGTACTGCGCCGCGTCGGTCGGGTAGAGCCCCGCGAAGACCATCGGCTTGACCTCGCGGAAGCCGGGGAACGGGACGGTGGTCGGGTTCTTCTCGTCGGTGATCGTGTCGCCGATCTGGCAGTCGCTGATCACCTTGATGTTCGCGATGACGAAGCCGACCTCGCCGACCGACAGGGTGTCGCGCGGCTCGGCCTTCGGCGAGAACACCCCCATGTCCTCGATGTCGTACGAGCCCCCGGTGATCATCATGCGAATGCGCATCCGCTTGGTGAACGTCCCATCCACCACGCGCACCAGCATGACGACGCCGCGGTAGGGGTCGTACCAGGAATCGAAGATCAGCGCCTTGGGCGGCGCCTCGTACGATCCCGCCGGCGGCGGAATCAGCGTGACGATCGCCTCCAGGATCTCGTCGATGCCGATCCCTTCCTTGGCCGAGGCCGCGATCGTGTGGGCGGTATCGATCCCGATGATGTTCTCGATCTGCTCCTTGACCTTTTCGGGCTCGGCGCCGGGCAGGTCGATCTTGTTCAGGATCGGGATCACCTCGAGCTTCCCATCCACCGCCATGTAGGTGTTCGCGAGCGTTTGGGCTTCGACCCCCTGGCTCGCGTCCACGACGAGGAGCGCCCCCTCGCACGCCGCGAGCGAGCGGGAGACCTCGTAATTGAAATCGACGTGCCCCGGCGTGTCGATCAGGTTGAGGATGTAGGTCTCGCCGTCCTTGGCCTTGTACCCCAGGGTGACCGAGTGCGCCTTGATCGTGATCCCGCGCTCGCGCTCCAGGTCCATGGCGTCGAGCATCTGCTCGGTCATGTCCCGGAGCGCCACCGCGCCCGTCGTCTGGAGGAGCCGGTCGGAGAGGGTCGTCTTCCCGTGGTCGATGTGCGCGATGATGCTGAAGTTACGGATACGACTGGACTTCATGGCGGAACGAGGCCCTCGAACCCGGCAGTATAGCAACCGCCGCTGGCCCGTTCGGCGACCCCGACTAGCGCCGCGGGGCG
>JBGQLU010000097.1:0-14892 GCA_041500265.1 Acidobacteriota bacterium | reverse complement strand
GGTGGCCCTCCATGATCGCAGCCCGCTCGGGGGTCTCCTCCGGAGACCACTTCGGCCCTTTGACCAGGACGCCGAAAAAGTACGTCGTCATGTTGGGAGGGAGGGTGTCGCCGGATTCGACCGCGCCCGCCCGAGACGCGGCAGCAAGAGCGACGACCAGGGCGGCGAGGGCGAACGGAAGAGTGCGTCGAGTCATGCGGGCCTCCTGAGTCGCCCATTGTGCCCCGGTTCGGACCACGGTGGCCGCGAGGTTGTTGGTTCATCGGCGCGCCGACTCGTGCAAAACACTGATGGTGCGAACCTTAGCGCACTCGGGGCCGCGTCCGTCGATGGACGCGATGGACGTGCGTCCATCTCGAAGGGGACGACGGCGCTATCCGGCCGTAGCGGCGTCGCAACGCACGCAATTCCTGCCTGCAATCTCCCGATCGTCTCCGGCGAGGGAGCAAGCGTCAACAACCTCGCGGCCACCGTGGTGGCTGCTAGCATGAACGACCGAACACGGGTCGATCCCGATGGAGGCGACGATGCGAGCGATTCTCTGCGGTGGGGCGGTTCTGGCCGCGATCTCGATGGCGTCGTGCACGGGCTCGGCCGAGGCCCCGGCCAAGGCTGCCGGAACGGTGGAGGAGGCGAAGCCGATGACGCCGACGCGCACCACGTACGTCGAGGTCTCCCTGACCTCGGACCTCTACGGCAAGCTCTCCGAGAAGGAGCGAGCGATGATCCCGCTCTTGATCGATGCCGCCCGCGACATGGACGCGATCTTCTGGCGCGAAGGGTACGGCGACAAGGAGAAGCTCCTCGCCTCGATCCCGGATCCCGAGTCGAAGCGCTTCGCCGGGATCAACTACGGCCCGTGGGATCGCCTCCAGGCGAACGCCCCGTTCGTAGCCGGCGCCGGCGAGAAGCCGAAAGGGGCCGGGTACTACCCGCCGGACATGACCAAGGAAGAGTTCGAGAAGGCCTGCGCCGCGGCGGCGGACAAGGGTGCTTCGCTCAAGAGCCCGTACACCGTCGTGAAGCGCGGTCCCGCGGGAAGCCTCGTCGCGGTTCCGTACCACGAGGCCTTCGCCGCGGAGGTCAAGAGCGCCGCCGCCAAGCTGACCCAAGCCGCCGCCCTCGCCGAGGACGCCGGACTGCGCTCCTATCTCGAGCTGCGCGCCCGGGCGCTCCTGGACGACGACTACCGGCCGAGCGATCTCGCGTGGATGGACATGAAGACCAACGGCGTCGACATGGTCATCGGTCCGATCGAGAACTACGAGGACGCGCTGTTCGGAATCAAGAACACGCACGAGGGGTATGTCCTGATCAAGGACCGCGACTGGAGCGCGCGCCTGGCCAAGTACGCGAAGTTCCTGCCGGAGCTGCAGCGCGGGCTCCCGGTACCCGACGCCTACAAGAAGGAGAAGCCGGGGACCGACTCCGATCTCAACGCGTACGACGCGGTCTTCTACGCCGGCGATTGCAATGCCGGCTCGAAGACGATCGCCATCAACCTCCCGAACGACGAGGAGGTCCAGCTCAAGAAGGGGACCCGCCGCCTCCAGCTCAAGAACGCCATGCGGGCGAAGTTCGACCAGATCCTGATGCCGATCGCCGGCCACCTGATCGCCGCCGACCAGCGCGCCCACGTCAAGTTCGACAGCTTCTTCGAGAACGTGATGTTTCACGAGGTCGCCCACGGTCTCGGCATCAAGGCCACGATCAACGGAAAGGGCTCGGTCCGCGAGGCGCTCAAGGAGCAGGCCGGCGCGCTCGAGGAGGGGAAGGCCGACATCCTCGGGCTCTATATGGTCGCGAAGCTGAAGGACAAGGGCGAGCTCGGCGACGCCGATCTCATGGACAATTTCGTGACCTACCTGGCCGGGATCTTCCGCTCGGTCCGCTTCGGAGCGACCGAGGCCCATGGGCGCTCGAACCTCGCGCAGTTCGCCTTCTTCCAGCAGATGGGGGCGTTCACGCGGGACGCGGCGAGCGGGACCTACCGCGTGGACTTCGCGAAGATGCAGGCGGCGATGAACGCGCTGTCGGAGAAGATCCTGAAGCTCCAGGGGGACGGCGACTACGACGGCGTCGTCCGGTTCCTTCCCAAGAAGGGGGAAATGGACGCAACGCTCAAGGCCGACCTCGAGCGCTTGAGGACGGCGGACATCGCCACCGACATCGTCTTCCGCCAGGGGATCGACGTGCTCCAGGGGAGCGGGGCGGCGGCGGCCAAGTAGGGCCGCCTCAGCGCGGCTCGAGCTCCTCCAAGGTCCGAGGCCAGTCCTTGCCCAGGAGGCGCGACAGCGCGCGGTCGGCGAGAAGGCGCCCGCCCGTCTGGCAACGCGCGCAGTAGTTCGCCTCGTTGTCGGCGTAGACGATCCGTTGCACCGGCGCCCCGCAGACCGGGCAGGGCTGCCGGAAGCGGCCGTGCACCGCCATCCCGGGACGGAACGCCGTGACCTTCTCGGGGAACCCGTCTCCCGCCTCGGCCGCCAGGCGATCCCGCCACGCCATCAACGTCCGGCGCGTCGCATCGAGCAATCGCGCCAGCTCGGCGTCGTCGAGGTTTCGAGTCAGCTGCGCGGGGGAGAGGCGCGCCGCGTGGAGGATCTCGTCGGAGTACGCGTTTCCGATCCCGCTCAGGATCGAGGGGTCGGTCAACGCGCGCTTCAACGTGCGGTTCTCGCGGACGAGCGCGTCGCGAAACGCCGGGAGCTCGACGTCCAGAACCTCGATCCCGCCCCGGTCGAGCGCCCGGAGCGCCGCCTCTCCGCGCACGAGGTGGAGTGAAGCCCGCCGCTTCGAGCCCGCCTCGGTCAGCGTCATCGTTCCCGTCGAGAAATCGAACGCGGCCAGGCCGAGCTTCCCGCCGAGCTTCGCTCCCTTCGGCTTCCAGTGGAGCCGCCCGGCGATCATCAGGTGCACGACGAGGAAGAGACCCCCGTCGAGGCCGATGACGATGCGCTTGCCGAGACGGCGTACCTCCGCGACCCGGAGGCCCGCCGCCTCCGCCGGCGGCGGCGCCACCGAGCGGAGGAGGAAGGGGTTCGCGATGCGGATCCCGAGGAGGGTCGCGCCGGTCACCCGCGCGCGGAGCGCCGCGACGTAGACGTCGACGTCCGGGAGCTCCGGCATCAGTGCGCGGCGCGCGTCAGCCGATCCGCGATCGCCAGCGCCAGTCCTTCGTGGCCGGCCGGCGGCACCGCCACGATCAGGCCGACGTCTCCGGCGTCCAGCTCGCGCAGCATCGTGAAGAGGTTGCGCGCCGATTCCTCGAGGTCGTTGCTCTCGGTCAGGGCGCGCAAGAGCACGGGTACCCGGTAGCGCGCCTCGACGCGCAGGGCCGCGGCGCGGGCCTCGGCCGGGCTCGCGAAGACGCCGATCACCGCCGCGCGCGTCGCGCCGGGGGGAAGGGAGGCCGGACCGGGGGCGAGCGCCAGCGGCGTCCGCGGGGCGTAGTGCGACGGCATCATCCCGGGAGACGCGAGGGGCGCGCCCGGCTCGGTGTCGCGGGCCACGCGCGCGAGGCGCACGGAGGCGCTCTCCTCGATCGCCTCGATCGGCGTTCCGCCCGGGCGCAGGAGCGAGAGAGTCCCGTCAGAGGCGATCGCGACGACCGAAGACTCGACCCCCACTTCGCAGGCTCCGCCGTCGAGCACGAGCGCCAGGCGGTCACCCAGCTCCTCGACCACGTGGGAGGCGGTCGTGGGGCTGATTCGCCCGAAGCGGTTCGCGCTCGGGGCGGCGAGCGGCAGCCCGCACGCCTTGAGGAGGGCCTGCGCGACCGGGTGAGACGGCATCCGGATCGCGATCGTGTCGAGCCCGCTGGTCACGAGGTCGGGAACCTTCGGCCCCCGCGGCAGCACGAGCGTGAGCGGCCCCGGCCAGAACCGGCGCAGGAGGACGTCCGCCCGCTCGCGGGCGAGCTGAGGGAGGCGCGCGACGTCCACGAGGCCGAGGTCGTGGAGCCCCGAGAGGACCTCGCGCTCGAGCGGCCCCGGCGGACGGACCACGTGGACGATCAGCGGGTCGAAGCTCGGGCGGTCCTTGGCCGCGAAGATCCGCGCGACCGCGGCGGCGTCGAAGGCGTTCGCCGCGAGGCCGTAGACCGTCTCCGTCGGCATCCCGACCAGCTCGCCCCGGCGCAAAGCCTCGGCGGCGCGCCGGATGTTGTCGGCGGACGGCTGCAGGATCGTCGCCACGAAACCTCCTTCCACCGGGGGGGTGGTGCGATCCGGGGATAATAGCGCCGATGCGCCGGCGCACTCTCGATCCACCGCGTCCCGTGGCGCATCCCGGGCTCCCTCACGTCCACCTCGGGGCCCCCCACCCCGCGTTGCCGGTGCCGCGCCCGCACTTCGACCCGAAGAGCGGGTGGTTCCGCCGGCTCGAGCGGAAAGCGAGCCTGGCGCTCTCCCGGAGCGTCTGGTGGCGGATCCCGGGGATCGACCGGATCTATGGACCGATCCTGGATGCTCACCTGACGGTGGCGGACGTCGAGATCGGGATCGCGGGGCTCCCCCAGGCGTTCGAGGGGACGAGCCTGCTGTTCGTGTCGGACGTCCACGCCGGGCCGTTCCTGTCGCCAGGCGCCCTCGCGCGCGCCTTCGCGAAGCTGGCGACGCTCGGCGCGGACGTCGTCATCCACGGCGGCGATCTCGCGACGTCGAACGTCGGCGAGGTCCTCCCGCATGCCGAGGCGGTGGCGGCGCTCCGGGCTCCCCTCGGAGTCTTCGCCGTGCTCGGGAATCACGACCACTACACCCGGGACCTCCCCGGGCTCACTGCGTTCTACGAACGATGCGGCGTGCGCCTTCTCGACAACGACGCGGTGGCGATCGAGCGCGGCGGTGCCGCGCTCGCGCTCGCGGGGATCGACGACTGGAACTTCGGGCGGCCGGATCTTCCGCGCGCCGTTCTGGCTGCGACCGCGGCGGCGCCGGGGGCGCCGGTCCTGCTCGCCTCGCACAACCCCGATGCGTTCTTCGACGCGACCGCGCGCGGCGTCGCTCTCTGCATCTCGGGGCACACGCACGGCGGCCAGGTCCGGATCCCGCGCCGCCCGGTGCTCGTCCGCATGAGCCGCTACCGGCTCGACGAGGGGCATTACGAGGCCGGAGGCGGACAGGTGGTCGTCAGCCGCGGGCTGGGCGCCTCCGGCATTCCGATCCGGTTGTTCTGCCCGCCGGAGGCCCTTCGCATCGTGTTGCGGCGGAAGGCGTCGTGACCGCGATGCTCTTCGCGATCTGGGGCGGGCTCGTCTCGATCGGCTGGTGCGCCGCCGCGATCGTCGGGCTTCGAAACGCCGTCCGCGTCCGGCGCCTCGGCGATCTCCGCGCGCCGGACCCCGGCGTCTGGCCACGACTGTCGGTCGTCGTGGCGGCCTGCGACGAGGAGGCGACGATCGGGCCGGCGCTTGCGACCCTTCTGGCTCAGGACTATCCGGATCTCGAGATCGTGCTGGTGGACGACCGGTCCAAGGACGCGACCGGGCGGATCGCGGACGCCGCGGCGGAGCGCGATCCGCGTCTCCGGGTCGTGCACGTGACGGAGCTCCCGCCGGGCTGGCTCGGGAAGGTCCACGCGATGCACCGCGCGACCGCGATCGCCAGCGGCGCGTTCCTCCTCTACACCGACGCCGACGTCCACTTCGCCCCGGGGGCGCTCCGGCGGGCGATCGCGCACGCGGTCGCCGAGCGGCTCGACCATCTCGCTGTCGCGCCCGAGCTCCTCTCCTCCGATCCTCTGCACGACGCCGTGGGGGCGGCGTTCGCGACGGCGTTCCTGTTCGGCACGAGGGCGGCCGACGTCGGGCGGCCGGGATCGAGCGCCTACGTCGGCGTCGGCGCGTTCAATCTGGTGAGGCGGGAGGCGTTCGACAGGACCCCCGGCTGGGAATGGCTCCGGCTCGAGGTGCTGGACGACGTGGGCCTCGGCCTGATGATGAAGACCGCCGGAGGCCGCGCCGCCTTCGCGATCGGATTGGACGACATCCGCATCGACTGGTACGGCTCGCTCGGCGCCATGGCCCGGGGGCTCGAGAAGAACATGTTCGGGGCCTTCTGCCGGTACCGGCTCACGCGTCTCGTCGCGATCCTGGCCGGCGGGGCGCTATTCCTCCCGGCTCCTCTGATCGCGCTCGTGGCGCGGCCGCGCCCCTGGGTTCCCGCCGTGGGGGCCGCGGCGTTGGCCCTCGTCGTGGCGAGCGGCGCCATGCTGGCCGCGCGGACCCGGCGCTCGATCGTTCCGTTCCTTATCGCTCCGCTCGGGGCGGCGATCCTCGGCACGTTCGTCGTGCGCTCGGCGTGGCGCTGCCTGCGGGACGGAGGGGTGACGTGGCGCGGGACGTTCTACCCCCTCGCCGAGCTGATCGCCGGGCAGCGGGTCAAGTTGGGGCCCCTCTGATTCAGCCTCCGTAGGCGTCGTCCTGCTCGATCCGCGAGACGACCCAGTCGAACGTCCCGAGGTCGAGCTTGCTGCCACAGTAGGGGCAGACGGCGGCCTGCCCGACATCGTCGAGCTTGGCCGCGCAGGCGGGGCAGGAGCGGGGCGTGGCCGGCGCCACCGCGGCGGCCCGATCGTGGGCCCGCAGCAGCGTCCAGTACTCCGAGAAGATCGTCGCCTCCGACTTGTTGCCGGAGACGACCTTCCCGTCCTTGTCCTCCGTCCAGTCGAGGGCGCGGGCGAAGATCCGGACGGTGATCGCTTCGTAGAACGCGTCGGCGTCGAGCTTCACGAGCACGACCTTCTGCACCTCGGCCTGCTCGATCCGGTTCACGAGGCCGAAGGCGCGGTACCGCTCGAGCCAGAAGCGGTGGGTCTGGTAGAGGGCGTCGGTCTCGAACGGGCGGGCGCCTTCCCATTCCTGCGTCGACCACGCCTTTTGAAGCGTCAGGAACATCGCGCGCGCCTTGTCTTCGAAGGCGGGCCACGCGTGATCGGAGTGCTTCCCCTCGAACGCGCGCTTCTGCGCCTGAAGGCGCGGATCGAAGACGGTCGGCAGCTCGGTTCCGGATTCCACCCCTCCGGCGGGAGGGAGCTCGGGGGCGGTCAGCGGGTGCCGGTCGGCATAGGGGATGCGCGCGACCTCCCACTGCGCGAGGCCGCCGCGCCGGGCCCCCCCGCAGCTCGGGCAGGTGCCGTCGGTTTTCGGCTCGAGGGTCGATCCGCACCCCGGGCAGGAGAGGGCGCGCATTCTCTCGGGGCCGGGAGAGCGCACCCCCGCCTTCCGGCGGAAGGTCCAGCGCTCGTCGCAGAGGACCTGCTGGTGGACGCCCCGGCGGAGCTCCCCGACGTTCGCTTCGAACGCCACGTCGAGGAGGACGAACCCTCCCTCCGTTGCGGCCTGCGCGATCCTCGTCGCGCCGAAGATCACCTCGCCGACCGACTCCAGGTCGGCGCGATCGGCGAAGAGCTTGTCGATCGCCTCCGGCGCCATCCATGGCGACAGAGGCTCGCGGCGCCCCGTCCCGCGCATCTCGTGCGCGCGGGCGTAGACGAGCTGGGCGAAGTCCACGAACAGCGGCTCGGAGAAGAACGGATCGGTCGCCCGGACGGGGGTGAGGTTCACCGGGCCCCGGCGCAAAACGGACGCCGCGGAAGACGGCGGGCCGGAAATGACCGACGCGTTCTCCCCGACGTCGAAGCGCAGGCCGCCGGACCGCGCGAACCGCAGGGCGATCACGATCACGACGATCACGAGAGGAATGCCGATCACCGGCTCGTTGAAGACGAGCCAGAGGAGGAGGCGGATCAGCTCGAAGACGATGAACCCGCCTCCGCCTCCGCCTCCACCGCCGGAGTGGCCTCCGCCGGAATAGCCGCCCCCTCCGCCGACCCGTGCGAGCGCGGGTCCCCAGGCGGCAACGATGCAGGCGGCGGCCAGAAAACGCTTCACGGCACGATCCGCGGAGCGTCCGGCATCTCGTTGACGTCGCCGCGCTCTCCGGGGGCGCGCTCTCGAAGCAGCCCGCCGATCGCCTTGATCCCGCGGAGAAGATCGTCCGTCGTCCTCACGCGCCGGCCGTCCCCGCGATCCGCGAAGCGCACCGTCGTCCAGAGCGGCGCCGGAACCCGGCCCTGCAGCCCGAGATCGGGAACCAGCGTGGCGTGCTCCTCGAGGACCGACACGTAGACGAGGAGGCCGCTGCGCGCCTTCGTCCCGTGGACCGCCTCGGCGAGAAAGTGCGCGGCGGCCGCGCGCTCGACCTGCGCGCGCGCCCGCTCGCGGGGCGCGAGCCAGGACAGGAGCCCCGGGCTGCGGTGAACGAGCCAGGCCGCGACACCGAACGCGACCGGCACCTCGACCGCCACGACCAGGGGATGGAAGACCGCCGGCGCGAAGATCGCCACCGCGAGCGCGATCCCCGCGACCGCGGCCCCCGCGATCAGCGCGACGTCGAGGTAGGACCCCGACCGCGCCGCCACGACGACGACGATCTCGGCCATCGTGCCGCGCTCCGCGGCGCGGACCGCCTCGGCGACGGCGTCCGAGAAGGAACGGTCGGTGCGGATCATCGTGGGGTTCCTCGATCGCGGCCGGGAAGTGTACTCTCACGCCTTATGAAGGCCATCGTCCTCATGCGCCACGCGAAAGCCCAGCCGATCGCACCGGGCCAGCGCGATTTCGACCGGCCTCTCGCCGCCCGCGGCAAGGAAGACGCAGCGCGGATGGGCCGGGTTCTCCTCGCGATGAAACTCCTCCCCGGAACGATCGTGGCGTCGCCGGCGAAACGCGCGAAGGAGACGGCGCAGCTGGCCGCGAAGTCGATGAAGCTCTCCCCCGAGATCCGGTGGGATCGCGGGCTCTACGAGGCTTCCGGGGCGGCGTGGATCGAGGCGCTGCGCTCGCTGCCGAAGTCGGTCGAGGTCGCGATGCTCGTCGCGCACAGCCCCGGAATCGAGGAGGCCGCCGCGCTTCTCGCCGGCGCGCCCCGGGGATTCCTCGACTGCCCGACCGGCGGGTTGATCGGATTCGAGTCGGAAATCGCCGCGTGGAGCGCCCTCCGCGAGGGAGGGGCCGTGCTCCGGTTTTTGGTGAGGCCGAAGATGTACGGGGACAGCAACCGAATTACGTGACGCCAATTTCGGTTGCTGTCCCCGTTCGCGTTACAATTCCCGCTCTTCAAGGAGGATTCCGCCATGGCCCTCGCGGCCTTCAACCTCAAGCGCTGGATCGACGAGCACCGGCATCTGCTGAAGCCCCCCGTGGGGAACGCGATGGTCTGGAAGGACACGGAATTCCAGGTGATGATCGTCGGTGGGCCGAACGCGCGGAAGGACTACCACATCGAGGAGGGCGAAGAGCTCTTCTATCAGATCGAAGGGGAGATCGTCGTCAAGGTGATCGACGGCGGGAAGCCGCAGGACGTCGTGCTTCGCGAGGGGGACATCTTCCTCCTGCCCCCCGGGATCCCGCATTCCCCCCAGCGCCCCGCCGGGACGATCGGCATGGTCGTCGAGCGCATGCGCGCCGAAAAGGAGATCGACCACCTGACCTGGTTCTGCGAGAACTGCGGGGCCAAGCTCCACGTCGCGAGCTTCCACTGCAAGGACCTCGCGACGGAGCTGAAGCCGATCATCGAGAGCTTCTTCGCCGACCAGGCCAAGCGCACCTGCAAGTCGTGCGGGACGGTGATGCAGCCGCCGCAGCCCGCCAAGGCGGTCTAGGGGGAATGCCCGCCGGCGCTCCGCACCGGCCGCTCAAGGTCGACCTGCATACCCACATCCTGCCCGAGCATCTTCCCGACCTGACGGAGCGGTACGGGACACCGGGGTTCATTCAGCTCGACCATCACGCCCCCGGCTGCGCGCGGATGATCCTGGACGGCGCGCTCTTCCGGGAGATCCAGGACAACTGCTGGGATCCCCGCCGCAGGCTCGAGGACTGCCAGAGCACCGGTGTCGACGTGCAGGTCCTCTCGACCGTGCCGGTGATGTTCAACTACTGGGCGAAGCCCGAGCACGGACTCGATCTCTCCACCCTCCTCAACGATCACGTCGCGTCGATCGTGACCAAGTATCCGTCACGCTTCGTCGGGCTCGGAACGCTTCCGATGCAGAGCACCGACCTGGCGATCTACGAGCTCGAGCGGTGCATCCGCGACCTGAAGCTCGCCGGCGTCCAGATCGGCACGCACGTCAACGGCTGGAGTCTCGACCAGCCGGAGCTGTTCCCGGTCTTCGAGGCGGCCGCCGATCTCGGAGCCTGCATCTTCGTCCATCCCTGGGACATCCTCGGGAAGGACCGGATGACCAAGTACTGGCTCCCGTGGCTCGTCGGGATGCCCACGGAGACGGCGCTCGCGATCTGCTCCGTCATCTTCGGTGGGGTGCTCGAGCGCTTGCCGAGCCTCCGGATCGCCTTCGCCCACGGCGGCGGGTCGTTCCCGGGAACGGTGGGACGGATCCAGCACGGGTTCGACTCGCGCCCCGATCTGTGCGCGGTGGACAACACCGTGCCTCCGCGCGACTACCTCGGGCGCTTCTACGTCGATTCGCTCGTGCACGACCCCGACGCGCTCCGGTACCTCCTGAGGCTCATCGGAGCGGAGCGGATCGCGCTCGGCTCCGACTATCCGTTCCCGCTCGGGGAATCGGTCCCGGGGACCATGATCGAATCGATGGACGACCTCGACGCGAAGACCCGGGAGCGCCTCCTCTCCGGGACCGCGATCGAGTTCCTCGCGGTGGAGCGCGAGCGGTTTTCAGGTTGATGGGGCCGCGCCGATGATGCCGCTGTACGAAGGAAGCGAGGGATTCGCCGCGCGGCTCGACGAGCGCGACCCGCTGGCGAAGCACCGGGCGCGCTTCGCGATTCCGTCGCGCCCCGACGGGGAGCCGGTCCTCTACTTCAACGGGAACTCGCTCGGCCTGATGCCGAAGACCGCGCGGGAGCTCGTCCTGCAAGAGCTCGACGACTGGGCGGCTCTCGCGGTCGACGCGCACTTCAAGGGGAAGACGCCCTGGTACTCGTACCACGAGGTCTTCCGCGAGACCGGCGCGCGGCTCGTCGGGGCGATTCCCGGTGAGGTCGTGATGATGAACGGCCTCACCGTGAACCTCCACCTGATGATGGCGACCTTCTACCGTCCGGCCCCGTCCCGGCGCAAGATCCTGATCGAGGACGGCGCGTTCCCGTCGGACACGTACGCGGCGCAGTCGCAGCTCGCGCTTCACGGCTTCGATCCGAACGAGGCGTTGATCCGGGTCGCGCCGCGCGAGGGGGAGCGCCACCTCCGCACCGAGGACATCGTCGAGCTCCTGGCGGAGCGCGGAGGCGAGATCGCGCTCGTCCTGCTCCCTGGGGTGCAGTACTACACGGGCCAGCTCTTGGACATCCCCGCGATCACCGCGGCGGCGCGCGCGGCCGGATGCGTGGCGGGGTGGGACCTTGCGCACGCCGCGGGAAACGTGCCGCTGCAGCTCCACGACTGGGACGTGGACTTCGCCGCGTGGTGCTCCTACAAGTATCTGAACGCCGGGCCCGGCGGGATCGCCGGGTGCTTCGTGCACGAGCGCCACGGGGCCCGCGTCGACCTTCCCCGCATGGCGGGGTGGTGGGGGAACGACCCGCGGACCCGCTTCCACATGGACACGGAGCGCGAGTTCGTGCCGCGGGCGGGGGCGGACGGCTGGCAGCTGTCGAACCCCCCGATCCTGGCGATGGCCCCGCTGCGGGCCTCGCTCCAGATCTTCGAGGAAGCCGGGATGGAATCGCTCCGCAGGAAATCGGTCGTGCTGACCGGGTACCTCGAATGGCTGCTCGACCGGACCGCGGGGAACCGGCTCGAGGTGATCACGCCGCGCGACCCCGACGCGCGGGGCTGCCAGCTGTCGCTGCGGGTGCTCGACCGCCCCGAGGAAGCTCGCGCGGCGCTCGAGGCGGCGGGGGTCGTCCTCGATTTCCGCCCACCCGACGTGCTGCGCGTGGCCCCGGTCCCCCTGTACAACACGTTTCGCGAGGTGTGGCGCTTCGCGCAGATCCTCGGCGACGCGGGTCTGGCCGGTTAGGAGGCGGGGGGATGCCGGCGGCCAAGAGGGTCACGATCGTGGGCGCGGGGCTCGGCGGCGCGCTGATGGGGGTCTTCCTCGGCCGCGCCGGACACGAGGTCGCGATCTATGAGCGCCGCCCCGATCCGCGCAAGGGGACGGCGGGGCGCGGGCGCTCGATCAACCTCGCGATCTCGACGCGCGGCCTCGCGGCCTTGGAGCGGGTGGGGCTCGATCGCGCGGTGCTCGATGTCGCGGTCCCGATGCGCGGGCGGATGCTCCACGAGCCGGACGGAACGCTCCGGTTCCAGTCGTACGGGACCGAGGCGCACCACTTGATCCACTCGGTCTCGCGCGCGGGGCTGAACCGGCTGCTCGTCGAGGCCGCCGAGGCGATGCCGAACGTGACGGTGAATTTCGCCGCGCGCTGCGCCGGGGTCGATCTCGACGCCGCGGAGTGCACGTTCGTGGATGCGGAGACCGGCACGTCGAAGCGGGTCGCGGCGGACCTCGTGATCGGGGCCGACGGCGCCTATTCGGAGGTCCGCGCGGCGCTCCAGAAGACCGACCGGTTCGAGTACGCCCAGTCGTACCTCCCGCACGGCTACAAGGAGCTGAGCATTCCGCCCGCCGAGTGGGGAGGATTCCGGCTGGAGCGGGGGGCCCTCCACATCTGGCCGCGCGCGAGCTTCATGATGATCGCGCTGCCGAACGTGGACGGAAGCTACACCTGCACCTGCTTCTGGCCGTTCGAGGGGCCGAACTCGTTCGCGAGCCTCACCTCTCCGGAAGAGGTCCGCGCCTACTTCGGGCGCGTCTTCCCCGATGCCGTCCCGCTGCTCACAACACTCGAGGACGACTTCGTTCACAACCCGGTGGGATCGCTGGTCACCGTCCGCTGCGCGCCGTGGCGGTGGAAGGCGCGGGTCGTGCTCCTGGGCGACGCCGCGCACGCGATCGTGCCGTTCTACGGCCAGGGGGCGAACGCCGCCTTCGAGGACTGCATCGTCCTCGACGAGTGCTTGAGGGACTCTGGTCGAGACGTCTCCGGCGCGCTCGCCGAATACGAGCGCCGCAGGAAGCCGCACACCGACGCGTTGGCCGATCTCGCGATCGGGAATTTCGTCGAGATGCGCGACAAGACCGCCTCCACCGTGTTCCTCCTCGGGAAGAAGTTCGAAAAGACCCTGGCCGAGCTCTTCCCGGGGCGGTTCGTTCCGCTCTACACCATGGTCACCTTCAGCCGGACCCCCTACGCCGATGCGGTCCGCCGCGCCAAGGCGCAGTGGCGGGTCGTCTTCACGATCGCCGGAGCGATCGCCGTGGCTTTGGCCCTGGGCCTCGCCGCGCTCGTCGCCGCGAGGTAACGCCATGCCCGACCTCACCTACGCAAGCTACCTGCACGTGGACCGGCTCTTGGACCTTCAGGAGCCCCGCTCGACCCCGCCGCAGCACGACGAGATGCTCTTCATCGTCATCCACCAGGTCTACGAGCTCTGGTTCAAGGAGGTGCTCCACGAGGTCGGCAAGATCAAGCGCGATTTCAGCGCGAACGACCTCTACGGCGCGATCCACACGTTGAAGCGGGTCCGCACGATCATGAAGACGCTCGTCGGGCAGCTCGACATCCTCGAGACGATGACCCCGATGTCGTTTTCCGCCTTTCGGGACCGGCTGGACACGGCGAGCGGGTTCCAGTCGGTGCAATTCCGAGAGCTCGAGTTCGTGATGGGGTACAAGCGCGCCGAGATGCTCCGATACGCGGCCTCGCCGGAGGCGAAGGCGACGCTTACGCGCCGGCTCGCGGAGCGCTCGCTCATCGACCACCTGTACGACTTCCTCGAGCATCAGGGGGTGGCGATCCCCCCGGCGCTGCGCTCGAACCCCGCGGCGGCCCCGCACGCGCCCGACGCCGAGATCCAGGCGGGCCTCCTGAGGCTCTACCGGACCCGCCCCGAGTTGGCGATCCTCTTCGAGCTGATGACCGACCTCGACGAAGGGTTCCAGGAATGGAAATACCGGCATGTCAAACTGGTGGAGCGGACGATCGGGAACAAGAAGGGGACGGGGGGATCGCTCGGGGTCGAGTTCCTGAAGCAGAGCCTTTTCCAGCCGCTCTTCCCCGACCTGTGGGCGATCCGGCACGAGCTCTGAGGGCTCGTCGTTTCCGGGAACGCCAAAATTATGGATCGATCCGATCCTTTTTCCCGGGGGAGCGTTTGGGGCCAGAAGTCGTTATCCTAGAGGCGGTTCGACTTTCTCTGACGAGGTGTCCGTGCTCACGTCCTTCCTGATCTCGCTCGCCGTTTCGGTCGTCGTTCTCCAGATCATGGTGTTCAGCACCACGATCTATTTGCACCGCGCCGCGACCCACCGGGCGCTCACTTTGAACCCCGTGGTCTCGTGGGTCTTCCGGGTCTGCGTCTGGCTCACGACCGGGATCGTCCCCCGGGAGTGGGTCGCGGTCCACCGCAAGCACCACGCGCATACGGACGAATCCGGCGACCCACACAGCCCCGTGATCGAGGGGTTCCTGCCGATCCAATTCGGCAACGTCTTCTATTACATTAAGGAAGCCCGGAATCCGGAGACGGTGGCCACCTTCGCCAAGGACATCAGGCAGGACTTCTGGGACAAATACGCCTTCGACTTCGGGGGGGCGGGGCTACTCGTGGGAACCGGCATCCTCTGCCTGTTCCTGGGTTGGTGGGGCATCCTCTCGATTCTCCTGGCCGGACTCCTCTACGTCTTCGTCCTGTCGTCGTCGATCAACGGGCTTTGCCACCACGCCGGGTACAAGAATTTTGACAATACGGCGGGGAACTTCCGGTCGATCGCGTTGATCACGGGGGGCGAAGGGCTCCACAACAACCACCACGGCAAGCCGCGGAGCGCCAAGTTCAGCGTCCG
>JBGQLU010000096.1:0-14939 GCA_041500265.1 Acidobacteriota bacterium | reverse complement strand
TCGTGGAGATCGACGGCGGCGAGCTGATCTCGTATTCGGGGGACTACGACTTCTACGTCAAAGAGCGCGCCCTTCGCGAGACGCAGCGGGAAGCCGCCTACGCGCGGCAGCAGGCGATGCTCGCGAAGGAGCAGCGCTTCATCGAGCGGTTCCAGACGCACGCGGCGAAAGCGGCGCAAGTCCAGAGCCGCGTCAAGAAGCTCGAGAAGATAGAAACCCTGGAGCCGCCGCGGCGGCGCAAGGTCGTCACCTTCGACTTCCGCAATCCTCCGCGCTCGGGGGACGACGTCGTCATGCTCTCCGGGATCGCGAAGAGCTACGGCCGGGGATCGATCTACGACGGGTTCGACCTCACGATCCGGCGCGGCGAGCGGTGGTGCGTCATGGGGCGGAACGGAGCGGGGAAGACGACCCTGCTCAAGATGGTCGCGGGCGCGGCCGCTCCCGATGCCGGCACGGTACGACTCGGAGCCTCGCTCCAGATGGGGTACTTCGCGCAGCAGGCGACCGACCTCTTGAATCCCGACGCCACGGTCTTCGAGCAGATGCAGGGGGATTTCCCGCTCGAGACCCAGGGGACGCTGCGCGCACTTCTCGGGGCGTTCCAGTTTTCCGGGGACGACGTGGACAAGCCGATCCGAGCCCTCTCGGGGGGCGAGAAGACGCGTCTCGTGATCGCGCGGATGCTCCTGAACCCGCCCAACTTCCTCGTTCTCGACGAGCCGACCAATCACCTCGACATCGAGACGAAGGAGATGCTCATCCAGGCCCTGTCGGGATTCGAAGGCACGATGCTCTTCGTCTCCCACGACCGGGCGTTCCTGCGGGCGCTGTCGAACCGCGTGCTCGAGCTGCACCCGGACGACGGTGACCGGCGCCCGAGGATCTATCTCGGCGGGTACAGGGAATGGGTCGAGGCGACGGGGCAGGAAGCCCCGGGCGTGCACGCCTAGCGCGTGCGGCCGAACTCCTCTTTCGCCGCGGCTACCAACGCATCGATTCCGGTCGTGATCGTCGGCTCCGGAACAGGGGCGAACAAGGAAGAATGGAGGCCTGGGAGGACGGTGCCGTCGCGCTCTGCGCGGGCGAGAACGTCAGGGTCCACGGCCCCGATCGACATCATCAGGATCGGAACGCCGGCCTCTCCATAGAAGGAGAAGTCCTCGGCCGCCATGACCGGGATCGCCTCGCGCACGCGCGCGTCCCCCAGGGCTTGCCGGAGCGCCGGCTCGACGCGCTTCGCCAGCGCGGCGTCGTTCAGGGTCGGGGGGACGCTGTCCGATACGGTGATGTCGGGGGGCTTCGGAGCACCCGCCGCCTCGCCCTCGGCGCGCGCGATCCGCTCGATGCCGGCGAGGAGGCGCTTCCGTACCTCGGGCTTGTAGGCGCGGACGGTGAGCTGCATCCGGACCTCGTCGGGGATGATGTTGTGCTTGGTGCCGCCGTGAATCGATCCGACGGTGATGACGGCGGGATCGAACGGATCGTTCTCGCGGGAGACGACCGTCTGCAGGCTGAGCACGATCTTGGCGGCGATGACGACCGGATCGACCGTCAGATGCGGGCGCGCCCCGTGGCCCCCCTTGCCGTGCACGACGATGTCCACCGAGTCCGCGCTCGCGAGCATCGGCCCCGCCTTGATGGCCGCGAGGCCCGCGGCCAGCCGGTCGCTGTCATGGACCGCGAGGGCCACGTCCGGGCGCGGAAAGCGCGTGAAGAGGCCCGCATCGAGCATCGCCTTGGCGCCGCCGCCGACCTCTTCGGCGGGCTGACCGACGATCATGAGCGTGCCCTTCCAGGATCCCCGGTT
This sequence comes from Acidobacteriota bacterium, assembly GCA_041500265.1. Classification (GTDB taxonomy): domain Bacteria; phylum Acidobacteriota; class Polarisedimenticolia; order Polarisedimenticolales; family DASRJG01; genus DASRJG01. The sequence goes on along the minus strand of JBGQLU010000096.1, from coordinate 13,129 downwards.
CCGTGCGAGTAGGGTCGCGGAGCCGATCGAGACGGTCATGTGGACGTCGTGACCGCACGCGTGCATCACCGAGATGGTGGCTCCGTTCGGGTCGGTCGCCGTCGCCTTGCTCGCGTAAGAAAGGCCGGTCTTCTCCTCGACCGGGAGCGCGTCGAGTTCCGTGCGCAGCATCACGGTCGGCCCCGCGCCGTTCTTGAGGATGCCGACGACGCCGGTCTTGCCGACGCCCGTCGTCACCTCGAATCCGAGAGCGCGCAGCCGCTCCGCGAACTTGGCGGCGGTCGTCGTCTCCTGGAACGACAGCTCGGGGTGGGCGTGGAGGTCCTCGTAGAACGGCTTCAGGTCGGGCCAGAGCGCCGCCGCCGCGGTTGGGGCGGCGGGAGCGGCCGCGACAGTCAGGGAGGGGATCAGCACCAGGAACGGGAGCAGCGCGCGACGCATCGAGAATCCTCCGCAGTCGGGGACAGCAACCGAATTCGGAATTCGGTTGCTGTCCCGTTCCTCGATCAATGTAAATTCGGCCAGTACTTCTCGGCGTTGGCGATGCGGCCGGGGATGTCCTGCTCCCACAGCTTCTGGACCTTCGCGTCGTAGTTCAGGTAGAGCTTTCCGTTGACGATTTTGTAGGCGAGCGGGTCCACGTCGGCGATGTGGTTCTCGCTGACCGCCTTCGCGCAATACCCGCCGAACTGCGGGGCGAACGAATCGGGGTTCTTGGCGAACTTCTTGCGGTTCTCGGCCGAGACGAACATCCAGGTCGCGCCCTTCTCCGGCGCCTGCTTCTCGAGGTAGGTGACCGGGTCGTAGCTTTGAAGGGCGACGCCGCTCTTGTCGGCGTTGATCGGGGCCACTTTCTCGCCGGCCGACACTTCGGCGAACGTGACGGCCGCGGCAGTGACCGCGGCCAAGACCAGGGCAAAGTTCACGAGCTTCATCGGGGGCATCTCCTTGCGAATGCGACGGTCCGCCGGGTCACTCGTACCGGAGCGCCTCGATCGGATCCATGGCGGCCGCCTTCCGGGCGGGGTAGTAGCCGAAGAAGATCCCGACGAGGGCGGCGAAGCCGAACGCGATTCCCACCGAGCCGGGGTCGATCGAAACGGGCCAGCCGGCGAACTTCGCGATGAGCCGGGAGACGACGACCCCAAGTGCTACGCCGATCGCTCCACCGGCGACCGAGAGCGTGACCGCCTCCAGGAGGAACTGCGCCAGCACGTGGCGCGACTTCGCGCCGATCGCCATCCGGATGCCGATCTCACGCGTCCGCTCGGTGACCGACACCAGCATGATGTTCATGATTCCGATGCCGCCGACGATGAGCGAGATCGCCGCGACCGAAGCGAGGAGGATGGAAAGGGTCTTCGTCGTCTGCCCCGCGGTCGCCGCGATCTCTTCCTGGGAGCGCAGCATGAAGTCGTCGTCCTGGCCCGGGGTCAAACGATGCCGCTGCCGGAGGAGCGCCCGGATCTCGTCCATCGCGGGTTGGATTTGATCGGGAGACTTCGCGGCCACCTGGACGAGGTTCAAGCGCGGCGAGCCCATCAGCCGTTTCATCACCGTGGTGTACGGGACGAGCACCTGGTCGTCCTGGTCGCTCCCCATCATGTTGCCGCCTTTGCGCTCGAGGACGCCGATGACCCGGAACGGGACGTTCTTGATCCGGACGACGGAGCCGACCGGCTCGGTATCGGGAAACAGGTTCTGGACGACCGAGGCGCCCAAGACCGCGACCTTCGCCCCGGATCGGACCTCCGATTCCGAGAAGAACGACCCCTTCGAGACGTTCCAGGACCGGATGAAGGTCCAGTCGACGTCCGCGCCGTAGATCTCGGTCGACCAGTTGTTCTCGCCGGCGACGACCGGGGCCCCCGTGCGCACGCCCGGCGAGACGTAGGCGACCGACGGGCATTCTTCCTTGATCGCCTTCGCGTCGTCATCGGTCAGGGACGACACGCCGGCGAAGATGCGCGCCCCCGACTGCGTGACCGCACCGGGGAAGACCATGATGAAATTGGCGCCGAGCGAGGAGATGTTCGCCTGGATCGACTTCGACGCCCCGCTGCCGACGGCGTTCATCGCGATGACGCAGCCGACCCCGATGACGATCCCGAGCATCGTCAGCGACGAGCGCATCTTGTTCCTCAGGATCGAGCGCATGCCGACCTTGACGATGTTTCCCGTGCGAAGCAGCGCGACCTTCATGTCCGGGCCTCCACGGCGGCAGGCACCTGCTGGATCGTCTCGTCGCTGACGATCTTGCCGTCCTTCGTCTGAACGATCCGCTTCGCGTGCCGGGCGATGTCGGGCTCGTGCGTGATCAGGAGGACGGTCTTCCCCTGGGCGTTCAGCGCCTGGAAGATGGCGAGAACCTCCTCGGAGGTCTTGGAATCGAGGTTCCCGGTCGGCTCGTCGGCCAGGAGGATCGGGGGGTCGGTGATCAGGGATCGAGCGATCGCGACGCGCTGCTGCTGCCCCCCGGAGAGCTGCGACGACGTGTGGCGCTCCCGTCCCGCGAGCCCGACCCGCTGGAGCGACGTTCGGGCGCGTGCGAGTCGCTGGTCGGACGTCAGCCCGACGTTTCCGTAGAGAAGCGGAAGCTCCACGTTCTCCAAGGCCGTCGTGCGCGGCAGGAGGTTGAACGACTGAAAGACGAAACCGATCTTCGCGTTCCGGATCTCCGCCCGCTGGTCGGAGTCGAGCTTCGACACGTCGATCCCGTCCAGCACGTAGCGCCCCGAGGTGGGGCGGTCCAGGCACCCGAGGAGGTTCATCAGCGTCGATTTCCCGGACCCCGAGGGCCCGGTGATGGCGACGAATTCCCCGGCGTCGATCGCGAGTGACACACCGTCGAGCGCTCGCACTTCGACCTCGCCCAGCGTGTAGATCTTCGTCACGTTCTCGAGGGCGATCATCACCGCCCGCCCCTGCCTCCGGTGGTGCCTGGGAAGGTCCCGGTCGTTTCGACCTTCGCGGTGGCCAGAGCCACGATGACCTTGTCGCCTTCCTTCAGGTCGCCGCCGACGATGGCGGTGAACCGCCCGTCGCTGATCCCGATCTTGACCGGCACCGCCTTCGGCTCGCCGTCGGTGCCGACCACGTAGACGGACTGTTCCTTCCGGGGGGCGCGCTGACCCTTGCCGAGAGACGCCGCCGCGCCGGCGAGACCGCCGGTCCCCCGGGCGCCGCCGCCGGATGCCCCGGTCGCTCCGGCCGCGCCCGTCGCGCCCGTCACGATCGGGCGGAAGCGCAGGGCGCCGTTCGGCACGCGGAGCGTGTCCTGGACCTTGGCGACCTCGATCGTGACATCCGCCGTCATCGTCGGCTTCAACTTCAGGTCGGGGTTGGCGACGTCGATGATGACCGGGTAGGTGATCACGTTCTGGTTCTGCGTCGCGTTCAGGCGGATCTGCGAGATCGTCCCCTGGAAGTTCTCGTCGGGAAACGCATCGACGGTGAACCGCGCCGTTTGCCCGAGCGTCACGCGGCCGATGTCCGACTGATCGACGTCGGCGCGCACCTGCATCTTCGTCAGGTCCTCGGCGATCGTGAAGAGGGTCGGCGCCTGGAACGACGCCGCGACCGTCTGCCCGATGTCGTACTGCCGGGCGACGACGACGCCATCGATCGGGGAAAAGATCTTCGCGTAAGAGAGGTTCGTCATCGCCTGCCGGAGCGCCGCGCTCGTCTGGTCCACGTCGGTCTTCGCGGCGTCGTACGCGGTCCTCGCGCCGTCGTAGTCGGCTTGCGCGACCAACCCGTCGGCGATCAGGCGCTCGTTTCGCCTCAAGAGGAGCTCCGCCCCCCTCAGTTCGACGTTCGCGTGGGCGACGTCCGCGCGCCGCTGCTCGACCTGCGCCTGGAGAGGCGTCGGATCGAGCTCGGCGAGGAGCTCCCCTTTCTTCACCGGCGAGTTGAAGTCCACGTAGAGGCGCGAGACGATCCCCGAGACCTGGCTGCCCACCTGGACCGTGGTCACCGCCGAGATCGTGCCGGTGGCCGTGACGACCTCCGCGACCGTTCCCCGGCCGACCACCTCGGTGCGGTATTTGTCCGGGTTCTTCCCGCCGTTGGCCCGGTAGTACAAACCACCGGCGATCCCCCCGGCGACGACGACCACGAGCACGATCCACCAGCGAAGCTTCTTCATGAGACTCCATCATTTCAAACCGCGGTGCGGACCGCAAAGAGCGGCCCGACACACCGCCCGGGGTATCCTCTCTTCGTGGTCACGATCCCCCTGTTCATAGGACTGGCCCTGGGCGCCTTGATCGGGGCCCTGGCGGCTGCTCTCTGGAGTACGAAGGCGAGCGCCCCGCTGCGCGAGGAGCTCGCCCGGACCCGGGCCGAGCTGGCCGCCGGGACCGAAACCGCCGCGCGGCAGCGTGAATCGTTCGTCGGGCTTTCGACCGAGGTCCTCCAGAACAGCCAGCGGTCGTTCCTCGACCTCGTGCGACCGGTCGAAGCCGCCCTGACCCAGGTGGACGAAAAGCTGAGGGCGCTCGAGAAGGAGCGCGAGGGGGCCTACCGGGAGCTGAGATCGCAGGTCTCTGACATGGGACAGGCGAGCGAGCGTCTGCGCACTGAGACCGCGATCTTGTCGCAAGCGCTGCGCGCCCCGCACACCAGGGGGAAGTGGGGCGAGATCCATCTCAAGCGCGTCGTCGAGCTGGCCGGCCTGCAGGCCCATTGCGATTTCACGGAGCAAACGACGCTCACGGGAGGCGCCGGCGTCCTCCGCCCGGACATGATCGTCAATCTCCCCGGCGGCAAGCGCCTCGTCGTGGACGCCAAGGTGCCGCTGACCGCTTACCTGGAGGCGCAGGAGACGACCGACGACGCCGTGCGCGACAGGAAGCTAGGCGAGCACGCGCGGCTCGTGAAGGATCATGTCACTCGCTTGTCGCAGAAGAGCTACCAGGACCAGTTCGACGACGCTCCCGAGTTCGTCGTCTTGTTCATCCCCGGCGAGGCGTTCTTCTCGGCGGCCGTGCAGCGGGATCCCGAGCTGCTCGAGTTCGGCTTCGCGCGGGGCGTCATCGCCGCGAGTCCGACCAACCTGGTCGCGCTCCTGAAGACGGTGCACTACGCCTGGCAGCAGGAGAAGGTGGCCGAGAACGCCGAGAAGATTCGAGATCTGGGCGCCGAGCTCTACGATCGCCTGGCCACGATGACCGGCCACTTCCGCGACCTGGGGGGGCAGCTCGGAAAGGCCGTCGAAACGTACAACGTGGCGATGGCCTCGTTGCAATCGCGCGTCGTCGTTCCCGGGCGCAAGCTCAAGGAGATGGGGGCCGGCAACGCGAAGGAGCTGGCGGAGCTGGCGCCGGTCGAGAGCGAGCCGAAGCGGATCGACGGCGATCCGCGTTGACGGGTGCCGAGACTAGGGAGCGCAGTCGCCCGACGCTGGGATACGATCGCGGCCACCGGTCGAGCGGCCGTAGATGTCGTGGTTTCCCGTCCACCGGATTCGCATGAGGTAGTAGAACCCCGTACCGGGCGCCGGGGTTGTCGCGTCCGTCGTCGAAAGAGAGACGGTGCCCGCGGCGAGACAGGAGACGGTCCCGAGATCGACCCGATCGGAAAGCTCGGCGAGAGAGCCGAGATCGCCTCGAATCAGGTCGTAGGACGTCGCGCCATCCACCGCAGTCCAGGAGATCGTGGCGGCACCACCGCCGTCCACGCGCACGCCGTTCAGCGGGGACCGGTAGGTCGCGAGCGCCAGGGCGCCCCACATCGAAGGCGCGATCTTCGAGGGCGGGTTTCCCTGCCAGAAGCTCCCCGGCCACGAGCCGTCGGCCTGCTGGTTGGCGAGAAGCCACGTCGTGCCGCGATCGACCGCCGGGTCGGTCCGGTCGAACCCGACGGTTCGGAGGGCGTAGACGGCCTGTCCGGTGGCGTGACCGTTCCCTCCTCCCGTGGATCCCGAGAGCTTCCACGAGCCGTCAGCCTGCTGATCGGCCGCGAGCACGTTCCGCGCCCGGACGACGTCCGGGTCGGCGGGGCCGGCCCCCGAGGTGCCCAGGCCCGCGAGCAGCATCGCCTTGTCCTGCGTCGTGAATCCGGTCGGGCTCGCCTCGATGGTCGCTATCCTTCCGCGAAGCCAGGTCACCGCGCGGTCGGAAGCGCTCGCGTAGGAGGCGGTGCCGGTCGTCTCGAAGGTGCGTCGGAAGGCGAACACGCCGTGCGTGGTGGTGATGAAGTCTCCTTGCGCGACGGGGAGCTCGGTGTGATCGGAGGCCAGGCTTCCATCGGCCTGTTGACGGCCGAGCAGGCAGTCGGCGGCGGCGATCAGGCTCGATCGGTCGGCCGCGCTGAAGAAGCGGTCGTACGCCTCGAGCCCACGTCCGCCGAAGCTCGTCCCTTCGGTGGAGTCGGGTCCGTTGTTGAGGGTGAAGCATCCGTCGGCCTGCTGGCCGCTGTTGAAGTGGAGCATCCCGTCGATCAGCGTGGCCACGGTGCCCGGTTTGGCGTCGTCGTGGCCGCCGCTCCGCGCCAACCCCAGCGCGGCGATCGTCATCGACTGTTTGTGGCAGCCGCTGCACCCGAACGTGCTTTGCCAGGAAAGCGCGGCGTTCCCGAGGAAGTCGAGCGCACGCCGGGTCTTCACCACCTGCGGATCTTGGGCGAACGTCGCCGTCGCCGCGGTCAAGAGCGCGACGACCGGGACGTGACGTACGAGGTGCCATCGCATGACGGGGAATCCCTCGATCCGCATACGCTCCCGCGAGACCGCGCCCGTCAACGGGCCGGGTGGCGCGAGGGGACGGTTTCGCGGGCGGCCGCCGGGTGTCGGTGACGCCCCCGCAGCGCGAGCGCACGCTCCGCCGAGCTTGCGATCCCGATCGCGCGCTCGAGCACCGACTCGGCCGCCGTTCCCGCGGCGGCGCCGCGGAGAGCCAGTTCCTTCGCGAGCAGCAGGGTGAGGTAGCGCAGCTTCGCGGCGGGACTCCCGCAGGTCAAGAAGTCGGGATGGGCGGCGTTCACCTCCCATCGGTCGTCAGCCACGCGCGAGCGCCACGAGCCGGCCGCATCTTCGACCCAGGTGGGGTCGGGCGCGCCGAACCCCGATTCGGGCTGCAGGGCGTACGCGAGGATCTCGTAGGCGACGCGGGCGACCGCCGTGCGCCCGTCGGCTCGCCCCTCGATCTCGAGCATTCCCCGGCCCGGATCGTTCCCCGACGTCAGGACCACCTCGAACGGCTCGTCGTCGCGGCCGATCGCGGTCGCGAAGGCCCCCGCCGTCTTGAAGCGGAAGCTCGTGGGCTCGGCGATCTCGTGCCCCAGGGCATCGCGAGCCGAAATGCGCACGACGGTGGAGTCGCCGGAAGCGAGAGCCAGGACGTCGGGGGTCGCGACGAGCTCCGCCAAGGGCCCCGGTGGGAGGAGTCCCGGCTGCCGGCCGCGGCGCGGCGCGGCCCTGCCCCCGCCTTCGCCCCCATGAGGCTGCGGCACGGGCTTCCGGCGAGTCAGGGCGGCGAACGCGGCGCGCAGGTCGCGCAATACGGCCCGCTCGGCCCGCTCGTCCTCGGCGCGCGCGTGCTCCGCGAGAGCGCCGGCGATCGCCGGCTCGACGGAGCGCAGGGCCCGCGCGAAGGCCAGCGCCGCGTCGTCGGGGAGGATCCCCTCGCGCGATCCGGGCGGGACCGCAAAGCCGGGGAACTCGACCGCTCCGGTCAGTCGGGGGTCGTTCCACGGCGGACGATCGAGAGCCAGCGCGCGAAGCGCGCCCAGCGCCTCGGCGACGCGGGTGCCGCCGCAATAGACGCCGATGCCGGGGGAGGCCGCGGGGTCGCCGTCCCAGAGGCCGATGTCGAGCCTCGCGGTGCCATGCCCGGGCACCTCGACCGAGGCGATTCCCGCGATCGGGCGGCCCGGGAAGGGGGTCGCGGTGACGCGCAGCACCTTGCCGCCGCCGCGCGCGAGGCGATCCTCGACTTCGAGCGCGACCCGGCGCGCGAGGAGCTGGCCGCGCAGCTCGGCGGCCAGGTAGTCGGCCGCGCGTCGGCCTCCGGTCGCGGCGAGCGCGGCCTCGTCCAGGTCGGAGACCACGACCTCGGTCCAGCAGTCTCCCAACGGAAGGTGCTCGCGCAGCGGCTCGATCAGGTAACCCGGGCGGTCGCGGTAGAGGACGAGGCGATGAGGACGCTGCCCCGGCACGGCGCTCCGCATCTCGAGGCGCTCTCCCAGGCTCCAGAATCCGAGGAGGCCGATCCCGTACTGGCCCTGCGTCATCAATGAGAGGCGCTCCTGCGGCGACAGGTGCCGCTTCCGGCTGTGCCCGATGTGGGTCGCCACGTACTGGAGCGCATCGCGCCGGTCCATCTCGGGGATCACGCCGCCGCCGTCGTCGAAGATGCGAAGTCCGGGAGCTCCCTCCTCGCGAAGCCGGGTCACGCGGATCGCGGCCGCGCCGGCGTCGAGGGAGTTCTGCACCAGCTCGGCGAGCGCCTTGCGGGGGTCCGGCTGGGAATACGCGAGCCAGCGGATCAGCTCGAAGGGATCGCGCGCCTTGAGCATGCCGCGCACGGCGTCCGGTGCGAGACGCGGGCTCACGGGGCAGAAGCTACCACGTTCCCGGAGGCGGCCAGGCGCCGCAGCGTCGCGACGGACAATCGAGCGTAGGCGCCGGGGCGGGCGTAGGCCCCCGCGTGTCCCGAACAACGCATGACGTGAACGCGCGCGCCCTTGATCCTCCCCGCGAGCGCGCGGACGCCGGAGATCGGCGCCACGAGGTCCCAGGCGCCCGCGACGATCTCGACGGGAACTCCGTCCCGGGGGAGGCCCGGCTCCTCGGTGAAGAGGAGCTCGATCTTGCGCCGGACGGTCGCCGCCGGGGTCGCGGCCTCGAGCGACGCGCGCAGCAGCGAAGAGAGGCGAAGCCAGAGCGGCGGCGCGAGCCCCTCCCAGGAGGTCGCGACGAGAAACCACGAGGAGAAGAGGAGCCGCATCGCGCGGGTCGGGTTCGCTCGGCGTTGCGCCCAGGCTTCCAGCCTCCGGTAGAGGCGGGGCGACCGGCGCGGATCGGGGGGATGGCAGAGGAGCAGCCCCGCGACCCGATCGGGGTGTCGCGCGGCGGCCGCCAGCGCCACCAGGCATCCGTAGGAGGTCCCCCAGAGGATCGCGCGCCCGAACCCGGCGCCTTCGATCGCGGCGGCGACTTCGTCTCCCAGCACGTCCCACGTCAGCGGCGCCGTCATCGGGTCGTCACGACGGTCCCCGGTCGTGTCAAGCGCGGCCACGCGGAACCCGGCGCGGGCGGCGGCTTCCATTTCTTCCTCGTACAGGCCGATTCCACCGGCCATTCCGGCGATCTTCACGACGATCGGCCCGTCCCCCCGGGTGGATACCCTCATAATGAACGGGGACGATACTGGAATGTCTCGAGAAGGCCTCGACCGATTTCGCTTCGTGCTCGTCGAGCCGAGGTACGCCGGAAACGTCGGCTCCGCGGCGCGCGTCCTCAAGAACCTCGGCTTCACGCGGCTCGAGCTGGTCGCGCCGTTCTGCTCGACAACCGACGAGGACGCCGTCCGGCTCGCCGTCGACGCCGGCGACCTGCTCGCCGCCGCGCGGGTCCACGCCACGCTCGACGAGGCGCTCGCGGGAGCCGCGGCCGCCGTCGGCACGTCGCGCCGCATGGGAAAGCACCGTCAACCGCATTTCCAGATCGACGAGCTGGCTCCCCGCCTCGCGCGCTTCCCACCGGGCTCCACCATCGCGGTCCTCTTCGGCCGCGAGGCCGACGGGCTCACCGACACCGAGCTCGACCGCTGCACGCACCTCGCCTACGTCCCGACCTCCGAGGCGTATCCGGCGATGAACCTCGCGCAGGCGGTCGCGATCGTCGCCTACGAGATCGCGCGCGCGGTCGAGGCGATCGATCCTTCGCCGCCGCCCCTGCCGCAGGGCGTCGACGACGAGGACGCGCCGGCCGCCCCGGGGCTCGCCGAGCATTCCGCCCGCGAAGCGCTTTACCGGCATCTCGAAGAGGCGCTGCTCGCGATCGGATTCCTGAAGGACGGGCAGATCGAGGGGATGATGCGCCGGCTGAGGCGGATCCTGGGCCGCGCCGAGCTGACCCCGGGCGACGTGGACGTCCTGCGGGGCATCGCGAGGCAGATCCTGTGGCTGGCCCGGACGCGCTGACGCGCGCGCTCAAGGCGCGCGCCGCCGGACTGGGATTCGACGCGGTCGGCATCGCGCGCGCGGAACGGCTCGACCGCGACGCCGAAGCGCTCGGCACCTGGCTCGCGGGGGACCGGCATGCGTCGATGGCGTGGATGGGGCGCAGCCCGGAAGCCCGCGGCGACCCGTCGCTCGTCCTTCCCGGCTGCCGGTCGGTGGTGGCGCTCGCGATGAACTACGGTCCGGAAGCCACGGCTCCGCCGGCGCCGACGGGCCGGGCGCGTGTCGCGCTCTACGCACGCGGGCGCGACTACCACAGGGTTCTCGGCGAAAGAGTTCGCGAGCTCGCCGGCTGGCTCGAGGGGGAGAGCGGGGTTCCCGCGCGCACGTTCGTCGACACGGGTCCGGTCCTCGAGCGCGCTTGGGCGGAGCGCGCCGGCATCGGTTGGATCGGGAAGAACGCCAACTTGATCACGCGCGGGACGGGGTCCTGGCTTCTCCTGGGCGAGGTTCTGACGTGCGCCGAGCTGATCCCCGATCCCGGCCCGCACGCCGATTTCTGCGGAAGCTGCACGGCGTGCCTCACGGCGTGCCCGACCGGCGCGATCGAGGCCCCGGGGGTCGTGGACTCGAACCGCTGCATCTCCTATTGGACGATCGAGCACCGGGGACCGATCCCCGCGGGGCGCCGCGAGGGGATCGGCGACTGGATCTTCGGTTGCGACGTCTGTCAGGCGGTGTGCCCGTGGAACGTGAGCTTCGCGAAGCCCGCCGAACACGACCCGTTCCGCCGCCGCGACGATCTCGACGGGCTCGATCCGATCGAAGTCCTGGGACAGGACGAGACCGCGTTCCGCGCCCGGTATTCCGGGACGGCGCTGATGCGCGCGAAATGGGAAGGGATCCGCCGCAACGCCTGCGTCGTCCTCGGGAACCGGCGCGATCCCGCGGCGCTCCCGGCGCTCGTCCGCGCGGCCGACGACGCCGACCCTGTCGTGGCCGAGCACGCGCGATGGGCGATCGCGTGCATCCGGGGAGAAGACCGAACGAGCTAGGCGATCGGGTCCGCGCGGTTTATAGTCGGCTTCGCCGCCGCAGCCGCTCCGATGCGCGAGCGTCGTCCCGGGGAACCCGCCATGCCCGACGACAAGAAGAAAGCCGCCGGGACCCAAGAGAAGGCCGGCGAGAAGCGCGTCCGCAACAGAACCAAGCGCCGCCTGATGGTCAAGTACGGAACCTCCACGGCGGACAAGATGGCCTTCACGAGGAACGTCTCCGAGACCGGGCTGTTCGTCCAGACGAACGCGGTCTTCTCCCCGGGGACCACGATCCAGGTCCAGATCGAGTTTCCGTCGCGTCAGTTCAGCATGTGGGCGCGGGTCGTGTGGGCGAAGAAGGTGCCGCCGCAGCTCGCCCACATCCTCGAATGCGGGATGGGGGTCTGTTTCATCGATCCGACCCCCGAATGGCTGAGCTTTTTCCGCGACTGGGCGAAAAAGATCCAAGGCGGCTGACCTGTCGGCCGACCCCCATATGTAGTGGCACGCTCCTTTCATACCTACGATATTTTGCGGATCGCTCTTGACACAGGAACGTCGCACTTGGTATCACAGGCGAGCTTTGCGGGTGATTCGAGTCGAGGAGGTCCCGATGCTGCAGCGCGAGCCCCGATCCCCCCAAGACGATCGCTCCGTTCCCGCCGCGGGCGAGGTCGCCTCGTCCCCGTCGTCGAACCCGAGCCCGCGTGATGGGATGCGCTTCGTCCGCCGCTTCACGAAGCCCGGCATCCATCCGTACGACGAGGTGGAGTGGGAGCTTCGGGACGCGGTGATCTCGAGCGGCACGGGCGAGGTCGCCTTCGAGCAGCGAAACGTCGAGGTGCCGAAGTTCTGGTCGCAGCTCGCGACGAACGTCGTCGCGCAGAAGTACTTCCGGGGTCCGCTCGGAAGTCCCGAGCGCGAGCACTCGGTCCGGCAGCTGCTGAACCGCGTGGCGATGACGGCGGCGCGCTGGGGGCGTGAAGGGGGGTACTTCGCCTCCGAAGAAGACGCCTCGATCTTCGAGGCGGAGCTGACCCACCTGCTCCTGCACCAGATGGTCTCGTTCAATTCGCCGGTCTGGTTCAACTGCGGCATCGAGGAGCACCCGCAGGTGTCGGCGTGCTTCATCAATTCGGTGCAGGACACGATGCCCTCGATCCTGGGGCTCGCGAAGACCGAGGGGATGCTCTTCAAGTACGGCTCGGGGACGGGATCGAACCTGTCGGCGATCCGCTCGTCCCGCGAGCACCTGGCGGGAGGGGGCACGGCTTCGGGACCGGTGTCGTTCATGAAGGGGTACGACGCCTTCGCGGGCGTGATCAAGTCCGGCGGCAAGACGCGCCGCGCCGCGAAGATGGTCATCTTGAACATCGACCACCCCGACGTCTCCGATTTCATCCGCTCCAAGGCCGACGAGGAAAAGAAGGCCTGGGCGCTCATCGACGCGGGCTACTCCGGGGAGTTCAACGTCCACGGCGGGGCGTACGACTCGGTCTTTTTTCAGAACGCGAACCACTCCGTGCGGGTGACCGACGAGTTCATGCGGGCGGTGGTCTCGGACGGCGAGTGGGTGACGCGCGCGGTGACGACCGGCAAGCCGATGGGGACCTTCCGGGCCCGCGACCTGATGCGGCAGATGGCCGACGCCGCGTGGATCTGCGGCGATCCGGGGATGCAGTACGACACGACGGTCAACGCCTGGCACACCTCCCCGAACTCGGGACGGATCAACGCTTCGAACCCGTGCTCCGAGTACATGTACCTCGACGACTCCGCCTGCAACCTGGCCTCGCTGAACCTGATGCGCTTCCGCCGGCCCGACGGCGAGATCGACGTCGATGCCTTCCGCCATGCGGTGGACGTGACGATCACCGCGATGGAGATCTGGGTGGACAACGCGTCCTACCCGACCGACCCGATCGCGAAGAACTCGCACGACTACCGGCCGCTGGGGCTGGGTTACG
>JBGQLU010000095.1:0-15003 GCA_041500265.1 Acidobacteriota bacterium | reverse complement strand
CGGCTCCTTCGTGAACCCCCAGCTGTAGGCCACCGCTCCGATGAGCTTGCCGTCGATGAAGACCGGGCTGCCGCTCATGCCGGCGAGGATGCCGGTGTTCGCGAGAGGGCCTCCCGAGCATCGCGCGAGGATGAGGTCCTGGCCGGGGCCGATGTTCGAAAGCGTCCCGACGATCTCCACGTCGAAGTTGACCACCGATTCGCCCTGGAACGCCGTCTTCCCGATCCCCTTCATCCCGGTCCGCACGTCCTTGAAAGGAAGGATCGACGGGGGGGCCGCGGCGGCGAGGCGGGCGGCAAGCAGGGCCGCGGCCACGATCGCGAGGCAGAGACGGCGTCTCGGGGGGAGGATCGGCATCGGGGGGGCTCGCAATTCGAAGGATACCACGCGACGCGGGGAAACTTACGGGAGGTCGACCTCGACGCGGTCGCCCCCGCAACTCATCGCGCGGACGAGCGCTCCGCGGGCCGCGGCCAGGAACTCCTCGCTCGAGTGCAAGCCGTCCCGGGGGGCGTCGCACACGCCGACGCTGACCGACGCCTTGAAGGGGAGGGCCTTGCGGTCACCCTCCGACCGGCTCTTGACGATGAGGTGGGAGGCGAGGCCGCGCGCGCGCTCGGCCACGACCCGGGCTCCCGCCGCGGTCGTCTCCGGAAGGAGGATCGCCACCTCGTTCTCAGCGGTGCGGGCGAGCACGTCGATCTGCCGCAGCGATCGGCGCAGGGCCTCCGCAAGCGACCCGCGCCACCGCGCGAGCGCGTCCTCCCCGTGGGTCGACGCGAGCTCCTCCCGGTGGTCGACGCCGACGAGCACCACGGAGAGGGGGTGCCGGTAGCGCACGGCGCGAGCGAACTCGCTGATGAGGACCTGGTGCAAGAGCGACGAGGATCCGGTCCAGTCGACGGCCCCGGCGCCGGCGACGACCAGGTGGGGCTGGTCCGCCGCGATGCGGCTCAGGAACTCGTGGGAGGCGGCCGGCGGGAGGATCTCGACGCCCTCCTCGATCCGGGCGAGCGCCTCCTGCGTCGCCGGAGCGACCGGGCCGAGCACGAGGATTCGGAGCGCCATCGCGCGAGCCTCACATCCGCTCGGGGACTTCGATCCCCATCAGGTCCAGCAGGTGCGTCATGCCGTCGTGATAGAGCCGCACGACGGCGGCCCTCACCCGCCGCACCGCCGGGTCCTCCTCCTGCGCCACCGGGAACCGGTGGTAGAAGGAATTGAAGGCCTGGGCCAGAACATAGGCGTGTTTCGCGACGACGGCCAATTCGAGCGAAACGACCGCCTGCTCCAGCACCCCTTCGAGCCGGGAGAGGAGCAGGGGAATTTCCCAGTGCAGGGCGGCGGCCTCCGGGGGGAGGGCGCCGAGCTCGACCCGGGCCGAAAGCCACCCGGCCTCGGCCTCTTCGGGGCCGCGACGCTCGGCCAGCTTTCGGAGGATGTTCTTCGCGCGCACCACCGCGTACTGGAGGTAGGGACCCGTTTCTCCCTCGAACGCCAAGGCGTCGTCGAGGTCAAAGGCGACGACGCGGTTGCGGGAGAAACGCAGCATGTAATAACGAAGGGCCCCGACCGCGATGCGCCGCGCGGTCTCCCGCACCGACGCGTCGTCGTCGGCCGGGTTTCGCTTACGGACTTCCTGTACGGCGCGCGCGACGAGGGTGTCGAGCAAATCGTCCGCGCGAACCCCGAGTCCCTTGCGCCCGCTCATCTCGAGGTAAGGCTTCTTCCGGTCGTCCTCGGAGAGTGGATAGTCCGGGAACATCGACGCGATCGCGGCCGGGGTCAGGGCCACCATGTCGTAGGAGAAGTGAATCGAGCGCGCCGCCTCCTCGGCGTGTCCCAGGCTCGTGAGCCCCTGCGCCACCACGCGCTGCAAGTAGGCCTGGCGGGCGTCGATGACGTTGTAGACCGTCCGGCCCGCGCCGAACGCGGGGGCGTTCGTGGCCGGAGCCGTGTGCGTCGTCTCCCAGACGGAGTACAGCGTCGGATCGGGGCCCCAGTCGAACGGCCGGTAGTCGAAATCCCGTCCGAGAAGGCCGAACTTCCACATCTGGTAGGCGATGTCCTTGCCGACGTAGGTCACGGTGCCGTTCGAGCGGACGATGACCTTCTGATCCTCCCCGGCCCCTTCTTCGACCCCCGGCAGGTCCATGACCCAGCACCCCGCATTCTTACCGGTGTCGATCGGACGGATCGCACCGCTCTCGCGGAGCCGGGCGAACGCGTGCTGCCAGAAGCCGTGCGCGAGGATGTCGCTTTCCTTCGGGAGGAGGTCGTACCGGACGCCGATGCGATCCATCGTGCGGAGGTGGTGGCGGACCATGCGTGCCGCCACGTAGGCGGCCAGGCGCGCGATCTCGTTCCCCCCTTGCTCCATCGCGTGGAGGGTCTCGTCACGGTGGCGCAGGTGCGCGGCGTCCGCCTCGTAGTAGCGCGTGACCTCGGCGTAGAGATCCCAGGCGACGAAATCGAAGCGCCGCCCCCCGGCCGCCGCCGGCTCGTCGCCGTGCGCCGCCCGCACGGCCGGGAGATCCTGACCGCGGAGAATGCGAAAGCCGACGACCAGATCCGCCACCTGAACGCCCGTGTCGTCGATGTAGTTCTGAACCTCGACGCGCCGCCCGAGCCGCCGGAGCGCGCGCACGAGCGTGTCGCCCAAGACCGCGTTCCGCAGATGCCCGATGTGGGCGGCCTTGTTCGGATTGATGTTCGTGTGCTCGACGATGATCTTGTCGCCGGACGGAACGATCGCGCCGGCGCCGCGCGCGAGCCAGCTCTTGAGACAGCCCGGCCGATCGAGGAAGGCGTTCACGTACCCGGAGCCCGCCGCCTCCACGCGAGCGATCTCTCCTGCGGGGACGTAGGCGGCCACGAGCGCCTCCGCGAGCGCGCGCGGCGGCTTGCGCGCGAGGCGCGCGAGGTCGAAGCAGAGGGGGCTCGCGAGATCGCCTTGGGCCGCGCTCGGCGGGTAGGCGATCGGTAGGGCGTCCGCCGTCAGGCCGCACGCCGCCGCGGCCGCCTTCAGTCCTTCGCGAAAGGTCTGCTCCGGGGAAGACGGCGGCACGGCGCTCAGTCGGCGGGCGGCGCCGCGATCTCGTCCGAGTGAGAGCTGAGGCCTTCGGCCGTGATCGCCTCGATGCGGTAGCGGTACACGACCCCTCGCGCGGCGCCCGCGTCCAGGAACGTGTAGTTCGCGGCGCTGGCGGGATCTCCGACCGCGGGGATCCAAACGGGATTGATGCGAGTTCCGTCGCCTCCGTCGATCCCTCCGCGAAGAACGTTGAATCCGATGACGCCGCTTTCCCGCGAGGTCTCCCAGGACACGAGCGTCCCCCCCGAGGAGCCGGCCGGCTCGGCGCGGAGCGCCGTGATCTCGGCGGGGAAGCCCGGCTCGTCGTGCGCGGTCCACGTGTAGCGCCGGGCGGGGCGGTCGGTCGCGTCGAGATTCCTGACGAGGAGGATCACGTCGCGCACGTCCTGCAACGGGACGGTCAGCTCGCCTGCGCCGTCGGCGTCGAGCGCCAACGCGACGCGCTGCATGCTCCCGTTCGACCGGACCAGAAGCGCGTCGGCGGACCAACGCGCCGTCATGTCGCCCTCGAATCGGAGCGCCAAGCCACCGGACCGATCGGCGGGGCGGAACGCGATCGCGGCGGCGCCCAGGGGAGCGACCTCCGGATCGGCCTGGACGGAGAGCGCGGGGAGCGAATCGACCGTGGCCGCGAAGGCGGGCGCGGGCATCGCAGCCGCGAAGGAGAAGTGCCGGTGATCGTCGCGAGGGCCGACGAGAAGCGACCAGAGCTGGAAGTCCCGGAGCGCCTGCTCGACCGGGACGCCGGCGGCCCGGCGGAGCGCGTGGTCGAGCGCCGCGGCGTGGGATCCCGCGTGGCCGAGCTCCTCGACGAAAAGCTTCACCGCCGTCGAGCCGAACGCCTCGTTCACGAACGCGAACCATGCGGCGTTCCCGCCGGCCAGATCGAGGTCCTCCGGGTCGAGCCCCTCGGAGAGAGTTGCGAGTCGGTGGGCGAGCGACGCGGACGTGCGGTCGTCCGGAGATCCCTCGACCCGGAGCACCGCCCAGACGGCGAACGCCTCGCCCCACGCGGGATCCAGCCCCGCGGCCTGAGCGATCGCGTGGGCGTACTGATGCTCGACGGTGCGGCGAACGCCGGGGAGGCCCGCGCGAAGCGAAGAATCGACCCAGATCTGGATTCTCCCGTCCCGCGTCGAGCTCGTGAGCAGGCCGTCCACCCCGGACCCGAGCCGGGCGAACACGACCTCGACGCCCCCGGTTCCCGGAAGCTCGAGCTGCCGGGTCAGGAGACGCTCCGCGCGGGAGAGTGCGACGAGGGCGGCGTCGACCGCGTCGGGACGCCCGTTCGCGTCGTCGTCGCTACCCTCCAGGCGGTCGAACGAGCTCCGGTCCATCGTGAAGCGAACGGTCGCACCATCGCGATCCAGGATGCGCCGCTCGCCGGCCGGACCGAGGTCCGCGGAAAGGGCGGCGGCGGCTCGGCGCGCCCCCGATCCCGCCCGCTGAGGATCCTGCCGGATCGACTGGACGATCGGGGTGAGGCACGGGTAGGCGATCGCGCCTCCTCCCGAGAGCGCGCTGACCGCCGACAGGCGGGCGCCGGTGCGCGGCAGGGGCGCGAGATCGGCTCCCCCCGTGGGCGCGGCGAACACCGGGGCCGCGGCGCAAAGCAGAAGCAGCGCCGCCCCCCTGAGGGGCCGTCCGGACGTCACGAGCGGATTCCGCCACGAAGACACGTACACCCTCGTTTTCAACCTCCAAATATAACCATCCCCTTCGGGGGCGTCAACCTCAAATCTCTGTCGCTGCTTGATTTAGGGGCAGTCCGGTGCCCCGGGAGACCGCGTTCAGCCGTCGAACCGCACGACGACCACCGTCACGTTGTCCTCTCCCCCGCGCTGGTTGGCCCCGTCGATCAGGGCGCGGGAGGCCCGCTCGGGGTCGTCCCGGTGCTTCAGCAGGATGCCCTGAATCTCGTCATCGGAGAGCATCGTGTTGAGACCGTCGGAGCAGAGGAGGAACACGTCGCCGGCGAGGACTCGGGCGGTCGCCAGGTCGACCGCGACGTCGGAGCGGCTTCCCAGGGCTCTCGTCACGATATTCCGCATCGGGTGGCGCTGGGCAATGTCGTCGCTCATCAGACCCAGCTTGACCTGCTCGTTCACCCACGAATGGTCGCTGGTCATGCGGTGGAGATCGTCCCCGCGGAGCAGATAGAGCCGGCTGTCGCCGACGTGACCGATGACGGCATCGCCGCCGGCCTCCATGAACGCGACGACCGTCGTCCCCATGCCTCGCCGCTCCTCGTGGGTGCGGATCGACTCGCAGATCCGGCGGTTGGCCTCGGTGACGGCTTCGCGCAGCCAGCTCCCGGCGTCCTCGACCGAGCCGCCGGCCGACCCGCCGCCGTCTTTGCTCAACATGTCCTGCAGGGTCTGGATCGCCAGCCGCGAGGCCACTTCCCCCGCCGCGTGCCCCCCCATGCCATCGGCCACCGCGTAGAACCCTCGGCCCGGCTCCAGGAGAAGATCGTCTTCGTTGGTCTCCCGTCGCCTCCCGACGTCGGTCAACCCGAACGCGCGCGCCTTCATCGCGCGGATCCCCGCGTCGCTCCGCGGCGCGAGTCGGCGACGCGGCCGGTCCTCAGCTCTTCGAGCTTGGCGGAGGCGACGCTCTGGGAGGGGTCCTGCTCGAGCACGGACTCGAGCTGGTGCTCCGCCTCCTTGAACTGTCCCGCGCGGATGAACGCGAAGGCGAGGTTCAGCTTGGCGACGACGTAGTCGGAGTTGAGCGCCACCGAGCGGCGGAACGCGACGATCCCCTCGTCCACGCGGCCGAGCTCGCACAGGGCGACGCCGCGGTAGTTGTGCAGGTCGCCGTACTTCGGCCCGAGCGCGATCGCCTCGTCCAATTCGGCCAGCGCCTTCTCGTACTGCTCCGCCTTGAGGAGCCGGAGGCCGATCCGGTAGTGCATCTCGAACGTGTGCGGGGCGGAAAGGAACGCTTCCTTGAAGAAGTCGTCGGCTTCCGAGCTCATCCCCTCGCGCAGGCGCTGGAGACCCTTCTCGTACGGCTCGGTCAGGCGTCGCAGGCGGAGCGCCAGGACGGATCCGAACGCCTCCGCGGCCTCCTCGTCGCGGCCCGCGTGTAAAAGGCAGAACGCCAGAGCCGTCCGCGCGTGGTCGTACTGCTCGTTGCTGGCGATCGCGCGGCGGTACTCCTCGATCGCCTCGTCCAGCCGTCCCATCGCCTCGAGCGTCCGGCCGAGGTTGAACCGGATGTCGGGGAATTCCGGGCTGACTTCCGTCGCGCGGACGTAGTCGCGCGCGGCGCCTTCGAGGTCCGAGCCCGCGGCCTGCTTCTCCGCCGACTGGATGAACGTCTGGGTCAAGTAGTAACGCGCCATGCGGCGGTCGCTCTCCGTGAGGCTAGGCTCGTCCTTCAGCGCCTTGGTGAAGAAATCCACCGCCTGCTTGAACTCGTTGCGATAGTAATGGTAAATGCCGGATTTGACGTGATAGCTCCCCATCATGTTCCGGACTTCGCGAAGAAACCGCATCGTTCGTTCCGATCCTCCGGGTCACTTCTTTCTGAAGTTCGCCGCCTGCTGTTGGGTGCGCAATTCGATGTTGCGCTTGGCCATTTTCCGGACGAGCTCGGGGACGTTGCGGTCCCCGCTGATTTGTTTCAGGTCCTTGGTGTTGAGTCGCCCCACGAAGTTGGTCGAGATCGAGGGCGGGGTCCGAGGATTCCGCACGAGCAGCGCCATCACCGCGTAGTTCTTCGACCATTCCCGATTGATCCCCACGTTGCGCAGGATCTCCTCGGAGACGTTGCGCATCGCGGCGATCGATTCGACCTCGCCGTCGGTGATCCGCGGGTTCTTCAACACCGACAGGGAAACCACCTTGTTCGTGTCGCGCACGAGGATCAAGCGCTCCTCGCGCCCCCCCTTCATCGCGAGAATCGCCTTTTGCGCGGTGTTGAGGGTGAGGATCTTCTTGAAGGCGCTCCGGACGACGAGATCGTCGGATCGGGCGAACTCCTCGGCATCCATGATCTCGCTGGCGGCGAAGAGCTCGCCCACGTCCACGTCCAGCAACTGGGCGGCTTCCTCCGGGGTGAGGCCGGTTTCGGCCTCGGAGGCGCCGGGGGCGGGGCCGGCCTCGGTCGCGTCCTCGTCTTGACCGAACCGATCGAGCAGATCGAGGAGCTTGCCCCTCTGGTCGTGCCGGAGCGCCGGGTTCATCGAGACCCGGTCGATGAGCCCGGGGGTCGCGATGAGCTTCTCCTGGTTGGTGAGGACGAGATCGAGCACCGCGGCGTTCCCTTCGGCGGCCAGCGTGTGGAGCGTCTTCGCGTCGACGTTCGGATGGAACGCGAGCTTTTCCGCCAGCCCCTCGTCGCGCGCGCCCAAGGGGGCGAAGTGCTGGAGCACCGCCGTGTCGCACGTGGGGTCGGAGGCGATCTCCCGCGCGAGCTCCGGCGTGAGGTCCCGGAGGCTCCGGGTCGCGTCCTCGCGGATCGCTTCGTCCGCGTCGTTGCGCAGATGGAGGTAGAGGCGTGCCAGCACGGCCCGCGGCAGCGGAAGGGCGCCGCGGGCGGCCGCCGAGCGCAAGGGCAGCGGTGCGGCCCCCGAGAGGATGCGCTCGAGAATCGCGTGGATCGGCGGGCCGGCGGGGGGTGTTGCGGTGTCGCTCACGCCGATCCCCAGGTCGTCCGAGTCGATGCGGGCGGAGCCTCGGAGCGGAGCGCCCGGAAGCGGGAGGCCAGCGGGCCGTACCCGAGCGCGGTCAGCCCGGCGGCCAGCGCGAGGAGCACGAGCGCCACGAGGAGCGCGGCGATCCAGTACCGGAGCCCCGAGGCCGGCCGCGGCTCCCGCAAGGCCGAGCTCGTGCTCTCCATCCCCGGCGGCTTCGGCGCCGACGCCGTTTGCCGGCGCTCCTCCTCGAGATAGGCCATCGCCATCGCCTCGGGATCGATGCCGATGAACTGCGCGTAGGCCTTGACGAACCCCTTGTTGAAGACGCCGCCCGGCAGGTGCCGGAAGTCGTCCTTCTCGAGCGCGTCCAGGTAGCGCAGGCTGATCTTCGTCGCCTCGGAGATCTCGCGGAGCGAGATCTGGCGCAACTCCCGCTCGCGCTTCAGGGTTTCTCCGAAGGACGACATGGTGGATCCCCGGGAGTTCAATCGCCCCCGAGCGCCGAGGGTCCGGCGGCCAGCGGGCGATTGTAGGAAGGCGCGTTCCGCACTGTCAACCGAGTTCGGGCCGGAGGGCCGGGCCGCGAGGAGAGTTCACGCGCCGTTCCGCCGCGACGCGAACGAGGCGCGGCGTCGACGGATCGCGCACGAGCGCCTCCAAATCGCGCACGGAGAGCGCTCCTGCCAAGCGCAGCGCGGCCGCGCTGGGCGTCCGGGGATGTCGGACGAGCGCGAGACGAACGCTGCGGCGCTGACCCCAAGCCGATTGGCCCGCGAGCCAGCCGAGGAAGTCCGGCGGCGCGTCGGGCCGGGTGGTCATGTGCTCCACGTCCGACTCCGCGATGCGAGGGTTCGATGCCACCGCTCGCATCACGCGCCCGTCGGGGTCGTCGCGGAGGGTCTCCACGAGCCCGCGGCTGGCCACCCGCGCGAGTGCGGTCCGCTCGCCCTGCGACAGCTCGGGAAGGCGGATCCTGACGAGCTTTTCGGCCTCGCGCCGGACGACCGGGGAGAGGCGGAGATCGGAGGCGACGCCGGCGAGCTGCCTCCACGCGAGGTGGGGGAGGTAGCCTCGCGCCAGCACGTGCGGGGTGTTGGGATGCGAGATCAGCCCGAGCTTCGCCTCGCGCGATCGCATGAAGGCGCGGTTCCGTCCGACGCGGGAGAGGAGCTCCGCGGACGCCGACCGATTGCGGAGTAGGAGGCCGAGCTCCTCGGGACCGAGCGCCGGGTTGTCGAGCGCCCCCTCGAGGTAGCCGGCGGGCGCGAGCGGGAGGCGCAGGCGGAGCGCGTCTCGATCGTCGTCCCGCCCGATCTCTCGGTCGAGGGGAGGCGCATCGTCCCGGGATGCCGGCGGGGTGCTCACGGAGCCAATATAGGCCGGGACTCCCGTCCACGGCCGGGGAAGGCGGGATGCCCCCTGTGGTAGCGTTGGGAACTCGACGGAGCTCCCATGGAATCGCAGGTTTTCGCCCTCTTTCCGCTCTGGTACGCGGCATTCTTGTTGTCCCTGACCTGCCATGAGGCGGCCCATGCCTTCGTCGCCCACCGGGGCGGAGATGACACCGCCTACCAGGCGGGACAGGTCTCGCTGAACCCGTGGCCTCACATCCGGCGGGAGCCGCTTGGGACCGTGGCGTTTCCGATCATCACCTTCTTTCTCAACGGCTGGATGATGGGGTGGGCGAGCGCCCCCTACGACCCGTGGTGGGAGGACCGCCACCCGCGCCGGGCCGCCTTGATGTCGGCGGCCGGGCCGGCGGCCAACGGGATTCTGTTCGCGATCGCGTTTGCCGTCCTCAAGGTGGGCCTGACCGCCGGCTGGTGGACGCCGCTGTCCCAGGCCTCGCTCGCTCTCGATCATCTCGTCCAGCCGGGGCCGGGGGCGCCGGCCTTCGTCGAGGCGGTGGGCCGCTTCCTTTCGGTGCTGTTCTGTCTCAACGTGATCCTTGGCGTGTTCAATCTGATCCCGGTCCCGCCCCTGGACGGCGTTTCGGTTCTGGCGGGGCTGTTCGCCCCCTTCCGCGCGTTCTACCAGCGGATCCGCGGCTACCCGGCGCTGGGGTTGATCGGCCTGATCATCGCCTGGCGGGTGTCCGGCCCACTCCTGAACCCCATCCTGGGACGGGCGGTCAGCCTCCTGCTTTATCCCTGAGGGACCGTCTCCGCCGGGCCCAACGCCAGGTCGAGCGCCCGAGAGACGGTTTCCAGATGGGAGAGCACGCGCGCCTCCTCGCTCCTTCGCACCTCCGCGCTCCAGCCAAGCTGCCGGGCCATGACCTCCACGATCTCGGGGAGCGCCGCCCGCACGCGGCGCGGGTCGTGGCCGATCGGGAGGCGCCTGAAGACGACGTCGTCCGCGTGGCGGGCGAACTCCTCGCGGACCGCCACCTCGGTGCGCTCCGCGTACGTCCCCCCGGGCTCCTCGGGGAGCCGCTCGACGAGGAGCGCGTCCGGCGACCTCCCGCCGCGTCCCAAGCGCAAGACGAGCGTGTCCACGGCCTGCTCACCCATCAGGCGCCAAGTCGTCAGCTTGCCCCCGACGACGCGGATCAGGCCGCCGTCGTCCACGATCCGGTGCTCGCGGCTCGAGGAGAGCGTGTCGCCGCGAGAGGGAACCAGAGGGCGCACCCCGGTGAACGCCCAGACGACGTCGCGCCGCGTCAGGCGCACCGCCGGGAACAGGCGTCGCGCCTCGTGGAACAGGAGGACGAGGTCGTCCTCCTCGGGGACCTCGCGGCCGGGGTCGCCGTGATCCTCGACGTCGGTCGTCCCGAAGAGGGTGAGCCCGCGCCACGGAATCGCGAAGAGTCGATGGCCGCGGCGCTCGCCCGAGAGCAGGAGGGCGCATGAGAGGGGGAGCCGGTCGAGGACGAGGTGCGCGCCCCGGCTCGCCCGCAGCCGCGGCGCGCCGGCCGACGCGGACGCGTCGATGCGATCTCCCCAAGCCCCCGACGCGTTCACGACGGCGCGAGCGGGAATCTCCTCCGTCTCGCCCGATTCCGCGCGGCAGCTCACGAGGAATCCGTCCTTCGCCGGCTCGATCGAGACGACGGCCAGGCCGACCCGGATGCGCGCCCCACGCCGCGCGGCGTCCTTCGCGATCGCGACCGTCAAGCGGGCGTCGTCGGTCTGCCGATCGGAGAAGGCGACCCCGCCCCCGAACCCTGGCGCGAGCGCGGGCGCGAGATCGGCGAGCTCGGCGGGATCGACCCAGGCGCCTCGCGGCAACGGGTGGCGGCCGGCGAGCAGGTCGTAGAGGGCGACCCCGATGCGCGTCGTCCACGGCCCGGGGCGTTGGCCGCGCCGCACGGGCGCGATCAGTCGCAGCGGCAGCGCCAATTGGGGAGCCAGCCTCGCGGTCGCCTCGCGCTCGCGCAGGGCTTCGCGTACCAGCCCGAGGTGCCCGTGCTCGAGGTAGCGCAGTCCGCCGTGCAGGAGCTTGGTCGACCGGCCGCTCGTGCCGAAGGCCAGGTCGGTGGATTCGGCGAGCAGGACGGTCAGCCCGCGGGCTGCGGCGTCCCGGGCGATCGAGCACCCCGTGACGCCGCCTCCGATGACGACCGCGTCCACGGGCTCGCGACTGTCGGGTCTCGCGGTCACGGCGACGATGCTCCCACGGATCGGCCCTCGAAAATCGGCCGAATCGCCTTCCGGCGCCTCGACGCGAGAAGGCTTCGATGCCATTCTTCCGCCGCGCGAGCGGAGGGTGCGATGGTCCACCTCTCGGAAGTGCTCCGGCTGCCGGTCTTCGACTCGACGGGCGCGAGGTTGGGTCGCGTGGACGACCTCCACGTCGATTCGACCCGCGGCGTGGTCGATCGACTCGTGCTCCGCTCGCGCGCCGGCGCGAACTCGGTGCCCTGGCAGGCGATCGACTCGTTCTCGCCCGAGCATCGCCGCGTGGGACTGAAGGAGGGGGCGACGCTCGAGGCCTGGAGCGGTGCGAACGAGGAGGCGCTCTGCCTGAGGCGCGACGTGCTCGACCGCCAGATCATCGACACGCAAGGGCGGAAGGTGGTTCGCGTCAACGACATCGCGCTCGAGTCTGCGGCGGGAATCCTCGTGCTCCGGCGCGTCGAGGTCGGGCTCGCGGGGGCGGTGCGGCGACTGCTCGCGGGGGTCATCGCCCCGAGGATGCTACGGCGGCTGGCCGACGGGCTGTCGCAGCAGGGCATCCCCTGGGACTACGTCGGCATGGTCGAGCCCGGAAGCGCCAGAATCCGGCTGAAGGTCCATCAGCAGCTGGCGAAGATGCATCCGGCCGACCTCGCCGACATCCTCGAGGACCTCGGCCGCGTGGAGCGCAGGGAGATCGTCGCGGCCCTGGATCCCGAGACCGCCGCGCAGGCGCTGTCGGAGGCCGAGCCGTCGGTCCAGGCCGCGGTCGTGGAGGCGATGCACGTCGAGCAGGCCGCCGACGTCCTGGAAGAGATGCCGCCGGACGAGGCCGCCGACATCCTGGGCGATCTCCCCGAGGCCCGCCTGCAGGCGGTCCTGGACGCGATGGAGGAGGAGGACGCCGAGGAGGTCCGCGAGCTCCTCGCGTTTCGGGAAGACTCGGCCGGCGGGCTGATGACCAGCGACTTCTTCCACGCCCGCGCTTCCTGGACGGTGGGGGAAACGCTCGCGATGCTCCAAAAGGTGGACGAGGACCTCGTCACCGAGATGGACGAGATCCCGGTCGCCGGGGACGACGAAAAGCTGGTCGGCGTCGTGCCCCTCGTGCGCCTGGTGCGCGCTCCCGGGGGGCGTCCGGTCACCGAGTTCATGAGGCGCGACGCGCGGGCCGTCACGACGAGCACCCCGTTCAAGGACATCGTCGAGCGCTTCGAGAAATACCACCTGCGGGCGCTAGCCGTCGTGGACGAGTTCGGGAGCTTGAAGGGGATGATCAACATCGAGGACGTGCTGTCGCGTCTCGTGAAGGGGGACTGACGCGTGCTGCGGCAGAGGGTCGCCGGGCTCGCCGCCCGGCTCGGGATGGTCTTCGCCGTTTTCGGACCGGGGATGATCACCTCGAACGTCGACAACGACGCGGGCGGGATCTACACCTACTCGGTCTGCGGAGCCCGGTACGGCTACACCCTCCTCTGGGTCCTGCTCCCCGTGACGGTCGCGCTGATCGTGGTCCAGGAGATGTGCTCCCGGATGGGAACCGTCACCGGGAAGGGGCTCGCGGACCTGATCCGCGAGGAGTTCGGGCTCCGCATCACGTTCCTGCTGATGATGCTCCTCCTCGTCACGAACCTGGGGAACGCCGCGGCGGACTTCGCGGGACTCGCGAGCGCGCTCGAGGTGATGGGGATCAGCCGGTTCGTCTCGGTCCCGGTGGGCGCCGCGTTCATCTGGTGGCTCATCGTCTTCGGGACCTACAAGAGCGCCGAGAAGATCTTCCTGACGATCTGCCTCGTCTATTTCGCGTACCCGGTTTCGGCGTTCCTGGCGCACCCCGACTGGGCCGAAGCCGTGCGGGGGACGGTGACTCCCGTGCTTCCGACCGACCTTCCCGGCCTCGCCATGGTCGTCGGCATCGTGGGCACGACGATCGCCCCTTGGATGCAGTTCTACCTCCAGTCGTCCGTCGTCGAAAAGGAGGTCCAGATCGCCGACTACAGGTCGACGATGTGGTTCGACGTCATCCTCGGGTCGGTGGTCGCCGTTCTGGTCGCGTTCTTCATCGTCGTCGCCTGCGCGGCGACGCTCCACAAGGCGGGGATCACCGAGATCGCCTCCGGAGCGGATGCGGCTCGCGCGCTCGAGCCCCTCGCCGGCCGGGCCGCGAAGGCGCTGTTCGCTTTCGGGCTCGCGGTCGCGTCCTTGTTCGCCGCGTGCATCCTGCCGCTGTCGACGGCGTACTCCGTCTGCGAGGGGCTCGGGCTCGAGGCGGGGGTCAACAAGCGGTTCGGTGAGGCGTCGGAGTTCTACTGGCTCTACACTGCGATCATCGTGATCTCGGCGGCGATGATCCTGATGCCGGGCGTCCCGCTCCTCAAGATCATCCTCGTCTCGCAGGTGGCCAACGGATTGCTGCTCCCGGTGATCCTGGTCTTCATGGCTCTCCTGATCCGGCGCCGCGAGCTGATGGGGGAGTTCGTCAACGGCCCCGTGTACGACGGCATCACGTGGGGGACGACGATCGTCCTCGTGGGCCTCGCGATCGCCATGGCGGCGTTCAGCGTGATGCCCGGCGCGGCGCCGGCTCCGTGAAGGCCGGCCCTCACTTCGCCCGGAGGAGGAGCACCGGCACGCTGACGTTGTGGCGGACCCAGCGCGCGGTGGTCCCGAGGACCAGATCCGCGACGAAGTGATGCCCATGCGTGCTCATCGCGACGAGATCGCACCCCTTGTCCCGTACCCACTTGACGATCTCCTTTGCCGGATCGCCGTAGGCCAGCTCCGCGTCCGCCTCGATTCCGGCCGCGCGGAAGTCGGCGCGAACCTCCGCCAGGTACCGGGTATCCTCGGCGATCTCGGGACTGATCGCGTCCGCGCCGAACGTGCGCGCCGCCCAGCCGTCGGCGACGTGGAGCAGGACGACCCGGCTGTGCAGGATCTGCGCGAGCTGCTTGATGTGCTCGATGATCGCACGGTCGGTCGGCGTTCCGTCCAGGGTCACGAGAATGGTCTTGTACACGCCGAGACTCCCTCCACCTCAACGGGGCTCATCCGCCGAGGATGACCTTCCACGCCGCCTGGAGCGACTCCGGCAACCCGAAGAGGTCCATTGCGGTGATCGTCAGGGCGCTCCCCCAGCCCGCGAGCAGCAGGACCCAGCCGTTCCGCCACGCCCCCATTCGCGTGCGCGAGCTGGTGAAGTGCAGGAGCGGGAACATCGCGAACGGGAGCTGGAGCGCCAGCACGACCTGGCTGAGCGTGAGCAGGTCGGTCACGCTTCCGTCGCCCCGCAGGCCGATCACGACGATTGCGGGAACGATCGCCGCGCTCCTGGTGATGAGCCGCCGGACCCAGGGCGACAGCCGCCAGTGCATGAATCCTTCCATCACCACCTGGCCGGCGAGCGTGCCGGTGATCGTGCTGCTCTGGCCGCTCGCGAGAAGGGCGACGGCGAACAGGGTACTCGCAGCGGCGGTTCCCAGGAGCGGGGCGAGGGTGAGGTAGGCGATGCGGATCCAGTCGCTGCCGGCCCCGAAACGCACCACCTCGCCCGCCGAGGTCGTCACGCTCTCCCTCCCGTAGAAGACCATGGCCGCGAGCACCAGGATGGCCGCGTTGACGAGAAACGCGATCGTCAGGGCGGCGAT
>JBGQLU010000094.1:0-15023 GCA_041500265.1 Acidobacteriota bacterium | reverse complement strand
GGGTCGAAGCGGTCCGCCCGGTTCCACAGCTCGATGAACACGTCGCCGGTCAACTCGTCCGCTTCGGCGCGGTCCCGGAGGATGCGCATGCCCACACCCATGACGGCGGCGGCGTGCCGGTCGTAGAGGACGGACAGGGCCGACGCGTCCCCGGCCGCGATCGCGGTCATGAGATCGAAATCGTCAGCCGCTCCGGCGGTCCCCTTGGGGTCCAACCGCTCCTCCGTAGTTCGACGACCTTCGCGCTCTCGCGTCCTGTCGACGCAGAGGCTAACCCAAAGCGCCCCGCGGATCATCCATTCCGCGGGGCGCTCCGGGTCAGGGCTGAGGCGAGCCGGGAATCGGGGTTCCCAGGTAGGGGAAGTGGGCGTCGAACTTCGAAGCGTCGACAGTGGCGCCGTCGGTGAATGGCAGCTGGCCGGACGGCGCGACGTCCGCGGACAACAGCTTGCCCATGAGAACGCGCAGGGCGACGTCCACGACGTCGTCGCCGGGACGGCGTCCGTTCGGGAAGCCCGCGAGGTCCCCGCCGATGACCCCGAGGTTGTTCTGAGCCTCCGCAGGCTTGGCGACGATCGCGGTGTTCAGGCGAAGCAGCTCGCCCGCCCCCCCGGTCTTGTTCAGGCCGTCGATGCCCGTCAAGAAGACCGCGACGAGATCCGTGCGCGGGAACTGTGTCGGCGCGCGAACGCCGGCGGCGCCGAACAAGATCTCGAGGATCTTGGGGAGCGTCGGGTGGGTGACGTATTTGAGGAACTGAGCGTCGTCGGCCGGCTCGCTCGCGTTGAAAGCGTCCTTGTCCTTCAGTCCGATCACGGCTTCGTTGACCAGCGGGTTGCCGAGCCGCGACACCTGGTGCGAGCCGTCCGCGTCACCGCGAGTCCCACGCCCGAACTCCTCGACCGTGCTTCGAAGCGATGAGGAGCCGTCCCTCAGGCGGGCGGTGGTCCATCCCGCGATCACCGGGCTCCCTGGCGACACGAGGCATGCAGCGGGGAGCTCCAGCTCCAACGCCGTGACGTTCTTGTCGTCGAGGTCGCTGCGCTCCGCGTCCGGAGCTCCCAGCGGGTTCTTGATGTTGACCAGGTCGAAGGTCTCGCCGAGGTTGACGACGAAGGGGTCCTTGCGCTGGCCGACGAACATCCGGCCGCTCGACGAGCATCCCGGAATCGCAATGTCGTAGACGAACTGCGCGGCGTAGGACGCGTAGTCCGGGATCGACTTCCTTCCGATGTTGTCGACCGGCTTGACGAACACCGCCGCCCCGTCCGACAGATTCGTGACGGCCTGAGGGGCTTGCCGGTTGCGCGACCGCTTGGCGCCGCGCACGAGGTCGACGGTGAACGATTCGAGGACGTTGAGCGACGACGTGTCCCCGGCGGCGATCGGTCCGACGTTGATCACGGGAACGGGAATCTGCACGCCGCCGACGTCGAGGGCGATGTCCTTGCGGGTCGTCTTGAAGTGGAAGCGGAAGGTGAGGTCCTCGACCGAGTCGCCGTTGTTGTCGATCTTGATTTCGTAGGCGGCGTTCGGGTCGAGCGTGAAGAAGTTCGGCCCGCCGTAGGCGTCTTGGAGCGGCAGGTAGTCCGCGACGAATGTGACCATCCCGCCGCGCCCCGGTTCGTAGCTGTCGAACATGTAGAAATCGGTGGCGTCCACCTTGGGCGTCGCGGTAATGGCGGGGGCCTCGCGGTGGCTGGACGCGTGCGCCGCCGCTCCCACAACGAGGGCGCATCCGGCAGCCATCGCCGCGAGCGCCAACGGACGTTTCTTTCGTTCCATGCGTGAATCCTCCTTGCCGGGAACTACGACGGCGCGGGGCTCTTCGGATTGCGGGACATCCGAATCGGCGCGGTCGCTCGTAGTACCGGTATGAGACGAACCCGAAGGGCTCCCTTCTTCGTGGCCGCGATCCTGACGATCGCGGGGCCCGTCGCGGCGCACGACTTCTGGATCGAGCCGTCGAGCTTTGCGCCGGCCCTGGGCGAAGGCGTCCGCGTGAGGCTGCGCGTGGGCCAGGACTTCGTCGGCGATCCCGTGCCTCGAGACGACCAAGCCATCGATCGATTCGAGATCGAGGGCCCCGGCGGCCGCGCTCCCATCGAAGGGGCGGACGGTGTCGACCCCGCCGGCTTCACGCGCGTCGACGGCGAGGGATCGCGCGTGCTTGCCTACGAGAGCCGAGGCGGCCTCGTGACCCTGCCGGCGGCCACGTTCGAACGCTACCTCCGCGACGAAGGGCTCGAAGTCATCCTGGAGCATCGCGCCCGCTCCGGCACCAGCGCCAACGACGGTCGCGATCGGTTCCATCGGTGCGCGAAGGCGATCGTCGTCGCGGGCGCCGCATCGCCGGAGCCTCCGGCGAAGAGCGGGCTCACGCTCGAGCTCGTCCCGCACGGCGACCCGACGCGCCTTCACGCGGGAGATTCGCTCCCGGTCACGCTGCTGTTTCGTCGGCGTCCCCTCGTGGGCGCCCTCGTCAAGCTCCTCGACAAAGACACCCCGGGGCGGGCCGTCGCCGTCCGAACCGATCGACAGGGCGAGGCCAGCCTCGTCCTGCAAGCCGACGGTGCGCACCTCGTGAAGGCCGTGTGGATGGAAGCGGCGCCTCCGGGTGGTGAGGCGGACTGGGAGAGCTGGTGGGCGTCGCTCACCTTCGCCACGAAGGCCGCGCGGTGACCCGAGCGCGCTCGGGAGCGTTCCCGCTCGCCGCGCTCGTCGCGATCGGCAGTGCGCGCGCCCACGAGCTCGGCGCCGTTCAGGTGCACGCGCGATTCGACCCCGGGTCGCGATTCGAGCTCCGAATCGGTGTCGATCCGTCGCACCTGCCGCCTGCGCTTCGGTCTCTGGCGCTCGGAACTCCCGAGGAGCGCCGAGGCCTCGTTGCCGCCCTCGAGCGCGGCCTGTCGCCGCGCTTCGACGGTGTCGCCGCCGGCACGGGCCTGGTGTGGACGGCATCGGACGCGCCGGAGGTTTCCGGCGGGCTCGCACTCGTAGCCTCGGGGCCCACTCCCCGCGGCGCCCGCGGCTTCGACATCGGCGTCGACCTCGCCGCGGGAGCCTCGTATTTCGCGTGCGTCTCCCCGGACGGCAACGAGCAGGCCCAGTGGATCGCGCCCGGATCGCGGAGCCGGCCGTGTGAGATCGGGGGCCCCCAACCCATCTCGGCTCCCGGGCCGGCCACGGGCCCCATCGTGATGCAGTACCTCGTGCTGGGTTTCACGCACATCGTCCCGTGGGGCGCCGACCACATCCTGTTCGTGCTCGGCCTCTTTCTGCTGGCGCGCGGCCTCCGCCCGCTCTTGACCCAGGTAACCGCGTTCACCCTCGCGCACTCGTTCTCGCTCGGCCTTGCGGCGGCCGGCCTGGTCTCGATCCCTTCGCGCCTCGTGGAGCCGCTCATCGCCGTCTCGATCGTGGTCGTCGCCGTCGAGAACGTCTTCACGCAGAGCGCCTCGGCGAGGCGAACCCTCCTCGTGTTCGCATTCGGGCTGCTGCACGGGCTCGGCTTCGCGGGGGTGCTGCGCGAGCTCGGTCTACCGCAAGGCCGGTTCTTCGCCGCGCTCCTCTCCTTCAACGCGGGGGTCGAGGCCGGACAGCTGTTCGTCATCTTGTCGGCCTTCGCGCTTGTCGGCTGGTGGGCCAAGCGTCGCCCATGGTACCGGCGCTGGGTCGTCGTCCCCGGCTCGCTCGCGATCGCCTCGGTGGGGCTCGTCTGGGCGATCGAGCGCTTGGTCGCCTGATCCTCGCCTTACAGGCTTGCGTCGGGCGCAAATGAGATCCCGCCCCGGCAAGGTTCGCCACGGCCGGATCGACTGCAGGAACGCGACCGGAAATTCATCGTGCATCGCGACGTGCCGGTGCGTGCGAAGTCCGAGGGTGTGCCGCATGTCCCGGCTGCGTCCTCCCGCGCCGATCAGCGTTGAAACGACGCGACCGCCTCGGCCTCGGACTCGAAGATCTGGAAGACGCGCGTCAAAGCCGTCAGCTCGAACACGTCCCGAACGAGCGGCTGGGGGCGCAGGAGCCGCACGTCGCCGCCCAGCTGGGCCGCCCGCTTCTTCCAGGCGACGAGCTCGCCCAACCCCGCGCTGTCCATGAAGCGCACCTTGTCGAGGTCGAGCACGATCTGCACGCTCTTCCGGTCGAGCAGGGCGTGCAGGGTCGCGCCGAGGTCCTCCAGGCGGTGCCCGTGAAGATCGAGGGGCCGTGACAATGTGCCGCGTCCCAGCGTGAACTCCCCGGAGAGCTCGACGATGGAGACTTGTCCTTCGCTGCGAACGATCGCGGCCATGCGCGGGGGTACTCTACACCCCTTCGTGAGGCGGGCGATCGAAGCCCTCGGTGCAGCAGCAGCATTGGGCCGAGATCGCGGACGTCCACCCTCCGGCCGCCAGAACGACCAGGCCACCGCCGAGAGCGTCCGTGCCCCGGGACCCACGGTGGCGTTGGCGCTATAATGCGAGCCACGCACGGATCGTGGCGTCAGCGCTCGCTGATCCTGAGTGGTCTGACCCGGGTCCGTTGGACTGGTGATCGCATGAAGTTCAACGGCGACGAGCAGATTTGCAACGCGGCGCGATTGGAAGCACTCAGGCGGACCTCGCTCCTGGACTCCCCACCGGAGGAGGTTTTCGATCGACTGACACGGCTCGCGGCGAGCATCCTGCACACGCCGCGCGCCATGGTGTCCTTGGTGGACGGGAATCGCCAGTTCTTCAAGAGTTCCGTCGGACTACCGGAACCCTGGGCATCCTCGCGACAGAGCCCCCTTTCGCACTCGTTCTGCAAACACGCAGTCGCGTCGGGTAAGCCCCTGGTCGTAGCGGACTCCCGACACGATCCGCTTTTCAGGGACAACTTGGGGGCGACGGAAATGGGCATCATCGCCTACGCCGGCGTGCCCCTGACCTCGACCGAAGGATTCACCCTCGGCGCCTTCTGCGTCACGGACGCGAAGCCGCGCGAGTGGAAAGAGGAAGAAATCTCCGTTCTTCGGAGCCTTGCGGCGTCTCTCATGGCCGAGATCGGGACGCGACGCATGGCCGAGGAGTTGACGTGCCTCAGCACGGAGCTCCAACACCTGGTGGACGCGCGCACGTCCGACCTGAGTTGCGCCGAGGAGCGCTGGCGTGTCCTCCTCCAGGTGAACAACGCCGTCGTCACCTGTCTCGACAGGGAGACCCTCTTCGAGGCGATCGCGGGAGCACTGCGAGGGGTGATTCCGTTCGATCGCGCGGCTCTCATTCTGGACGATCCGGTCGAGGGCACGTTCAAGGTCCTTCGGATTCCCGGTCCCGAGCCGTTGCCTCCCGACATTCCCCGCACGACCGTTTGGCCGCGGAAGGGAAGCCGAACCGCGTGGGTCGAGGAGAGCGGCGGCCCCTTGCTCACGCGGGACTTGCGAGAGGACGCTCGATTCCTCGAGCACGCTCCGCTCGTTCAGCAGGGAATTCTCTCCGCCCTTTCGGTGCCCCTGCGTGCGAAGGGCCGGGTCATCGGCACTCTCAATCTGGGAAGCCGGGAGGTGGGGTGCTATGGGGAGTGGGACTCCGCCCTCCTCGTCGCGATCGCGGACCAGATCGTGCTCGCGATTCAGAACATGCTCGCGTATGAAGAGATCACGGCGCTCAAGAGCCGACTGGAGCAGGAGAACCTCTATTTGCAGGAGGAGTCGCGAGCCGAGGCCGCTTTCGCGGAGGTCGTCGGCGAGTCTCCCGCGATTCAGAAGGTCCTCGAGAGAGTCCGAATGGTCGCGCCGATCGACTCCACCGTGCTCGTCACGGGGGAAACGGGCACGGGGAAAGAGCTCGTCGTCCGCGCGATCCACGGTCAGAGTGGGCGCAAGAACAAGATCCTCGTCAAGGTCAACTGTGCCGCCCTTCCGAGCAGCGTGATCGAAAGCGAGCTCTTCGGGCACGAGAAAGGCGCTTTCACGGGGGCTCTCGCGCGCAGGATCGGTCGCTTCGAGCTCGCGAACGGGGGGACGCTGTTCCTGGACGAGGTCGGCGACCTGCCTCTGGAGCTCCAAGCGAAACTCCTGCGCGTGCTCCAGGAGGGCGAATTCGAGCGCGTCGGCGGAGTGCAGACGCTCAAGGTGAACGTACGGATGATCGCCGCGACCAATCGCGATTTGAAGAGCGCGGTCGACGAGGGACGATTTCGCGCGGATCTCTTCTACCGCCTCAACGTCTTCCCTATCTCGATCCCGCCGCTGCGCGAGCGGCTGGAGGACGTTCCCCGCCTGACGCGTCACTTCGTGATGATCTATGCCGCGAAGATGGGCAAGCGGGTCGAAACGATCAGCGAGCGGATGATGAGCAAGCTCATGGCCTACAACTGGCCCGGAAACGTGCGGGAGGTGCAAAACGTCGTCGAGCGCGCGGTCATCCTTTCGCGCACGAGGCGGCTCGAGATGGACGAGTCCCTCACCGCTCCCGTCGCCGGCCCCGAGACAAGCGCGACTCGAACGCTCGAGGAAATCGAGCGGGAGCACATCCTGGCGGTCTTGGAGAGCGTGGGCTGGCGCGTCAGCGGCGAGCGCGGAGCCGGGAGGATCCTCGGACTCAAGCGCACCACGCTCGAAGCGCGCATGAGCAAGCTCGGCATCGCTCGACCCAGTTGATTCCGGCGCGGTGGCATTCGGCCAACCCGGTGGCCCGCCGCGCGCAAGCTGGTCGGAACCCGGGGCGCGGTTTCCCCCGACGATCGCGGCTCCCCGCGGCGTTTGTTGCCGAGGCGTCGCGCGGATCCAGCGCTGGCATGGCCGTTGCGATGTCAGGCGACCATGCTTCGCATCGAGCGCGACGACGTGGACGCACACCGAGTGATTCTCGTTCTTCAAGGCCACGTCGTCGCGGAGTGGGCCGATCTGCTCGAGCGCGAGTGCGCGGAGCTGAGCCGGTCCGGTCTCCGTGTCGCGCTCGATTTCTCGGCAGTCGCCTTCATCGGCCGCTCGGGCTTCGAGGCGCTCTCACGCCTGAGCCGCGCCGGAGTCCCGATCATCGGCTGCTCCCAGTTGATCGCCGACGTGCTCGGGCAGGAGGGGATCGCGGCGAGCCGGGCTTTCGAGGCCGGGGACGACGGGAGCGACAGGGAGCTCACGACTCACTAAATCTCTTGGACGGATGATGCCCCGTGCAACTTCTGGTCCGTCAGGCCCGCGACCTGACGAACTCCTCCACGGCCTCGAGGAAAAGTGTCGGCTGATCGACGAACGTCATGTGGCCGCTCTGCGGGAGCATGACGAGCTTCGAGCCGGGGATGCACCGCTGCATGTCCTGCGCGATCGCGGGCTCGCACTCGTCGTGATCGCCGAGGAGGATGAGGGTCGGCACGTGGAGGGAGCCGAGGCGGTCGGCGTATTCGACCGAGCTCAGGTTCCCGTCCACGACGAACTCGCCGTGCGAGCCCCACATCTCCCTGTAAAGATCCCACGACATCTTGCCGCCGTCCGCGGGGTCGTAGTTGGGGTCCGGGTGCCGCCGGTAGAGGTACGGGAAGTACCCCTCTCCCCAGGCGGCCACCATGTACGGCGTGACATACCGGTTCTTTTCGTAGTCCTTGCCGTTCCCGTATAGACCGGCCTTTTCCATCGCCTCGATCCGGCCTCGGAGCTCCGGCGTCATCGCCGCCATCATGCGCTTGAACGTGCCGTTCAGCTGGCGCGTGCTGTGAAACGTGCTCGCCAGGATCAGGTGCCCGAGGTTGTCCTGGTACTTCAGCGCGTAGGCCTGCGCGAGCACGCCGCCGTACGAGTGGCCGAGCAGGTTGATCTTCCCTAGCCCCAGCGCGCGCCGCACCGCCTCGACGTCCTCGGCCATGGCCTCGACGGTGTAGCCGGAAGGGTCGTCCAGCTTCGTCGATCGTCCGGAGCCGCGCTCGTCGATGAAGACGAGGCGGTTCGTCTTGGCGAGCGGGATCAAGTACGGCAGGAGGTAGTCGTGGGACGCCCCGGGTCCGCCGTGCAGGATCACGAGCGGCTCGCCCGTTCCGATCTCCTGGTAATAGATGAACATCCCTCCCACGCCCACGAACCCCTCTCGGATCGGGTACACGTTCGCGGCCGGCGTGCCGGCGATCGTCGGCGCCACGGGGGTCGGCGTGCACGCGACGGTGAAGGAGATGGCGAGGAGAGCGAGGATCGAAGCGCGTGTCATGGAGAACCTCCTTTGTGCGCGCCGAAGACTACATCGGCCGGCGTGCCGGGCGATACGCCTCCACGAGGCGCCGCAGCTCCCTCCCGAGCGGACTGGCGGGGTCGGTCCGCGCCGCCCCGCGTTCCGCCGCGGCCTCGGCCTCCGCGAGCCGGCCCGATGCC
Source organism: Acidobacteriota bacterium (assembly GCA_041500265.1). Lineage (GTDB taxonomy): Bacteria > Acidobacteriota > Polarisedimenticolia > Polarisedimenticolales > DASRJG01 > DASRJG01. The sequence goes on along the minus strand of JBGQLU010000094.1, from coordinate 6,700 downwards.
GCATAGGCCGTGGCGAGCGCCATCATGCTCTCCGGGTCTCCGCCGGTTTGGGCCGCCGCGCGCTCGGCGAGGGCCACGGCCTGGACGGGATCGCGAACCGAGGCATCGGTCGCGGTCGCGAGGACCCGCGCGAGGTTGACAAGGGCCTGGACGTAGTCCGGGTCGGACTCGACCGCCCGCCGGTAGGACCGGACCGCCTCACCGGCCCGCCCCGACGCCATCAGGACGTTGCCGAGGTTGTTCGCGGCGGGCGCGTCCAAGGGTCGTCGCTCCAGCACCTGCCGATACAGGCCTTCGGCTTCCGCGAGGTCTCCTCGTCGGGCGAGGGCGTTGGCCAGGTTGTAGCGAATTCTCGCCTCCGGCCAAGGGTTCCCGCGCTCGATCTCGAGCGCTCGACGGAAATGCTCGATCGCCTCGTCCACCTTCCCGTGCGAGTGCAGCCACGTGCCGAGGTCGTTGTGCGCCAGCCATGACCGAGGGTTCTTGCGGAGCGTGTCCCGCCAGAGCGCCTCGGGCCCGGCGTAGGCGCGAGCCTGGCGCCACGTCAGCGTGGCGAGGACCACGAGCAGCAGCGCGGCGGCCACGCCCGACGCGGCTCGGCCTCTTGGGCCGAGCCGGAGCGTGGTCCGTTGCCACGCCGCGCACGCAAGGGCGATCGGGCCGACGCACGCGGCGTACTGGTAGTGGTCGGCGACGTAGCTGTAGGCGAACGTGGCGAGGAGGATGACGCCCGAGGTCGGCAACAGCATCGCCACGTAGAACGCCGCCGCCGCGATCGGCCCGCGCCCGATCCGCGCGCGCCAGCGCCAGAGCGCGACGCCGGCCGCGGCGCAAAGGGCGGGCCACATCCAGGCTCCGGGCTCGCGCGCGTCGATGTGCCACGCCGGATAACTGAATGCGAGATTCACCGGCCACGCCAACTTGCCGAGGTAGAACCACAAGGCGCGCGACGAGAGGAGCAGGCGCTCGACGGGAGCGAGAGGAAGCAGCTCGGGCCGGGTTCCCTGGTGATGACGCTCCCACCAGACCGTGAAGAGCCCCATCGCGAGCCCCATTGCGAGAAACGGCGCCATCTGCGCCCAGCGGCGCCGGTCGATGCGCTCGCGGCGCAGCCAGTGGATCAGCACTTGCGCCGCGGGGGCCATGCACGCCGTCGTCTTGCTCAGGAGGGCCGCGGCGTAGAGGGCAAGCGAGGTCCAGTACGCCCGGGGCGCCGCGCGGCCGTCCCGCGAGAGGCCCGTGAACCGGATCCATGCCAGCGTCGACAGCCCGAGGAAGAACGCCATGAGCACGTTCTTGCGCTCGGTGATCCATGCCACCGACTCGACCTGCACTGGGTGAAGGAGGAAGATCGCCGCGGCGAGCCAGGCACCCGGAATGCGGAGCCTCCGGAGGATGAGCCCGACGAGGAGCGCGTCGGCGAGATGAAGGAGCAGGTTGACGACGTGGTAGCCCGTAGGATGGAGCCCCCACACGGCGCGCTCTGCCCGGAAGGTCGTGTAGACGAGCGGAAAGTACTGGGACGGCTGGTCGGTCGAGAACCAGATGTTCCAGAGTCCGTCGGGAGCGGTGAGAAGCGGGTTCTGCGAGACGTACGCGTCGTCGTCCCAGACGAAACCCCCGTGCATCGCGGGAAAGTAGGCGACGATCGCCAGGATCGCGACCGCGATGATTCCGGCGGCCTGCCACCTTCTATCGGTCCGAGGTTGGCCTGACACTACCTTCGGCTTCCGCCGCCTTCTTCAGTCCCGCGGCGAGCCCGTCGATGTCCGGCTGTCGATCGCCTAGCGACCGAACGATCGGCCCCGCCATCGGTCCGCTGAACCTGAGTTGCAGGGAAAACTCCACCACCCCGCCTTCGCGCGGCGCGAGCGTGAAGATGCGGCGGCCGGTAAATAGGCCCAAAGGCAGGCCACCCGTCCATTCCATGCGCCACTCGGGCGTGGCCCGGAGGGCCGTCACGCGGACCCCGACGGGACGAATCACGCCGTTGCCCAGATTGACGTGGGCTTTGATCTTCCGGCCGAGCTCGATACGCCCGTCGATGTGGGCGATCTCCGGGTTCCACCGCCCATACCCCGAGGCATCGGTCAGGATGTCCCAGACGCGCTCCGGGGTGGCGCGGATGCTCGTCGACGTCGAGAAGCCCCTCATGACGCGAGGTTCGACCCAGCCCGGCCCTCCCTCAGGGTGCGTAGGCGAGACAGCAGAAGGAGCCGTTGGCCTGAGCCGAGCAGATGATGCCCGGATTGTTCGGATTGCACGGTTGGCCGACCTGGCCGGCCGAACACGTCTTCACCCCGCGGGAACAATGGTTCCCACCCGCGGCCGCTTCCGTTCGGAGTGTGTGAGCGCCCAAGGTGGCGACGACCATCGCCGCGAGAACCCATCCCGTCCGCACCATCGTTCTTGTTTTCATGACAACTCCTCCTCGCGTTCTGGTGAACCGCGTCCGCCAAGAATACGTCGAACGCAGCCGATGTGGGTCTTTATGTCAGCTGGTTCGGAGCCGCCCTCGGGGATGATCGACGCGCAGCCTCCCGCTTGCTGATGGACCCGAGGAACCTCACGCGGTCGCGCGCGTATCCTCCATGCGTACAGAGGAGGATCTCGTGGGCCTGATCAATTGGATCTTCGACTTCTACCAGCAGTACCGGATCGACGAGCTCCAACGGGATACCGCGCAGGCTCGCGCCGAGGCGAGTGTTCGAAGTCCTTCAGGCGCGGTGGACGCGGAGAAGCTCGAGCGGGCGGTGGGGGAGATGGCGCTGGCCGTCAAGACGCTCCAACAGATGATGGTCGAGAAAGGGCTCTGCACCCCCGACGAGCTCCGCGCCAAGATCCAGCAACTGGATCTGGCGGACGGTCGAGCGGACGGTCGCGCGCCGATTGGGTGATCGAGCGGCTTCGGGCGGCGAAGCCGCGCGAGCCGCGAGCGTCAGCCAGGCTCACGCGGTCCGGGCGGATTCAGTCGCCGTGATGTCCTGGGTTGCCGTGCTGTTCGCCTTCGCCCGATTGGACGGTGATCACGCCCATCATCGGCGTGCCGAAGTTCCCCGTCGCCGGATCCTGAATGCCACCGCCCGGCCCAGGCGCGATCGGCTGATGCTGCTCGTCGAGCATCGAGTGAATGCGGCAGTAGTAGTTGAACACGCCCGGCTTCGTGAACTTGAGGGTAAGCGTTCCGGGAACGCCGCCGTTGCTGTCGGTTCCCGGAATCACGACGTCGACGTTCTTGTCGCCCGTCGTATTGAAGAAGTCGTTGCTGACGACGGTGTGGTCGTCGGTATCGTTGTTGATCCACTGCACCGAGTCGCCGACACGAATCGTGAGCGAGAATGGTGTGAAGCGGTCCTCCCCGGGCACGATGACCTGGTGATGAGTCTTGGGTCCGAGCGGCTTGGGGGCGAGCGAGGATGCCGCCAGCGAGAACCATCCGGCCGCGAGGAGCAGTGTCGCCACGGCTAGGGCGGTGCGGGCCTTTCCTTTCGATACGGTGTCGCTCATCTGGATCTCCTTTTCGTCGACCGTTGGGCGGAAGCGCGCTCCGGCGACCTCGGTCGAGCGTACGCCCGCCTCGCGGGGCCGATCGGGAAACGCGGGACGCTTCCGCGTCACAGGCCCCGGGCGTCCCCGGGCCACGTTCGGTCAGGGGCGATCGACGAGAAGGCTGACGCGGTAGTCACCGGGGTGAATCGCTCGAGTGGATATCCGGTACGGCATCAGCTGCGTCACGTGGATGGCGAAGGCTTCATACGCGACGCCCTGAGGACCGCCGTAGAGCGTGAGGCTCAAGATCATCGACGGCTTGCGGTCCTCCTCCGCCTGAAGCACCATCGTGGCGTCGCCGGCGGATATGCACTCCATGTCGATCGGGCATCGCGTATCTTCGATCACACCCACGAACCTCACCGACAGCTTCTCTTGCGCCAGCACGGCCGTCTGACCCGCCAAAAGCGAGAACGGCACGTTCAGCTCCGCTTGGACCGGAGGCTTCGGGGTAGGCTCCGTCGACGTATCACAGGCGGCCAGGACGAGGCTGAGCCCCAGAATCGGAGCCGCGAGACCCGGAATGAGCATCGTCATGGTGATGACCCAAGATCACTCGAGGACGAAGATGTCCCGTGCGGCGCAGATTTCCTTGAGCTGTTCCGGCCAGAGGGTCACGCTCACCTCGCCCAAGTGCGCCTTGCGGAGGAGGAGCATGGTCGTCCTCGACTGGCCGATGCCGCCGCCGATCGAGAGTGGAATCTCGTCGTTCAGGATCGCCCGATGGTACGGGAGCTTCAGGAACTCGGTTTGGCCCGTGATCCCGAGCTGCTCCTTCAGCGTGTCCTTGGTGACGCGGATGCCCATCGACGTCAGCTCGTGGCGACGCTCGGTGATCGGGTTCCAGACGAGAATGTCCCCGTTCAGCCCGCGGTACTGCTGGCCGTTCCTCGTGACCGTCGGCGTCACCCAGTCGTCGTAATCGGCCGCCCGCATTTCGTGCGGATAGCCGTCCTTCAGGACCGAGCCGATTCCCACGATGAAGACTGCCGGATGCTTCTTGAGCACTTCCGTTTCGCGCCGCTTGCGCGGGAGGTTCGGGTACATGTCGAGAAGCTCTTCGGCATGGAGGAACGTCAGCTCTTCGGGCAGGTTCGGAAGGCGCGCATCCTTCAGCTTCGGGAAGTGCGCTTGCAGGAACGCCTCCGCCCCTTTGATCACCTTCCAAATCCCGCGAACCGTGTCCTTCAGCGCGTCGAGATTGCGGTCGGCGGCGGTGATGCGCTTTTCCCAGTCCCATTGGTCGACGTAGGCGCTGTGGTCGTGATCGAGGAAGTAGTCCTTCCGAACCGCGCGCATGTCGGTGCAGATCCCTTCTCCGACCGCGCAGTCGAATTGCCTGAGCGCCGTCCTCTTCCACTTGGTCGCCGCCTGGACGACCTGGCCATTCAATCGCTTGTCCAGGCCGAGGCCGCAGGGGAACTCGATCGGGGTGCGTGAACCGTCGCGGTCGAGATAGTCGTTGACACCGCTCTCCCGCGTCACGATGAGAGGCACCTCCACGTGGAAGAGATTGAGCTCCCGGCAGAGGCCGTCCTCGATGAAGCGCTTGACCGCCGAGAGGGCGAGCTGAGTCTCTTTCCTGTCGAGAATCGAGCGGTAACCGCTCGGCAAGATCTTCGCGACCTCGTCGTAGGTGGAGATGCCGGGCCCGGCCAGATCCGCCTTCTTGTCCGTCACGACGCTCATGGGTTCCTCCTCACGGATTTCGCGCCCCGGGCGAATGCTTCCTCGTTCAGCGGGATCATCGCGCACTTGGACCGGAGCGCCTGCCGGATCGCGGTGAGCAGCGTCTCCTCGGGGAAGATCGACGTCGCCTCGCAGAGCGCGCCGAGCGCCACGACGTTCTTCACGACGACGCGGCCAAGCTCGCTGGCGATCTGCGTGAACGGGGCGCCGACCACGCGGACGCCCTCCGGGAGCGGGGGAAGCTCCGCGACCACCGAGCTGTCGTAGAGGATGACACCCCCGGGCACGACGTCGGGTCCGAACTTGGCCAAGCTGGGGGCATTGAAGGCCACGAGCACGTGGGGGTGCGGGGATGCAGGAGACAGCACGTCCTCGCGCGCGATGTGCACGTCGGCATACGAGGTCCCGCCCCGCGACTCCGGTCCGTAGCTCGGGATGTGCGTGGCGTCGAATCCCTCGTTGATCGCGGCCCGCGCGAGAAGGAGCGCCACGGTCTGCGCGCCGTCGCCTCCCGCCCCCGCCAGCTTCAGGGCCACGTCGGATGGGTCGATCTGCTCCGGGAAGCGTGTCGCATGGCGCGGCGCCTTTTCGTCGCTCGTCTCGATCGCCCTCAGGAGCGAGCCGGCATCGAAGGTCGGCCGCGCGGGAACGGGCCGTGGCTCGACGACGACATCCTTCTTCACGCCGAGGGGAAAGGTCTTGGCCAGCTCGTCGCGCACCCACGCTTCGGCTTCGGACGGCGTCTTGCCGAGATGGGTCGGACACTCGGCGAGGACCTCGACGAACGCGAACCCGCGGTTCTGGACCTGCAGCTCGACCGCTTTCTTGATCGCCTTTTTCGCCCGGACGCGCTGCTTCGCGTCGTAGAGCGCGACCCGCTCGACGTAGACGGGGCCGTCGAGCTGGGCGATCAGCTCGGCGACCTTGAGCGGCAGTCCCATGAAGGCCGGACGCCCCGTGGGGGTCGTCGCCGTCTTCTGACCCATGAGGGTCGTCGGCGCGAGTTGCCCCCCGGTCATTCCGTAGATCGCGTTGTTGATGAAGATCACCGAGATCGGAATCCCCATCTGCGCCGTGCTGACGATCTCGGCGAGCCCGATCGAGGCGAGATCGCCGTCCCCCTGGTAGCTGATCACGATCGATTCCGGGTTTGCGGTCTTGTGGCCGATCGCGACCGCGGGGGCGCGCCCGTGCGCCGCCTGGGTGTTGCCGACGTCGAAGTAGTAGTAGAGGAAGACGGCGCATCCGACCGGCGAGACGACGATGGTGCGGTCCTGGATATTCAGCTCGTCGATCGCCTCCGCGAGGAACTTGTGGGCGAGACCGTGACCGCACCCCGGGCAGTAGTGGGTGGCGTGGGCCTTCAGGCCTTCGCCGTGGGCGTGGCGCTCGAAGCGTTCGTAAAAGACGGTGCTCATGCCGGCACTCCCTCGAGGGCCAGGACCCGCTCGACGATTTCCCG
>JBGQLU010000093.1:0-15081 GCA_041500265.1 Acidobacteriota bacterium | reverse complement strand
GCAGCTTAAGCTGCGAAGGCCAGCGAGTTATCGTTGGCTGTGTTTACATCCGCCTGGTTTATCGAGGTAGCGGACCTCGGCGTGCACCTTCCGCCTCTGCCTTTCCGTCGAAACCATGTTCGCCCCCATGGCGCATGGACCCGTCATTGTTGGCATCGGTCCGCCGGAGCGTCAAGGCGCCCGTTTTCGCCTTTTCTTGGGGCCCACTGGCCAACGCGTTCGCCGGCTCCTAAGTTTACCCAGGTCGACGGGAGCCTCCCATGTTCGACCGAACCCTGTTTCCCATCGCGGTCGTGTTGTTCGGGTGGGCGAACGCCCTCGCCTCGGGGCACGCCCTGAGCGGCGAGCCCGTGGCGCTCGCCAAGGCGCAGACCTGGTGTATCGCCCAGATGGGACCCGTTCCGAATTGGGACCGGCCGGCTCATCCCGATTGCAAGATGGTCTGGCGCGTGCTCGCGGAGCGGGACGGCCGGACCCTCTATAGCGCCCGGTACGCGTGGCCCAGCCCGTCCCGATCGGAACAGCCGCTGCGCGTGCTGACCGAGGTCCTCTACGAGGGGGTTCCCGGAAGCCGGGTCGTCCGGAGGGTCTTCGCCGTGCAGGAGGACGAGGCGCACATCCATCTCGAGCCGCTCCACGTCGTGACGATCGGCGGCGCCGCCGTCATCGAATCGAAGGTGTGCCTGATCGGCACCGGAGAGTGCGGACGCGAGCTTGCCGCGTGGACCGATGGTGGAATCGCGCCGATCGCGGACCACACCGTCGCGGAGATCCGCTCGCGGCTTCCCGACGGGTACGACCTCAGGATCAACCCCGAGATCGACCTCGCATCGGGTTCGGGAACGGGACGGGCGTTCGCAGAGCGGGACGCCGACTGCTGCCCCTCGGCCGATGTCGAGTTCAAGCTGCGCCTCGATGCGCACGAGCTCCACGCCGAAGAGATCAAGGTTCAGCGCCGGCCCGCCTGAGGCGACAGCGAAAGTCCCGACCCGGTACACTCTCCCGATGTCCACGCTTCTCTTGTTCATCGACGGGATCGGTGTCGGGAGCGACGACTCTTCAAGGAACCCATTCGGGGTGCCCGGGATCCGTCATCTCGCCCCCCTTGCGGGGCGAGCCCCGTCCGACGGCGCCGCGTTTCGTCCGCTCGATGCGACGCTCGGCGTTTCCGGGCTGCCTCAATCGGCGACCGGGCAGACGACCCTCTTCACCGGCGTCAACGCGGCCAGGACGATCGGGCGCCATCACCCCGGACTCCCGGGCCCCACGCTGCAAGCGATCCTGCGCGCCGAGTCGCTGTTCTCGAAGCTCGTCTCCCGGGGACTAAGGCCGACGTTCGCGAACGCGTTCACGGCTCGGTATCTCGAATCCAAGCGCCCGCGCTTCGGCGCGACGACCCACATGGTGATGGCCTCCGGCGTCAGGCTGCGCACCCTCGAAGAGGACGACGCCCGGGACTCGGCGCTGTCGCACGAGTACACCGGGACGTGGATGTCGCGACGCGGATTTCCGTCACGGCCCCGGACCCCGGACGACGCCGCGGCCGTCCTGTCGGGGTTATTGGAGGAGCACGACCTCGTCCTCTACGAGTACTTCTTGACCGACCTCGCGGGCCATCGCGGAACGCGCGACGAACGGTTCCACCAGGCGCTCCACGTCGAGGCGCTGGTCGGTGCCGTGCTGAAGGCCGCCGATCCGTCGCGGCATCGCGTCGTGCTGGTCAGCGATCACGGCAATCTCGAGGAGTCGGACCACGACCGGCACACGACCAACCCCGCGCCGCTCTTCGCTTGGGGGAGAGCCGCGGAGGAATTCGTCGCGCGGGTGGATGCGATGGACGAGCTGACGCCGGCGCTGGTGGAAGAGGATCGATCGAGCCGTTGAAATTCGGTTGCTGTCCCCGTCAGGCCGATTCGAACGCGGCGCGCACCGCTCCCGCGTCCTTCGCCGAGCGCAGGACCTCGAGACACGCCGGGTCCTGCAGCCGTCGAGCGAGCGACGCCAGGAGCTTCACGTGTTCCCCCGGCTCGTCCACCGGGCTCACGATCACGAGGATGAGGTCGACCGGGTTCCCGTCGGCGGCGCCCATCGGGATCGGGTGCTTCAGCCTCGCGAAGGCGAGGAGCGGCCGGTCGAGGCCTGCCACGCGGGCGTGCGGGATCGCGATCCCGCCGCCTAGTGCCGTCGTGAGCGTCCGCTCGCGCGCCGCGAGCGCTTCGTGAAGCCCGGCCGAGCTCCGGGCGAGGCCGGACGACGCCAAATCGTCGGTGATCCTCCGGAGCGCGCCCGAGCAGTCGGCGGCGTCGACGTCCAGGAGAACGCGGTCGAGCCTGAGAGCGGGGGCCTTGATCACGCGTCTAGATCAGCGACGCGGCGAGGCCGCGCACCGCATCCAGGATCCGGGAGGGGGCGAGCCCCAGGTAGAAGACCGCCGCCACCGCCACGGTGAGAGCGGCGACGAGCCCCGCGGACGCCGGGGCCGCCGGCTCCTGCTCCCCCTCCGCCTCCTTGAACCACATGGTCATGATGACGGAGAGATAGTAGTACGCGGCGATCACGGCGTTCAACGAGCCGACGACGGCGAGCAGCCACCGGTGGGACTGCACGGCCGCCTGGAAGATCAGGTACTTCCCGATGAACCCTCCGGTCGGAGGAATGCCGGCGAGCGAGAAGAGGAAGACGGTCATCGCCCCCGCGAGCACCGGCCGCCTCTTCCCGAGACCGGCCCATGACTTGATGTAGTCGTACCCCCGCTCCGCACGGGCGTCGCCGCCCCCCACCGCGGCCGCAACCCCGAACGCTCCGACCGTCATGAAGCCGTACGTCGTCAGGTAGAAGACGATCGCCTTCACCCCGTTTTCCGGAAGGCAGACGACCGCGATCAGCAGATACCCGGCGTGCGCGATCGAGGAGAAGGCGAGGAGGCGCTTGATGTTCGTCTGCGCCAGCGCCACGAGGTTGGCGACCGTCATCGTGAGGATCGCGAGCCAGGTCACGAGGGGGATCCACGTGTCGCCGCGGTCGGCGAACGCCCCGACCAGCACCCGCAGCAGGGCCGCGAACGCGACGGTCTTCGTCGCCGCGGCCATGAACGCGGTCACGTTGGTCGGCGCGCCCGTGTAGACGTCCGGGACCCATTGGTGGAAGGGAACGATCGCGATCTTGAAGCCCAAGCCCACGATCACGAGCCCCAGCCCCATCGTCAGCATCGGCGAGGGATGGGCCGCCGCCGCGCGCGCGAGATCGGGGAGCATCAACGAGCCCGCCGCGCCGTAGAGGAGAGCCAACCCGTAGACGAGGAACCCCGACGAAAACGCCCCGAGCAGGAAGTACTTCAAGGCGGATTCGACCGACCTTACGCGCCCGCGAGTCAGGCCGCACAGCACGTAGAGGGTGATCGAAAAGATCTCGAGGCCGATGAGCACCATCATCAGGCTCGTCGTCTGCAGCATCAGCACCATGCCCGTCAGGGCGAAGAGCATCAACGCGTAGAACTCGCCGTGCTCCGCTTCTTCCCGCTCGAGGAAGCGCGCGGAGAACAGCAGGCACAGGAATCCGATCGCCAGGACGAGCAGGCTCAGGTAGACGCCGAACCTGTCCACGCGCACGATCCCGTAGGCCGTGGAGGCCGGCATCGCGGCGACGGCCCCCCACTGCTTGAAGCACGCGGCGCCCGCGAAGATCACGCCCAGAAGCGACGCCCCCCACGGTGACAGGAGCGCGCCGATCCCGCGAGGGGTCTCGCGGAAGAACGGGGTCATCAGCAGGACGAGCAGGCCCCACGCGGCGAGGATGACGACCGGAAGCACGAGGGGAAGCTGCAGCTCCGCCATCACGCCACCGCCGCGAGGTAGACGAGGATCGCCACGACCCCCATGAGGAACAGGAGCGCGTAGTTTCGCACGTACCCCGTCTGGAACAGCTTCAGAATCTGGCCCGTGATGTCGGCCACGATCCCGGCGGCGTTGACGAGCCCGTCGATCACGAAGCGGTCGAACCCGTCCGAAAGGCGCGAGAGCGCGTAGAACGGCTTCAGGATCACCGCCTCGTACAGCTCGTCCACCCAGTAATAATTGCGCCAGAGCTGATACACGGGGCGGAACGTCCCGGCGATCGACGCCGCCAAACCCTCCGAGCGGCGGTAGACCACGTACGCGAACCCGATGCCGGCGAGGGCGATGGCCAGAGCCGCTCCCATCATCCCGAGCTCGAGCGCCGCCGGGTGCGCGGCCTCCCCCGCGCCGTGCTCGGCCACCGCGATCGCCGGCCGGAGCCAGTGGCCGAACTGGTTGAAGTCACGCCCGCCGGTCAGGACCGCGGGGATGCCGATCCACCCGCCCGCGACCGAGAGCGCCGCCAGGATGATCAGCGGCACCGTCATCGACCTCGGGGATTCGTGAGCGTGGTCCCAAACGTGACGGTCGCCTCGGAACGACCCGTAGAAGACGAGGAAGGTCAGGCGGAACATGTAGAAGGCGGTCAGCCCCGCGGCGAGCGCCAGCACCGCCCAGATCGCCTTGTTCCCCGAGGAAAACGCCCCCCACAGGATCTCGTCCTTCGAGAAGAACCCCGCGAACGGGACGATCCCGGCGATCGCGAGGGTCGCCGTCATGAAGGTGGCGAAGGTGGCCGGCATCTTCGCCCGCAATCCTCCCATCTTCGTGATGTCCTGCTCTCCGTCGAGGCCGTGGATCACGCTCCCGGCCCCGAGGAAGAGCAGCGCCTTGAAGAAGGCGTGGGTCATCAGGTGGAAGATCGCCGCGCCGTAGGCCCCCACGCCGGCCGCCGCGAACATGTACCCGAGCTGGCTGACGGTGGAATACGCGAGGACCTTCTTGATGTCGGTCGCCGTGATCCCCATCGTCGCCGCGAAGATCGCGGTCATGGCGCCGACCGCGGCGACCACCGCCGCCGCCTCCGGGGCATGAACGTACAGCCCCGACATCCGCGTCACCATGTAAACGCCCGCCGTGACCATCGTCGCGGCGTGGATCAGCGCCGACACCGGCGTGGGGCCGGCCATCGCGTCGGGGAGCCACACGTAGAGCGGGATCTGGGCCGACTTCCCGCACGCGCCGATGAACAGCAGGATGCCGACGGCGACGATCAGCGCGTGATGCGTCTCGGCCGCTCCCGCCACCGCTTGCGCGACCTGGCGATAGTCCAGGGTTCCGAAGGTCGTGATCAGGTAGAGCATCCCGATCACGAACGCGAAGTCGCCGATGCGGTTGATCAGGAACGCCTTCCGGCCGGCATCCGCGCAGGACAATCCGGTGCGCGCATCGAAGGGCCGGTCGTGGAAGAACCCGATGAGCAGGTAGGAGCAGAGCCCCACGCCTTCCCACCCCACGAAGGTCACGAGCAGGTTCGACCCCAGGACCAGGATGAGCATCATCGACATGAAGAGGTTGACGTAGACGAAGAACCGGTGGAACCCCTCCTCGTGCTCCATGTAACCGGTGGCGTAGACGTGGATCAGGAACCCGACCCCGGTCACGACCAGGATCATGATCGCGGAGAGAGGGTCGAGCGCGAACCCCCAGTCGATGGTGGCCGTCTCGCCGTGCGCGCCGAGCACCCCCAGCGGCAGCCACGTCCCGAGGGACACGGTCGCGATGCGCGCGTTCTCCGGGAGCCGGGACAACTCGAGGACCGCGCCGCAGGACAGCAGGAACGAGGCCAGCACGACCCCGCAGCCCACGAGCCCGACCGCGCGCTTCCCCATCCGCTTCCCGAACAGGCCATTCCAGCCGACGCCGAGGAGCGGCAGGATCGGGATCCACGCGATCAGCTTCAGCATCGACCCGTCACCATTTCAGGAGGTTGATCTCGTCGACGTCGGTCGTGCCCCGAAGACGGAAGAGCGCGATGACGATCGCCAAGCCCACGGCCGCCTCGGCGGCGGCCAGCGTCATGATGAAAAAAACGTAGATCTGGGCCTCCGGCCCCCCGTTGCTGCGCGCGAAGGTGATGAAGGCGAGGTTCCCCGCATTCAGCATCAACTCGACGCACATCAGGATCGTGATCGCGCCGCGGCGGGTGAGAACCCCCACGACCCCGAGCGCGAACAGGAGGGCCGAAAGGAGCAGCACGAAGCGGGGGTCGATCACGGAAGCCTCCGCTTCGACAGCAGCACGGCGCCGATCATCGCGACGATCAGCAGGAGCGAGATCGCCTCGAACGGGTAGTAGAAGCGGGTGAACAACTCGCGGCCGACCGAGGCCGCCGTCCCGAATCCTTCCGGGACCGGCGGGAACGCCGGCGGGTTCGAGCGCCAGAGGGCCGACCCGATCGTGACGGCGAACGCCGCCGCCGCGACCGGCGCGAGCCATCGCTGGAACGTCCCCGCGGGATGAGGCTCGGCCTCCTCGAGGAGGTTCAGGAGCATGATCACGAACAGGATGAGCACCATGATCGCGCCGGCGTAGACGATGACCTGCAAGAGGCCGACGAACTGCGCATGGAGCACCATGTAGAGGCCCGCGACTCCGACCAGGTTGAACGCCAGCGCCACCGCCGCGACGACCGGGTTCTTGTGCCGCACGACGACCAGAGCGGAGGCGACGACGAGGACCGCGAGCACGCAGAAGGCGATGCGCTCCACCGGCCCCCTCACTTCCCCACGATGCCGAACGCGACGAGGATCGCCGTGAAGGCGAGGTTTCCGATCGACAGCGGCAGCAGCCCCTTCCACCCGAGGTCCATCAGCTGGTCGTACCGGAAGCGCGGCAGCGTCCAGCGCACCCAGACGTAGAGGAACTGGAACGCGGCGAGCTTCACGACGAACGCCAGGATCTCGAGGATCCACAGCGGCCAGCCGGTGAACGGGACCGGGAACCCGAGGTGCCAGCCGCCGAGGAAGAGGGTGATCGCCAGCGCCGAGGAGGTCATCATGTTGATGTACTCGGCCATGAAGAAGGTCGCGAACCGCATCCCCGAGTATTCCGTGTGGTACCCGGAGACCAGCTCTCCCTCCGCCTCGGGGAGATCGAACGGCAGGCGATTCGTCTCGGCATACCCCGCGACGGTGAACAGGATGAAGCCCAGCAGCTGAGCGCCCCCTCCGAACACGTTCCAGTTCCAGATCGTGCCGGCCTGCCGGGCGACGATCTCGGTCGGGCGCAGGGACCCGGACACGAGCACGACCGCCACGATCGACAGCACGAGCGGCAGCTCGTACGAGAGCATTTGCGCCGACGAGCGCAGGCCCCCCATGAGCGAGAACTTGGATCGGGACGACCACCCCGCGAGGACGAGCGCGTAGACCCCGAGGGCAGTCGCCGCGAACCCCCAGAGGACGCCCCCGTCCATGTCCAGGATGACGAGCTTGACCGTGCGCCCGAAGATATCGATGTCGGGGCCGAAGGGGATCACCGTGAAGGCGAAGGCCGCGGGCACGAAGGCGAGCATCGGCGCCGCGAGGTAGAACGGCACGTAGGCGTCGGTCGGGATGATGTCTTCCTTCTGGATGAACTTGACGCCGTCCGCGATCGGCTGGAGGAGTCCCCAGGGGCCGACCCGGTTCGGGCCCCAGCGGAACTGGATGACCGCCGAAACCCGCCGCTCGACCCACGTCATGATCGACACCCCCAGCATCAGCGAGCTGAAGACGACGACGATCTTGACGCCCGAGATCAGGATTCCGAGCCAGTCCACCGTCTATGCCCCCGCCGGCGTCGGCGCCGGGACCCCGAGGAGCCCCATCGATTCCCCCGTGATCCCTTGGAACTCGCGGACCGCTTTCCCGAGGTCTCGAAGGACGTCGTCGGAAGCGCCCCACGCCGGAGCCGCGATCCCGGCGGCCTCCAGGAGGTCGGCGGCGATCCGCCACCCCGGACGCGCCTCGCCGAGCGGCAGGTGGCACCGCCGCACGCGCTGCGCCCGTCCCTCGAAGTTGACGTAGGTCCCGTCGGCCTCGGACCACGACGCGCTCGGGATCGCGACGGCCGCGTTCGCGGCCGCCCCCGACACGAACGGGCCCGCGAAGACGACCTCGACGGTGCCCTGCGAAGCCTGCTCGAGGGCCGCCGTGTCGGCCGCGTCGAGCGTGTCGCCGGCCACGAGAACGGTCTTCACCTTTCCGGAGGCGACGGCGTCCAGGACGCGCCGCTCGGTCGCCCCCTCGCCCAGGATCCAGAGGGCGCCCTTCGCGTTCGCTCCCTTGTCGCGCCTCACGAGGAGCTCGTCGTCCTCCCCGCTCAGGATCGAGCGCACGCCGATGAGGGCTCCGCCGAAGGCGGCCAGGGCCGTCTTCCAGGCGAAGACGTCCTCGGCGACGAGGCGCGGCGAGAGGATCGCGCCGAGCGACCCGTTCCGTCCGGCAATCTGGAGCTTGCCGGCGGCGGATTTGACCGCGTCGTCGTACGCCGCCTCCCCCACCCCGACGCGCGGGCTCAGGAGGCGGACGGCCTGCTGCTCCTTCAAGTACGAAAGCCGACCTTCGTCGCAGATCCACCAGCCGTTCACGTCCGCGTTCACCCGCGGGACGATCCGTTTGGCGCGATCGTCCTGCTGCCCGCGCGTGGTCATCAGCTGCTGCTGCTGGCCCACTCCGACCACCACGTTGCAGCCGCGCGCGCAGCCGGCGCAGACCGTCGGGGTGTTCTTCACGTACCAGACGCGGGTGGCGAAGCGGAATTCCTTCAGCGTCAGCGCCCCCACCGGGCAGAGGTCCACGACGTTCCCCGAGTACGGGTTGTCGAGCCGCTTGCCGGGGAAGATCCCGATCTGGGAGCGCTCTCCCCGCTCGAAGAAGGCGAGCTCGCCCGTCTTCGTCACCTCGTCGCAGAAGCGGATGCAGCGGCTGCACTGGATGCAGCGCTCCTGGTCGAGCATGACGTGCGCGCCGATGTCCACCGCCTTCGAGAGCGCCAGCTTGGGCTCGGTGTACCGGCTCCTTCCGTCGCCGTGCTCGACCGCGTATTCCTGGAGACGGCACTCCCCCGCCTGATCGCAGATCGGGCAGTCGAGCGGATGGTTGATCAGGAAGAACTCCATCATGGCCGCGCGCGCCGCCTTGACCTTGCCGCTTTCGGTGTGGACGATCATCCCCGGCGCGACCGGCGTGTAACAGCCGATGACGAGCTTCGGCTGCTTTTCCACCTCGACGAGGCACATCCGGCAGTTCCCGGCGATCGACAGGCCGTCGTGGTAGCAGTAGTGGGGAATCTCCCGGCCCCGCTGCTGGCAGGCTTGCAGGATCGTCGTCCCCGCGGGGACTTCGAGCTCCTGCCCGTCGATCGTCACTTTCGGCATCGCGGCCTCACGCCCTTCCGGCGAGCGTTCCCGTCGGACAGGACTTGTGATCGATGTGGTACTGGAACTCGTCGCGGAATTTCGTCACGAAGGAGATCGCCGGCATCGCCGCCGCGTCGCCGAGCGCGCAGATCGTGTTCCCGATGATGTTGTTCGACACCGACAGGAGGAGGTCCAAGTCCTGCGGCACGCCGCGGCCGTCCTCGATGCGGGCGAGCACGCGTTCCAGCCAGCCGCATCCTTCGCGGCACGGCGTGCACTGCCCGCACGACTCGTGATGGTAGAAGTGCGCGATGCGGGCCATCGCCGCCACCATGCAGACCGACTCGTCCATCACCATGAGGCCGGCCGACCCGAGCATCGTCCCCTTCGCCGCGAGCGAGTCGAAGTCCAGGTCCACCTCGCACTCGTCGGCGCGCAGCACCGGCACCGAGGATCCGCCGGGGATCACCGCCTTGAGCGCCCGGTCGTCGCGCAGCATCCCTCCCCCCAGCTCGTAGATCAGCTCGTGCAGCGGAAGGCCCATCGGCGCCTCGTAGACGCCCGGCCGCTTGACGTGTCCGGAGAGGCAGTAGAGCTTGGGGCCGGTGTTCTTCGGCGCCTTGCCCACGGTGAGGTACCAGTCGGCGCCGCGCTCCAGGATGAAGGGGGCGTTGGCCACGGTCTCCACGTTGTTGATCGTCGTCGGGCAGCCCCACACCCCCGAGGCCGCCGGAAACGGGGGCTTCAGGCGCGGGTAGCCCCGGTTCCCCTCGAGGGACGACATCAGCGCCGTCTCCTCCCCGCAGATGTAGGCGCCGGCCCCGCGGTGGACGACGACCTCGCAGCTCCAGCCGCTCCCGAGGATGTTCCTTCCCGCATACCCCTTGGCGTACGCCTCGGCGATCGCGCGCTCCAGGATCTCGGCCCCGCGGACGAACTCCCCGCGGATGTAGATGTAGACGACCGACGCCCGGATCGCGTACCCGCCCAGGAGCGACCCCTCGAGAACGAGATGGGGGTCCTCCTCCATGAGCAGCCGGTCCTTGAAGGTCCCCGGCTCGGATTCGTCGGCGTTGATCAGGAAGTAATGAGGCCGCTTCGGATCGACCTCCTTCGGCATGAACGACCACTTGAGGCCCGTCGGGAACCCCGCGCCGCCGCGGCCGCGGAGCCCCGATTTCTTGACCTCCTCGGTGACCGCGTCCGGCGTCATCGACGACAGCGCCTTGCGGAGCGCCTGGTATCCGCCGCCGGCCTCGTAGACCGCGAGGGTCCGGGAGCCCTCCTTGCCGACGTTCCTGGTCAGGATGCGTTCCATCGGGATCGGCCTCGACTTACGGGAGCGACTCGAGGAGGCGGTCCACCTTCTCGAGGGTCAGGTCTTCTTGGAAGTCGTCGTTCAGCTGGAACATCGGCGCGGTGCCGCACGATCCGAGGCACTCCACGCGCGCGAGCGAGAAGCGGCCGTCCGGCGTCGTCTGGCCCGGGCGGATCCGGAGCTTCGCCTCGAGGTGCTTCATCAGCTCGTCCGAGCCGCGCAGCATGCAGGAGAGTGTCGTGCACACCTGGATGTGGTATGTCCCCGACGGCTTCTGCTTGTACATCGTGTAGAAGGTCACGCAGCCGTGCACGTGCGACGGCGCGACGTCGAGCCGCTTCGCGACCCACTGCTCGGATGCGAAGTCGATGTGCCCCTGGGCCTTCTGCACCTCCCATAGGACGGGGAGGAGCGCCGCCTTGGGTTGCGGGTACTTCGCGACGATGGCGTCGATCTTCTTCTCGAACTCCGGGCCCAACATTCAGCGGTCCACCTCGCCCATGACCGGGTCGATGCTTCCGATGCACGCGACGACGTCGGCCACGAGCTCGCCCTGCACCTGGGTCGCAAGGCTCGCGAGGTTGTTGAAGGCCGAGGAACGGATGCGGCAGCGGTAGGGCGCCTTGCCCCCCTCGGAAACGATGTAGAAGCCGAGCTCCCCCTTGGGGACCTCGGTCGCGACGTAGATCTCCCCCGGGGGGCATTCGAACCCCTCGGTCACGATCATGAACTGGTGGATCAGCTCCTCCATGCTCGTGAGGACCTTCTTCTTCGGCGGCAGGAAGATCTTCGGGTCGTCCACGTCCACCGGCCCGCCGGGAATCGTCTTCAGGGCCTGGTCGAGGATGCGGACCGACTGCCGCATCTCCTCGATGCGGACGAGGTAGCGGTCGTAGACGTCCCCCTCGGTGCCGGTCGGGATCTCGAACGCGTAGTTCTCGTACCCCGAGTACGGGCTGGCCTTGCGGACGTCGTAGGCGATCCCCGACGCGCGGAGCACCGGACCGGTGACGCCGTACGAGAGCGCCTCCTGCGCCGTCAGGCGCCCCACCCCCTGCGTGCGTTTCAACCAGATCGGGTTCCGCGTCAGGAGCGACTCGTACTCGTCGATGCGGCGGGGCATCGCGTCCACGAACTCCCGGAGGCGCTTCAACCAGTCGGGAGCGGCGTCGTGGAGGATCCCCCCCACGCGCGTGAAGGACGTGGTGAGCCGCGCGCCGGTCAGGTCCTCGACCAGGTCGTAGTGCCACTCGCGGTCCTTGAACGTGTGGAAGAACATCGTGCCCGCGCCGAGGTCGAGCGCGGAGGTCCCGAGCCAGACCAGGTGCGAGCCGATCCGCGCGAGTTCGCAGCACATGACACGAATCGCCTGGCAGCGTGGCGGGACCGTGATGCCGAGGAGCTCTTCCACGGCCAGGGCGAACCCCACGTTCGCGGAGAGCGGGCTCAGGTAGTCCATCCGGTCGGTGTACGGGATGAACTGGAGGTAGGTGCGGTTCTCCGCGATCTTCTCCATCCCGCGGTGGAGGTAGCCGCAGACCGGGTCGCACTTGACCACGGTCTCGCCGTCGAGCTCGAGGATGACGCGGAGCACCCCGTGCGTGGCCGGGTGCGACGGCCCCATGTTGATCGTGAGGGTGTCCGGGCGCTCGACCGAGGTCTCGTACTTCGCCGGCATCGTCGCCTTCCGGGTCAGCCGCGGTACAGCGGCAGCTCCTTGCGGAGCGGAAAGTCGGTGTAGTCGTCCGCCATGAGGATCCGCCGCAGGTCGGGATGCCCCGAAAACTCGATCCCGAACATGTCGAACGTCTCCCGCTCGTTCCAGTTGGCCGAGTCCCAGAGTGGGGTGAGAGAGGCGATCGGCCCACGGTCCGGGATCCGGGCCTTCAGGCGAATCCGGTCATTTCGCCCGTGGCTGTACAGGTGCGCCACGACCTCCATCGGCGGGGTGCGGTGCGGCCAGTGGACCGCGGTCACGTCCACGAGCACGTCGTAGGCCGTCCGGGGGTCGTTCCGGAGGAAGCCCGCGAGCTCGAGCCAGCGTTGAGGGTCGACCACGGCCCAATGTTGCTCGCGGAACGACCCGGTCTCGACGACGGCGTCGGAAAACTGACGAGAGAGGAGATCGACCGCGAGCGCTCCGTCGGCCACGCGGCTACTCCCACTCCAGGGCGCCGCGCCACCAGAGGTAGAGGAACCCGGCGACGAGGATCCCGAGGAAGACGGCCATCTCGCCCAGGACGAAGAGCCTCTGGCCCGCGAACCCCTTGAACGTGGCGGCCCACGGTACGAGGAACGCGGCTTCGACGTCGAACAGGATGAACAGCATCGCGACGAGGTAGAACTTCACGGAGAAGCGGTGCTTGTCCACGGGCTCGAACGGGCGGGAGCCGCACTCGTAGGGGGAGGTGTCGACCTCGACGTTCTTCCAACGCTTGCCGACGAGCTTGGGCGCGAGCCAGCTGGCGACCAACATCGACCCGATCATGCCGGCCGCGATCGCGAACGCCAGAACGACCGTGATCAGGCTGCCTTCCATGGACCTCGCCCCGTCGAAGGGGCGGTACTCTAACACACCCGAACGGCGGCGCCCGAGCCCGCCGCGGCCACCTATTTCGGGGCTCTGACGGGTGTCGTCGCCGGGTCGTCACGGGGTCGCACGAGGCGTCGTCCCGTTGGAGGAACAGGCTCGATCTCCTCGGCGCGCCGGTAAGCGACCGCCGCCTGCTGCGGCATCCCCGTCTTCATGTACAGGTCTCCGATCGTCTCGAAGACGACCGCGAGTCGCGGGGCGCAGGCCGCCGCCTGGCGGAGATACGCTTCGGCCTCGGACCAGCGAGCGAGCGCCATGTACGTGCGTCCCAGGTTGACCATCGCGTAGCACTGGCGGGGATCGAGCGAGAGCACGTGCAGGAAGACCCGCTCGGCCTGGGCGAGCTGGCCTGCGCCGAGGGCGGCGCGCCCGAGGAGATGGACGGCGTCCACGTCGTCCGGCCGCGTGGCGGCGAGGCGCTGCGCGTAAGTGAGGGCTTCGACGTACAGGGTGCGCTTCCGCTCGGGGATCGTCTCGTCCCCGGCGGCGCGGACGAGGCAGTCGGCGAGGAGCTTCAGGATTAGCGGGTCGTCCGGGGTCGCCTGGAGAGCCTGCTGAAGCGGCGCGACCGCGTCGGGGAAGTCCTGGAGCGCGACGTACGCCTTTCCCAAGAGGAGGCAGACCCAAGGTTCGGGACGGATCCGGCGCGCGGCCTCCAGGTCGCGGGCGGCCTCCTCCCACCGTTCGAGGGCGCCCCAGCCGTACCCGCGAAGCGCCAGGAGCGCGTAGCGCTCCCTGGGATCCTGCACGCGCTGCAGCCCGTCGGAGGCGGCCTGGACCGCATGCGACCAGTCGGCCTGGGCCTTGAGCGCCAGCGCCAGCCCCTGGTAGTACTCCGAGCGCGTCGGGTCGATCGCGAGCGCGCGCCTGAAGGCGGCCTCGGCTTCGCCGGGCCGCAGCATCTTGAGCAGGCAGTGGCCCAGCAGAAAATGACCGTAGGCGTAGCCGGGGTCACGGTCCACGATCGACTGGAGCTGGGCGGCGGCCTCCAGGGTGCGACCCGCCTTGTAGTCCGCGACCGCCTTGTCGATGCCGGCGCGCGCGCCGGACCAGGCCGCCGCAAGGGCGACGCAGGCGAGGGTCCACGCCAGGGCGCGCCGGGAGGCGGGGCTCACGGCCCGGTCTCGCCCGCGCCGAAGGCGACGTGAACGTGCACGGTCCGGGTGCCGGTCCCCTCCGGCACTGCGGCGTAGCGGAAGCGTCGGACCGCCTCCAGCGCCGCACCCTCGAAACCGACGCCGGGACGCGTGCAGCTGACGGTGCGCGCGTCTTCCACGGTTCCGTCCTCCCGCACCTGCAGCGTCAGCTCGACGCTCCCGCTCGCCCGCATCGACCGCGCGGCCGCCGGAAATGCCGGACGGACCTTCACGAGAGGGCGGAGATCGGTCGCCGCGGGTGCCGACTCCCCGGGCCGGGAGGCTTCCTCGTCGCCCGAGGCGGGGACCGGCGCGTCGGGTGCCGGAATCAACGCCTCGATCTCCGCCGGAATCGTGGTCGCGGCAACGCTCGGGACCGGCTCGGGAACCGGCTCGTAATCGTCGAGCGCCGCCGCCGGGACGGCGGGGGCCCGCGCGGCGCGCCCGGACGATCGTACCGAGACCGCGGCGGCGGCGGGCGGCGCCGCAGGTGGCGCCGGACCCCAGCGCCAGACGTAGGGGAGGTCGGGGCGCCCGGCCGCCTCCGCGACCGGGGCGAACCGTGCTGGCAAGGGAAGCGCGAGCAGAGCCGCGTGCACGGCCGCAGCCCCCAGGAACGCGAGCACGATGACCCCGCGCGGGGTGGGGTCTCCGAGCACCGCCAGGCGGCGCGTCTCGGCGGCCACCTTCGCGTCCAGGCGGAGCATCGAGCGGAGCGGGCTCATCGATCGTTCATTGTGCCGCCATCTCGCCGCTCCGGCGAATCTCCTCGTCGACCCAGCTCCGCGGTGGGATCG
>JBGQLU010000092.1:0-15277 GCA_041500265.1 Acidobacteriota bacterium | reverse complement strand
CGAAGGCCGCTACTGGCTCGAGCTGCAGGACCACGGCCTCGTGGAGCAACAGAAGGTCAACGACGGCGCGGTGCGGCTCGCGAGAGAGCTCGGCGTCGGCCTCGTCGCGACCAACGACTGCCACTACCTGTTGCCCGACGACCACTTCGCTCACGACGTTCTCGTGTGCATCCAGACCGGGAAGAACGTCCACGCTCACGACCGCATCCGCTATTCGCCGCAGCACTACCTCAAGTCCCGGGCCGAGATGGCGGCGCTCTTCTCCTGGACGCCCGAGGCGATCGCCAACACGGCGGCGGTGGCCGAGCGCTGCCGCTTCACCTTCGAGAAGCAGCCTCACCAGCTCCCGGCGTTCCCGGTGCCCGAGGGTTACGACCTCGACGGGTACTTCGAGAAGGTCGCGAGGGACGGGTTCCTCGCCCGGCTCCCCCAGTGGCGGGTGGAGGGGGACGCGGGGCGTCTGCGGCACCCGATGGAGGCGTACCGGGCGCGCCTCGACCGCGAAATAAGGATGATCCGCGAGATGGGGTTCGCCGGGTACTTCCTGATCGTCTGGGATTTCATCCGCTTCGCGCGCGAGCAGGGGATCCCGGTCGGACCGGGTCGGGGCTCCGCGGCCGGGTCCCTGGTCGCGTTCTGCATGCGGATCACGGACATCGACCCGATGCCCTTCGACCTCCTGTTCGAGCGCTTCTTGAATCCCGAGCGGGTGTCGATGCCGGACATCGACATCGACTTCTGCTTCAGGAAGCGCGAGCGGGTCATCGACTACGTCACGGAGAAGTACGGCCGCGCGAACGTGGCGCAGATCATCACCTTCGGCACCATGGCCGCTCGCGCGGTCATCCGGGACGCGGGACGCGGACTCGACATCCCGTACGCGGAGGTCGACAAGATCGCGAAGCTCGTCCCGCAGCAGCCCGGCCAGGAGGTCACGATCGCCACCGCCCTGGCCGACGTTCCGCCCTTGAAGCAGGCCTACGACACCGACCCGCGGGTCCGGCAGCTCCTGGACGTCGCCTCGCGCCTCGAGGGGTTGGTGCGCCACGCGTCCACGCACGCCGCGGGGGTGGTGATCGCGCCGAAGCCGATCGTGGAGTACGCCCCGCTGTACCGCGGGAGCGACGACGCGATCACGACCCAGTTCGCGATGTCCGACATCGAGGAGATCGGCCTCCTCAAGATGGACTTCCTCGGCCTGAAGACGCTGACGCTAATCGACGATGCGATCGCGTCGATCGAGGCCTCGACCGGGGTGCGCCCCGACATCGACCGGCTGACGCTCGACGACCCCGCGGTCTACGAGCTGTTCGGCAAGGCGCGCACCGCCGGGATCTTCCAATTCGAATCGGAGGGGATGAAGAACATCCTGAGGCGGCTCAAGCCCGACCGTTTCGAGGATCTGGTCGCGATCAACGCGCTCTACCGCCCCGGTCCGATCGGCGGCGGCCTCATCGACGATTTCATCAAGCGGCGCCACGGGAAGATCAAGGTCGAGTACCCGCACCCGCTGCTGGCCGAGATCCTCGAAGGGACCTACGGGGTCATCGTCTACCAAGAGCAGGTCATGCAGATCGCATCGGCGATGGCGGGGTACTCGCTCGGCGAGGCGGACATCCTGCGCCGCGCCATGGGCAAGAAGAAGAAGGAAGTCATGGCCGCCGAGAGGGAGACCTTCATCGCGCGCGCGGCCGCCAAGGGGGTGAAGCCCGGCGAGGCCGGTAAGGTCTTCGACCTCATGGAGTACTTCGCCGGCTACGGCTTCAACAAATCGCACTCCGCGGCCTACGCGCTCGTGGCCTACCGCACCGCGTGGCTCAAGGCCCACGAGCCCGTGCACTTCATGGCCGCCTTGCTGACGACGGAAAAGGGGAACACCGACAAGCTCGTGCAGTACGTCACCGAATGCCGCGAGATGGGGATCCAGGTGCTCCCTCCCGACGTCAACACGTCGAGCCTCGATTTCGCCGTGGAAGGCGGGCACGTCCGCTTCGGGCTGTCGGCGATCAAGAATGTCGGGGAGGGGGCGATCGAGTCGATCCTCGAAGCCCGCGAAAGACTCGGACGGGGATTCCGCTCGATCTTCGATCTCGCCGCCGAGATCGACCTGCGCCTCGTGAACAAGCGCGTCCTCGAATCCTTGGTGCAGGCCGGTGCCCTCGATTCGCCGGGGGCGCGGCGGAGCCCCATGACCGCGGCCGTCGACGCCGCCCTCGAGTGGGGGCAGAAACGACGGACCGACCGGGAGTCGGGGCAGGGGAATCTCTTCGGCGGAGGGACGAAGGGGGGGGCGCCGGCCGCCGAGCCCAAGCTTCCGGACCTTCCCGATTGGGACGAGCGGACCCGCCTCGCGCACGAGAAGGCCACGCTGGGGTTCTACGTCACCGGGCATCCGCTGGAGAGCGTGCGCGCCCTCCTCGACGACTTCGCGACCCACGGGACCGGAGCGCTGCGCGAGCTGCCGTCGGGCTCCGAGGTCTCGGTCGGCGGGATCGTGACCGAGTTCCGCAAGCGCAAATCGAAGAAGGGGGCGTGGTGGGGCTCGTTCCAGCTCGAGGACCTGAAGGGACAGGTCGAGGTCCTCGTGTTTCCGAAGGCGTACGACGAATTCCAGACGTTGCTCCAGAATGATCGCGCGGTCCTCGTCGCGGGCCGCCTCGAGTCCGACGAGGGGCGCGTCCGGATCACCGCGGACGAGGTTACGGCACTCGACGACATCGAGCAGAAAAAGGCGGACGCCGTGCAGCTCCGCGTCGAAGCCGCCGAGATCGACGACGACGTGCTGGCGCGGCTCCGCGGAGCGCTCGAAGCCCATCGCGGGGACGTCGCGGTGTTCCTGGAGGTCGTGCGCCCGGGCGATTTCCGGGTCGTGGCGCGTGCGGACGCCTCGATGCGGGTCCGTCCCTCGCGGGACCTGTCGCTGGCGCTCGAGGGCATCCTGGGCCCCGGCCGCGTCCGCTTTAGGGCCCGGGCGCTGCGATAAAAGCGCGCCCGAGGCCCCTTTCCGCGTCATGGTGCTTGGGGAGAGCGCCCCGAACTGGTAAGATTCGTTCTTTATCGCTCGAGGAGCCGCGCATGATGCACCGGGGACGGGCCCTGTTCACTTCGGAATCGGTGACCGAGGGTCACCCCGACAAAGTCGCAGACCAGATATCGGACGCGGTCCTGGACGCGATCCTCGCCGCCGACCCCTACGGTCGGGTCGCGTGCGAGACCCTCCTGACCACCGGCCTGTGCGTCATCGCCGGGGAGATCACGACCCGCAGCTACGTCGATCTGCAGAAGGTCGCGCGGCGGACGATCGAGGAGATCGGCTACACCGACGCCTCGTACGGGCTCGACGCGAGGAGCTGCTCGGTGCTCTCGGCGATCGACGAGCAGTCCGGCGACATCGCGATGGGCGTCGATACCGGCGGGGCGGGCGACCAGGGGATGATGTTCGGCTACGCGTGCCGCGAGACCGAAGAGCTGATGCCCCTTCCGATCACTCTCGCGCACGCCCTGACCCGCCGCCTCGCGGCCTGCCGGAAGGAAGCGATCGTCCCGTTCTTCCGCCCGGACGGGAAGTCGCAGGTCACGGTCGAGTACCTGGACGGGACGCCCGTGCGGGTCGACGCGATCGTCGTCTCGACGCAGCACGGTCCCGAGGTCACCTCGGCCGAGCTCGAGGCGGTGGTCCGGGAGGTCGTGATCCAGCCGACGATCCCGAAGGAACTCCTGGACGCCAAGACGAAGGTATACGTCAACCCGACCGGCCGCTTCGTGACCGGAGGCCCGCAAGGCGACACCGGGCTGACCGGGCGCAAGATCATCGTGGATACGTACGGCGGCATGGGGCACCACGGCGGCGGGGCGTTCTCCGGAAAGGATCCGACCAAGGTGGACCGCTCGGCGTGCTACATGGCGCGGCACATCGCGAAGAACCTGGTCGCGGCAGGGCTGGCCGACCGCGCCGAGGTGCAGCTCGCCTACGCGATCGGCGTCGCCGACCCGGTGTCGGTCCTCGTGAATACGTACGGCACAGGGACCCTTCCCGAGGAGCAGCTCGTCGCGCTCGTCCGCGACACCTTCCCGCTGACGCCGGCGGGGATCATCCAGCATCTCGACTTGCGCCGGCCGATCTATCGCGCCACCGCGGCGTACGGCCATTTCGGCCGCAACGAGCCGGGGTTCACCTGGGAGGGCACGGCGGCGGCGGTGAAGCTGCGGGGACACGCGCGGGCGTGACCTTCCGCTCGAAGGCTGCATGACGAAGCGCCGCACGCCGGCCCCCGTTCCCGCTCGGCACGACGTCAGCGATCTCAGGACCGCCGGGGAAGGCCTCCGGCGCATCGAATGGGCCGAGCGCAGCATGGGGGTGCTTCGCATCGTCCGCGAGCGCTTCGGGAAGGACCGCCCGCTCGCGGGGCAGCGCATCGCCGCGTGCCTGCACGTCACCGCCGAGACCGCGAATCTCCTGCGGACGCTCCAGGCCGGAGGCGCCGAGATCGCGGTGTGCGCCTCGAATCCGCTTTCGACCCAGGACGAGGTGGCCTCAGCACTCGCCGTGCACGACGGCATCGGGACCTTCGCGGTGAACGGGGAGGACGCGGCGCGCCGCGCCGCCCATCTGGAATCGGTGCTCGCCCTGCGTCCCACCATCACCCTGGACGACGGCGCCGACCTCGTCTCGATCCTGCACGACCGGCGCAACGACCTGCTGGCCGAGGTCATCGGGGGCACCGAGGAGACGACGACGGGGGTGATCAAGCTGCGCTCCCTCGCGGCCCGCGGCCGCCTGCGCTACCCGATCGTCGCCGTGAGCGACGCGGTGACGAAGCAGTTCTTCGACAGCCGTCACGGCACGGGGCAATCGACGATGGACGGGATCGTGCGGGCGACGAACGTCCTGCTCGCCGGGATGCCCGTCGTCATCGCCGGCTACGGATGGGTCGGCAAGGGGATCGCGATGCGCGCGCGCGGCCTCGGGGCGAACGTCACCGTCTGCGAGATCGACCCGGTCGCGGCGCTCGAGGCTTGCCTGGACGGCTTCCGCGTCCTCCCCATGAAGGAGGCGGCGAAGGAAGGTCAGGTGTTCGTGACGGCGACGGGCTCGACCCACGTGATCGGAGAGGAGCATTTCAAGCGGATGCCGGACAACGCGCTGGTCGCGAACGCCGGCCATTACAACGTCGAGATCGACGTCGACGCGTTGAAGCGCCTCGCGCGCACGCACCGCGTCGTGCGCGAGCTGGTGGAGGAGTTCGAGCTCGCCGACGGACGGCGGATCCACCTTCTGGCGAGCGGGCGACTCGTCAATCTCGCCGCCGGCGAGGGGCATCCGGCCACGGTCATGGACATGAGCTTCGCGAACCAGGCGCTCTCGGTGGAGTACCTCGCCGTTCATGCCGGAACGCTCGACCCGACCGTCATGTCCGTCCCGAAGGACATCGACCGCCAGGTCGCGCGCCTCAAGCTCCAGAGCCTGGGCGTGCGCATCGACGCGTTGACCTCCGAGCAGAAGCGCTACCTGGCTTCGTGGAGCGAGGGGGCGTAAGCCCCTCGCCGCGCGGACCGCCGGATGATTCCCCGGGCGGCCGGTTCCGCGGGCCGGACGCGGCGGACCGCCCTCGTGGCGGCGGTCGCGCTTGGCGTCTGGATCGCCTCTGGGGCGCGCCTGCTCGATCCCGCCCATGAGTTCGGCGTTCTCGAGGGTCCCCGGCGCGGCGATGCGCGCGCCGTCGTGAACCGCCGGCTCGTCGTGGCGCCGCCGGGGCTGTTTCGCCTGAGCGTCTTCCCGAGGACGACCGCCAGCGTGGCGCTCCCCGGCGCCGGCCGCGCGATGCTCGAAGGCGCCGAGGGGAGCCGCTTCGGCTTGAAGGGCTCGGTGTCGCTCCGCGCCGAACCCGAGCGCGCGGCGGACCTCGTCCGCGCGGCGGGAGGGAAGGGGATCGACGGGATCGTGCTCGCCGCCGTACGGGCCGCCGGCCCCGCGATCGCCGCCGCGCCGCCGGGCGAGCGCACGGTCTCGACGAGGGTGGAGGCGTTCCGGCATGCCCTGGTCGATGCGCTGACGGCGCGAGGGGTCGTCGTCGAGTCGCTGTCGCTCGAGGGGTTCGACTACCTGGCCTCGGCGTCGGACACGGGCCCGGTGCCCCCCGACGCCAAGGTCCTCATCGTCGGGCTCGACGGGGCCGACTGGGAGATCGTGGATCCCCTGATGGCGGCCGGCCGCATGCCGAACCTCAAAGCACTGGTCGCGCGCGGCGTGCGCGCGAAGTTCCTCTCGATCACGCCGACCCTTTCGCCGGTGGTGTGGACCTCGATCGCGACCGGTGTCGAGCCCACACGCCACGGGATCCTCGACTTCCTGACCACGCAGCCGGACGGAACCAGCGAGCCGGTCAGCTCGCGCTCGCGGGCCGTTCCCGCTCTCTGGGAGATCCTGTCCGGCGCGGGAGTCCACGTCGCGGTGACGGGCTGGTGGGCCACGTGGCCGGCCGATCGCGTGCTGGGGACGATGGTGACCGACCGGCTCGCCTACCAGCTCTTCGGCTATCGCTCCGACACGCGCTCCGCGGAGGGGAAGACGTGGCCGCCGGAGCTGTACGACACCGTGCGGCGGGCGATCGTCGCGCCGGAGCAGATCACCTGGGACGACGTCAGGCCGTACCTCGACGGACCTCGGACGACGCCGGCGGCGTTCGATCCGGACGAGACGAAGCTCTTGGACGACTTCCGCACGCTTCTCGCGTCGGGGCGGACCTACCTCGCGGCCGCTCTCGCGCAGCGCGGCGACCCCAAACTCCGCTTCGAGGCGGCGTACTTCGAGGGAACCGACACGGTCGGCCACCTGTTCATGCCCTACCGCGCGCCCCGCCTTCCGGAGATCGACCCGCGGCGCTTCGCCAGCTTCCACGCCGTCGTCGATCGCACCTACGAGACGGCGGACGCGATGTTGGGGAAGCTCCTCCAAGGGAGGGACGACTGGACCGTGTTCGTGCTCTCCGATCACGGCTTCACCAGCGACGCGACGCGGCCGAGGACGACCGATTCCCGCATCGGGCACGGGGCCGCCGCCGATTGGCACCGGCGGTTCGGCATCCTCGTGATGGCCGGGCCCGGCGTGCGGCGAGGCGTTCGGCTGGAGGAGGCGTCGGTCTACGACGTCGCGCCGACGGTGCTGGCGCTGTTCAACCAGCCGGTTCCGCGGACCTGGCCCGGGCACGTGCTCGGGCAGGCGCTGACCCCGTCGCTTCTCGCCTCGCGTCCGGTGCGGTTCCGGGTCGACGATCCGGTGCGGCCGGCCGGGGCCGTGTCCACCGCCCGTCCGGCGGACTCCGGCGAGGCCGCCGAGCTGCGCGAGAAACTGCAGAGCCTGGGCTACGTCTCCGCCGCCCCGCAGACGCCGATGACGACCGACAACAACCGGGGCGTCTCGCTGCTCGCCTCCGAGCAGTTCGACGAGGCCGCGGCGGCGTTCCGGCGCGCGATCGCCGAAGCCCCGGACCAACCGACGCTTTGGGTCAACCTCGGCATCGCGCTCCGTTTCGGAGGGAAGCCCGCCGAGGCGCGCTCGGCGTTCGAGCGGGCGCTCGGCTCGCCTCAGGGATTCCGCGCGGCCGGACATCAGCTGGCCCAGCTCGACATGGAGGCGAACGATCTGGCCGGAGCCGAGCGGCAACTTCGGGCGGTCCTCGCGCGCGAGCCGGGCGCGGCCGAGGTGAGGAACTCGCTCGGGCTCGTGCTGGAGCGCCGGGGGGAGGTCCCGGCCGCGGAGCGCGAGTACGCGGCCGCCTCGCAGCTCGACCCCAACGCGGCCGAGCCGCGCAACAACCTCGGCAACCTCGCCAAGCGCGCGGGGCGAACCGCCCAGGCCGAGCGGTTCTACCAGGACGCGATCGCGGCGGACCCGTACTTCATGGGCTCCTACAACAACCTCGCCCTCCTCTACCAGGAGCGCGGCGAGAACGGGAAAGCGATCGACCTCTACGGCCGCGCGCTCTCGAAGGCCCCCAAGAACGCGGTCGTGAACACCAACCTCGCCTCGCTGTACTTCTCCGCGGGCGACAACGCCCAGGCGAGCGCGCTCTGGGCCAAGGCGGTGGAGCTCGACCCGACCTACCCGTCGCCGCTGAACAACCTCGCCGGGCTTGCGCTCTCGGAAGGGAAGCTCGACGAGGCCGAAGCCCTGCTCGCCCGCGCCTTGGCCCTCGACGCGAACTACGGAGACGCCCGGATCAATCGCGCGATGCTTCTCGAGCGGCGCGGCGACCGGGACGGCGCGCGGGCCGAGCTGACCCTGGCCTTCCGCGACGAGCGCTCGGCCGTGGCCGCGAAGATCCAGCTGGGACTCCTCGAGCTCCGCGCTGGGCGGCCCCGTGCCGCCGTGGAGGCGTTCCAGGGACTCCGAGGTGGGGCGGGGGACCGCATCGACGTCCACAACCCACTGGGGCAGGCCTACGCCCTCTTGGGGGAGCGGGCACACGCAGCGAGAGAGTGGAAGCGATCGCTCGAGATGGATCCCCGCCAGGAGAAGATAGCCGAGGCGCTCAGAAACTTAGAAAAACAACAATAACTATAATTATGTCGGGATGAATAGCAGGAGATACCCGCCGACGCACGCATAGAGAACGTTGGGGGACCAGGCGGAAACGAACGGCGGGAGGATCGTCTCCAAGCCGAGGGCGTTGAAGAGAGCTGCCGTCGCGAAGAACACGATCGCGAGGATCAGGCCGACCCCGACTCCGTACATCGAGCCGCGACGTCCCACCTTGAAGGCGAACGGAAGCGCCAGGAGCACGGTGACGAGCGGGGTCGCGGGGGCCGAAGTCTTCTGCCAGTACTGCACGCGCAACCGCGTGGTGTCGTAGCCGCTCTGGGCGAGCTGCTCGATCTGTTCGGACAGCTCAGCCATCGAGACCTGGTCGGGGAGGTCCCCACCGGCGGCCAGCGAGCGCTCGCTGCGCGTGAAATTCTCGGGCGGATCCAGGGAGGTGATCTCTTCGGCGTCGAAGGGCCGGTACTCCCCGACGGCGCCGGCCTCCGGGAACGCCCGGTACCACCCCTTCTCGGCGTGCCACGATCCGTCCTTCCAGGTCGCGGAGGTGCAGAACCACTGGCGGAGGATTCGCGCCGAGGCAAGGTCCACCTGGAAGATCGAGAGCCCCTGGAACTTGAGATCTTGCGCGTCGAACAGCCGGTAGTGGTAGAGGTGCCCGGCGCTTCCGAAGGTCCAGCGGCCGCCGGGAATCAGGCCGTAGGTCCTGGGGTTGCGTCCCTCGATGCGGTCCTTGACCGCCTGCGCCTTGCCGTTGGTCTCCGGGGCGATGCGGTCTTCCACGAGATAGAGGAGCCCGCACGCGAGCACGGTCAGCAAGAGGATCGGCAGGCAGATGCGCCGCGCGCTCATCCCCGCCGCTTTCAGGGCGGTGACCTCGCCATTGCGGGCGAGCAGGGTGACGGCGGCGACCGCAGCGATCATGGTGGCGAACGGAAGCGTGATGCCCAGGATCCCGGGGAGGAAGTACTTGAGGTACGTGAGGATGAGATGCGCCGGCTGGCGGCGCTCGACGA
Organism: Acidobacteriota bacterium; assembly: GCA_041500265.1. Lineage (GTDB taxonomy): Bacteria > Acidobacteriota > Polarisedimenticolia > Polarisedimenticolales > DASRJG01 > DASRJG01. The sequence continues at coordinate 5,722 of JBGQLU010000092.1, read as the reverse complement.
CCGCATCCACGATCCCCTTCAAATTGACGAGGCTGAAGATCACGTACGTCGCGCCGAGCGACAGCCCGAGCATCTGGAGGTAGGCGCGCGCGATGTAGCGGTCGAGCACCGCCGAGATGCGCAGGCCGCCCCCCGGGGGTGCCGGCACCGCGGCTTCGGCCTCGGCGCGGCGACGGTCCTTCTTTCGAAACGCGAGCAGGCGGGGGAGACCCCGCACCACGGCGTCCCGCAGCCGAGGCCACCGATCCCCGCCGATCCTCCCCATGCGCGCGTAGGCGATCGCCGTCCAGACCAGGATGACGAGATCGGCACCCCAGATCCCCGGGACGACGGGGATGCGTCCTTCGCCCGCCTGCTCCGCCCCCACGGTGAAGATCAGCCAGTAGAGAACGACGATTCCGAGGCAGACGGCGAACGCGGCTCCCTTCCCGCTGCGCACCCGCGAGATTCCGAGGGGGAGCGCGAGCAGGGCGAAGAGGAAGCTCGCGAAGGGGAGGGCGAGCCGCTTGTGGATCTCGAGCCGGGCGAACCGCTTGCGGTACTCGCGGAGCAAGCGGTCGGGCTCGCTCGCCGCGGCGGTGACCTCGCGAACGAGCTCGCGCGGGGTCATGTCGGAGACGACCTTGTCGGGGGGCGTCTCGTCCGGACGCATCCAGGGAGGGGGCTCGATCGGCTCGGGCGAGAAGGTGTCGAACTGGAAGGTCCGGTAGGCCTCGGGGTCTTCGGTCCGGAACGAGTGCGCCACCCCGTCGTGAAAGACGATGCGAAGACGGCCTCCGCCGCCGGCGGCGGGGCCGAGGGTCGCGGTCTTGGCGACGATCAACTGTTCCGGGCCCGGAGGCTTGCCGGGCCGGGGCTGGGCGGTCTGGTAGAGGACGGCGCGATCCAGAAGCCCTTGCGTCCCGGGCGGGATCTCGTCCACGAAGAGGACGTACCCCGGGAGGCGGTTGAAGAAGACCCGGGGGCGAAGCTCCGTGCTGACGTTGTGGGCGGTCAGGATCCGTCCCTGCATCGACCGTATCTCGTAGCTCGCCCAGGGTTGGACGAACGCGTAGATCGCCAGCGCGGCGAGGAACGTGACGACCCCGTGTACCAGCATCGGCCGGAGGAGCTGGCGGGGGCCCAGGCCCGAGGCCTGAAAGGCGACGATCTCGCCGTCGGCGGACAGGCGGCCGATCGCGACCAGGGAGCCCAGCAGCGTTCCAACAGGAATCGCGAGGATCAGAGTATTCGGGATCTTGAACGCGAGGATCGCGAGCGTCGTGTCGAGGCCGAGGTCCTTCTGAATCGCCTGGCGGGCGATGAAGAAGAAGTCGTTCATCAGGAGGATGGCCGACCAAAGCGCTACCCCGAACAGGGTCGCCACGGCCACTTCGGCGAGCAGGTAGCGGTTGAGGCGTCTAAAGACCTGCATCGGCGGCAAAGTCTAGCAGGGCGGGACGGTCGGAGGCGGCCACAAGCCGTTCATGCAATGTCCGATAATGTATATTATGTCAACTAACCTAATGGAAAAGCCACCGCCAGGCCACGGAAGACTCTTCGTGTCATCGCCGTCTACGCGTTGGGTTCCTCGATGGGCTGTCGGCTCGCCGGCCGCGTCGATCCTGCCTTGGGATGCGCGGCCTCGTCTCTCGACTCGCGGATCAGGCGCTCGAGGATCGACTGGAGAGCTTGCACCAGCTCGTCTCGGCCCACTTGCGGCTTCGGGAAGCTCAGGCTGAAGTGGAACGCGTCGTCGTCGGGAGCGAAGCGGTAGACGAATCGCTTCGCCTTCCGGGGCTCGTCCTCGGGACGGTTGAATCGACGTGCTTCCTCCCGGGTGATCCCTTCGCCCGTGATCTTGTCGATGAGCTTGTTCATCGCCTCGTCGGTGTCCTGACGGACGATCTGGAGGAGCATCGACTTGCTCTGAATGTCGGCCTGCCGACATCGCTCCTGGATCGACTCAGGCATCCGGTTGAGGCTCAGCGCCTCGGTGATCACCGTGCGTGACTTCCCGAGCTTCCGGGCAATCTCCTCGTGGGTGTACCGGAACTGGTCGCACAGCCTCTGGATCGCCGCGGCCTCTTCGAAAGGGGTCAGGTCCTTCCGCTGGAGGTTTTCGATCAGGGAGATCTCCAGCATCCCCCGATTGTCGACGTCGACCTCGATACAAGGCACGTGACGGAGGCCGGCGATCTTCGATGCCTGGTACCGCCTCTCGCCGGCGATGATGACGAACTTCCCGCCGTCCATCGCGCGGACGAGGATCGGCTCGAGGATCCCCTTCTCTTTGATCGAGGCGACCATCTCCGAGAGATCCCCGAAGTGCTTCCGCGGCTGATGGGGGTTCGGCTCGATGCGTTCGATGTCGATCATCCGGCCGATCGACTCCGAGCGGTTCGAGGTGATCTCCTCGACGAAGTGGCTGTCGTGGCGCATGCGCCGTTCCTCGGGTAGTCCTCGGTACTTAGACACGGGAGATCACCTCCTCCGATAGGCTGTAGTACTCGGTCGCCCCGGACGATGTGGGGGCGAAGGTGAAGATGCTCTGGCGGTAGGCCGGACTCTCTTCGAGCCGGACGCTCTTGGAGATCGTCGTCCGGAAGACCTTCTCGCCGAAGACGTTCTTGATCTGGCGGTGGATGTCCCGCGCGAGGATCGTTCTGCGATCGTGCAGCGTGATGACGACCCCGAGGAACTCGAGGGCCGGATTCGGACGGGATCGGATCTTCTCGTAGGTCTCGAGCAGATCGTCGGTTCCCTCGAGGGCGAAGTACGACGACTGGATCGGCACCAGAAGGTGCGTTCCGGCCACCATCGCGTTGACGGTCAAGATCCCGAGCGTCGGAGGGGTGTCGATCACGACGTAGTCGTAGAGGTCCCGGATCGGATCGAGTTTGTCTTTCAATCGGAAGTGGCTGTCGAACTCCCCGACCAGCTTGACCTCCGCCTTGGCGAGTGAGATGCGCGACCCGATGACGTCGAGGTTCTCGTCGCGGGTCGTCCGGACAGCCTGCCCCGCGGCGACGTTCGGATCGACGAGGACCTCGTAGATCGAGGCCTGGATCTCGGCTGGGTCGATGAACGAGAGGGTGGCATTCCCCTGCGGGTCGAGATCGATGAGCAACGTCTTGAGCTTCTTCTGGGCCAGCGCCGCGGCGAGGTTGATGGCGGTGGTGGTCTTCCCCACCCCCCCTTTTTGGTTCGCTACGATGATCGTCATCGCGCCCATCGGGTTCTCCCTAGGCGCATCGCGACGAATCCCGCGGTCAACCTGGACAGGCCTTCCAGGGCCGCTTGATATTGAGGATCGCGCGCGAGCAACCGCAAGATGTGGTACCGCCTCGTGACTTGCTGAGTCTACCGGTCGTTCTCCGGGACGTCAACAGAGTTCACGACAATATTGTCGGCGGTTAAGGAGAAAGTGAGACGAAAATTACCCTGGGCGAGGTCGGACTACATCTCGTAGTGGCCGAGCTCCTCGGGGTCGACGGTTTCGAGCCAGCGCCGGAGCCGCTCGGCTTCATCCACTTCGTCGTCGTTGCGGGACGCGGAGGAACGCTCGAGCACGACGGGCTCGACGAAGATCGGCACCTTGAGGCGCAGGGCGAGCGCCATCGCGTCCGAAGGCCGGGCGTCGATCGCGTAGTGCTCCTCCCCTCGCCGCAGGTGAATCAGTGCGAAAAAGGTGTTGTCCCGAAGGTCGGTGATCACGATCCGGTCGACGTGAGCGTGCAGCTCGTCGATGACGTTTCCCAGGAGATCGTGGGTCATCGGCCGGGGCGAGGGACTCCCTTCGAGCTGCTGGGCGATCGCGTTGGCTTCGGCCAGCCCGACGAAGATCGGCAGGAGGTCGCGCCCTTCCGCCGTCTTGAGGATCACGATGGGCATCCGGGAGACCGGATCCCACATCAGGCCCTTGATCTTCATTTCCACGGTCATGCCCTGTGCTCCCCGTCGCCAATATAAGCGCGTGAATTCCGGAGGGTCAAGAGGTCTCGGCGATTCGCTCGCCGCGCAGCGAGAAAGCGGTCGCGTCCCGCACGACGACGCGCTCGAGGCGTCCGGGTGCCGAGGCCCCTTCGAAGTTGACGATCCGCGCCTCCGGCGTGCGGCCGGTCCAGCGCGAAGGGTTTCTTGGGCTCGGCCCTTCGACGAGGACCTCGACGTCGCGTCCGACCCAGGCGCGGGCGCGAAGCTCCTGAAGGTCCTTCTGCAGAGCCTGCAGCCGCGCGAGCCGTCCGAACTTGACGTCCGCGGGAAGATCCGGCGCGATCGTGAGCGCCGCGGTGCCCGGGCGCGGCGAGTAGACGAAGGAGTACACCGTGTCGTACCCGACCTCGCGAACGAGCGAGAGGGTCTGCTCGAAGTCGGCTTCCGTCTCCGTCGGAAAGCCGACGATCACGTCGGTCCCGAAGCAGATCTCCGGAATGCGCTCGCGGATCGCGCGGATCCGGTCGAGGTAACGCTCGCGATCGTAGCCGCGCCGCATGGCGGAGAGGACCGCCGAGGATCCCGACTGCACGGGAAGATGAAGGTAGGGGCAGAGCTTCGGCCGAGCCGCCGCCATCGCGTCGACGAGACGGTCGGTCATCTGCGCGGGGTGCGAGGTCGTGAACCGGAGGCGGGCCACACCGTCCACCGCGGAGGCGGCGAGAAGGAGATCGCCCAGCGTACGCCCGCGACCGTCGCGGTACGCGTTGACGGTCTGTCCCAGGAACTCGATCTCCTTGAACCCGCGGAGGGCGAGCGAACGCACCTCGGCGATCACGTCGTCCATGTCGCGGCAGACTTCGTGGCCGCGCGTCTGGGGGACGATGCAGAAGGCGCAACGGTGGTTGCATCCCTCGATGATCGTGACGTACGCCTTCGCGGCGCCGGGCTCGTCCCGCCGGATCTGGTCGTAGGGGAAGTGGATCGAATCCTCGCGCAACGCGACGTCGGCCGTGTGGCGCGCCGACTCGTCCCCCCCGCGGAGCCGGTTCACGAGGATCGGGAGGGATCCGGTCGCGCGCGTGCCGACCACGAGGTCGACGTGCGGGGCGCGCGCGAAGATCCGGTCCCCCTCCTGCTGCGCGACGCAGCCGCAAACGGCGAGCACGACGCCGGGGCGAGACTCCTTCCAAGGCTTCAGGCGGCCGAGCTCGTCGAAGACCTTGTCGTGGGCCTTTTCACGGATCGAGCAGGTGTTGAGCAGCACGACGTCGGCGTCCTCGGCGCGATCCGCGCGCCGATAGCCGTGACGCTCGAGCGCCCCCGACATCTTGTCGGCGTCGAGGACGTTCATCTGGCAGCCCCACGTCTCGATGTAGTAGCGCCCCGCCGCGCTCCGAGCCTCCCCCGCGGGCCCGCTCACGCCTTTCCGCCCTGGTCGAGAGCGTCGCCGGTCGGCACCTCGATGCCGTTGATCAGGTCGCGGAGCTCCTTGCCCGGCTTGAAGTACGGGATGCGCTTGGATGGCACGTCGACCTTGTCCCCAGTCTTGGGATTACGCCCTTGGCGCGAGCGCCGCCGGCGCACGCGGAAGCTTCCGAAGCCCCGAAGCTCGATCTTGTCGTCGCGGCGCAGGGCCTCGACGACCTGGTCGAAGACCGTGTTGACGACGGTCTCCGCGTCCTTCTTGCTGAGGCTGGCGACGCGGATGACTTCCTCGACCAGATCGGCCTTGGTCATCGATCCTTCTCCCCCGCGACCGCGAGATCAGCGACCGTCGTCCCCGTCCTCGGTGGATTCCGGACGG
>JBGQLU010000091.1:0-15297 GCA_041500265.1 Acidobacteriota bacterium | reverse complement strand
CTCGCAACCGACGGGTCGCACAGGGGAGTAGCTCAATTGGCAGAGCACCGGTCTCCAAAACCGGGGGTTGCAGGTTCGATTCCTGTCTCCCCTGCCACCCCCGCCGGTTTCGAGATTCTGGGGTGACCGCGTGAGCCACGCGTCGGACGACGTCGCGACCCTGATCTCGGAGATCCGCCACGAGGTCAACAACTCGCTGATGGCGATCCTCGGCTACGTCGAGCTCCTGCTCGCGCGGAACGACCTCCCGGCCGACGTGGTCACGAAGCTGAAGAACATCGACGGCGAAGCGTTCCGCATCCGCGAGCAGATCGCGCGGACGGGCTTCATCCGCCGACCCGAGAAATAAGCGAGCGCACCAGCTCCGCGTCGGCCCGATACGGGATCGCCGGCCTATCGACGTCTTCGATCGGCGGAACCTCGATCGGAAGGTCCTTCGTCAACCTGTTGTACGCCACCGCGAGCAGCGGCTTCAGGTTGACCACGTCCTCGAGGCAGTAACACAGGAGCGTCTCGAGGGCACCCTCGTGCCCCGCCCGATGGGCGCGCCACAACAGAACGGCAGTGTAGCCGTCCACCCCCTCGATCGCATCCGGGCGGGCGAGCCCGAGCGTCTTCTCCACTCCCTTCAGTCCGCCTTTCAGCCCGAGGCGGTGGAGGGGGAAGCGGAGGTCGATGTGGTGGAACCGGGCGAAATCGACCCTCGGGAACGCGCGCTGCAACACCGGCACGTCGAACATCGACCCGTTGTAGGTGACGAGCAGCTCGACCCCGGAGAGCGCCTCGGGAAAGCTCGACAGATTCTGGCCGCGCACATACGCAGCGACGCTCCTCCCGTCCGAGACGCCGACGCAGGTGACCGAATCCCCTTCGAACGACAGCCCCGTCGTCTCGATGTCGAGGAAGAGCGTCCGCCGCGGGAATTCCGCCGCCAGCCGCCACGCCTCGCGGCGGGGCAGCGCGCGGGCCGCCGCCTCGTCGTCAAGGCGGTCGAGGATGAGATCGCGCCAGGCCCCGGGAGGGTACAGTTGGCGGAAGGCGTCCCAATCGACGAATCCCTTGCGCCACAGGTCGCGCTCGCGCTTGTCGCCGACGCCGGGAACGTGGATGAAAGAATGGCGGAGCACCCTGGAAAGGCTAGCAGTTTCTGGAGTGGGTTCCCGCTCCCCTGCTAGACTTGATCCATGCGTTTCACCAAGACCTTTGTCCCCTACGGCGCCTACTGGAGCACTCCCTTCTGCAAGTGGCAGGGGAGCTTTTCCCATCTGAACGCGATCGCCTTCGCCGCCGACACGGCGAAGGACGCCCTCGCCCGGCGAAAGCTCGACCCGGCCTCGTTGGACGGGCTCGCCCTGGGCATCACCGTCCTCCAGAAGCACCAGCTGTACGGGGGGCCGTGGCTCGCGGCGATGATCGGCGCTCCCGGGATCACCGGGCCGATGGTGGCCCAGGCCTGCGCCACCGGAGCCCGCACGCTCGCGACCGCCGCCGCCGAGGTCGAGGTCTCGGGGGAGCACACGATGCTCGCGATCACCGCCGACCGTTGCAGCAACGGACCCCACGTCTACTTCCCGAACCCCGCGGGGCCGGGAGGCACCGGCGACAAGGAAGACATCGTCCTCGACTCGTTCGCCTTGGACCCGTGGGCCAAGAATTCCATGATCCAGACCGCCGAGAACGTCGCGGCCGAATCGGGAATCACGCGCGAGCAGCAGGACGAGTGCACGCTCGTCCGTTACGAGCAGTACCGCCGCGCGCTCGCGGACGACTCCGCGTTCCTGAAGCGCTTCATGGTGCTTCCCCACGAGGTCAAGGACGCCTCGGGCCGGAAGGTCGTGGCCACCCTGGCCGGAGATGAAGGGGTCTTCGCGACGACCGCGGAAGGGCTGGGCAAGCTCAAGCCCGTGCTGCCGGACGGCAGCGTGACGTTCGGAAGCCAGACCCATCCGGCCGACGGGAATTGCGGGATGGTCCTCGCGTCGCGGGACCGGGCGCGGTCGATGTCGAAGGACGCCGCGATCGAGGTGCAGCTCGTCGCTTTCGGGCAAGGGCGCGCCAAGAAGGGGTTCATGGCGATGGCGACCGTCCCCGCCGCGAAGGCGGCGCTCGGCGCCGCGGGCATCGGAATCAAGGACGTGAAGGCGATCAAGACGCACAATCCCTTCGCGGTCAACGACGTCTACTTCGCCAAGGCGATGGACCTCTCGATCGACGGGTTCAACAACTTCGGCTCGTCGCTCATTTTCGGGCACCCGCAGGGGCCGACCGGCATGCGCCTCGTCATCGAGTTGATCGAGGAGCTTGCGATCGCAGGCGGCGGGTACGGGCTGTTCGTCGGCTGCGCCGCGGGCGACACCGCCGCGGCGGCCGTCGTAAAGGTGGGACGCTGATGGCCACGGACGGACGTCGTACCGATCCCTTCACCACATTTCTCATGGTCGCCTGCGTCGTCCTCGCCGGCTTGGTCGTCGCGTTGACGATGCAGAACCGCTCGCTCAAGGAGCGGATCGCGCACGCGGGGGGCCCGGCCCCCGACCAGTTCAAGGCGGGCGACGTGGTGTCTCCCTTCGTGGTGGTCGACGACGGCGGGGTCGCGCATACGATCCGCTTCGGCGACGGGGAACGGAAGACCATCCTGTTCGTCTTCTCGTCGCAGTGTCCGGCGTGCAAGCAGACGCTTCCCGTGTGGAAGGACATGTTCAAGACGCCCGCCGCGGACGGCGTGCGCGTCGTCGGCATCCAGACCGATCGGCTCGACGCCAATCCCGCCCAACCGGGCGAGGTGACCGCCGCCTTCCCCTTCCCGGTCTACGGCTACAAGCGACCGGAGAAGGATCCGCTGCAGAAGGTGCCGTTCATCCCCGCCGCGATCGTCGTGGACCCGAGCGGCGTCGTGACCAACGCCTGGTTCGGGGTGCCGGAGTCCGGCCAAAAAGACGGGTTGAAGAAAGCGCTCGCGGGCTAGCCCCAAGGCTCGACGATCACCTTCAGCGAATCCTGCGCGTCGGCGACCAGGCGGAACGCCTCCGCCGTCCGGTCCAGCGGGAGCCGGTGCGTGATCAGGGAGCGGACGTCGACTCGGCGCTCGGCGATCGCCTGAAGCGCGACCCGCATGTCCGCCGGCGGCCCCGCGTAGGAATGGACGATCGTGATCCCGTCGCGCCACAGGTCGTAGAGGGGGAACGGAATCGTTTCCCCGGGCCGAGCCGGCGCGAAGAAGAGGATCGTGCCGCCGCGGTCGACCGACCGAAGCGCGTCCCCGATCGCCGGGAGCGCCGCGGTGGACACGACGACGAGGTCGGCGCCCCGCCCGCCGTTGGCGTTCCTTACGGCCGACGGCACTCCCCCCACGCGCGCGTCGAGCACGGCGTCGGCTCCGGCCCGCCCGGCCGCGGCCAGGCGGAAAGGGTGCACGTCGGTCGCGATCGTGCGTTCGGCTCCCTCCGCCCTCGCCCAGAGGAGGTGGAGGAGGCCGGACATCCCGCTCCCGAGAACCGCCACGGTCCGGCCCGACGCTCCGCCCGCGACGCGCACCGCACGCACGACGCAGGCGAGCGGCTCCACGAACGACGCGTCCTCGTAGCTGACGTCCTTCGGGATCGCGAACGTTCCGCGCGCCACATTGACGGCCGGGAGGCGCACGAACTCGGAGAATCCCCCCGGGTCGAAGTGGGTCGTGCGCAGCATGTCGCAGACCGAGGGCTGCCCCGCGCGGCAATAGCGGCAGCTCTCGCACGGAACGTGGTGCGTGGTCACGATCCGGTCCCCCGGAACGAACCCCGCGAGGTGGGCGCCGACCTCGACGACCTCTCCGGCGACCTCGTGCCCCAGCACGAGCGGGGCCTTCGGCTTCCGGTACCACTCCATGACGTCGCTCCCGCAGACGCCCGACGCCATGACGCGGAAGACGAGCTCACCCGGCCCCGCCTGCGGGCGCGGCCGCTCCTCGATCCGGATGTCGCTGTTGGAGTGGTAGACCGCGACCTTCAACGAGAAACAGCCTGCGACTTCGCGTGTTCGTAGAGGCCGAGCGCGTCGTCGACGGAAGCGCCGTCGTGCACGACCGCCCGCGCCGCGCGGATCATCCCGACGGGGCAATCGGATTGGAAGATGTTGCGCCCCATGTCCACCCCCGCCGCCCCCGCGTTGACCGCGTTCCAGGCGAGACGGAGCGCCTCGCGCTCCGGGACCTTCTTTCCGCCGGCGACGACCACGGGCACGGGGGTCGCGCGGACGATCTCCTCGAAACCCTCGCAATAGTACGTCTTGACGACGTGCGCCCCCGTCTCCGCGGCGATCCGGCAGCACAGCCCGAGGTAGCGCGTGTCTCGCGCCATCTCCTTGCCGACGGCGGTCACCGCGAGGACGGGGATTCCGTGCCGTTCGCCCGAGTCCACGAGCTTGGCCAGGTTGAGGAGCGATTCGCGCTCTCCCTCCGCTCCGACGAAGATCGACAGCGCGACCGCCGAGGCGTTCAGGCGGATCGCGTCCTCGACCGCGACGGTCAATCCCTCGCGGGAGAGCTCGCGCAGGATCGACACCCCGCCGGAGACGCGCAGGACGATCGGAAGATCGGCGTCCGCTGGGACCGAGGTCCGGAGAACGCCGCGGGTCAGCATGAGGGAGTCCGCGTAAGGGAGGAGGGGCGCGATCGTCTTGGCCGGCTCCTCGAGCCCCGAAGTCGGGCCGAGGAAATAGCCGTGGTCCACGGCCAGCATCACGGTCCGCCCGCGCGGCGGTATCAGGATGCGGCTCAGGCGATTGGCAAGCCCCCAGTCCATGGCGCCCGAATTCTACCCCTTCGGCGGCGTCCCCTCCCGACCGGCCTTGTCCTGGGCGTGCCATGCCGCGAGAACGTCGCGCTCCCGGTCGGCGGTCAGGCCGGCGGCCAGCTTTCCGCGCCGGTCCTCGGGAAGTGTCTTGAACCACTTGAGCGTGTCCCGCGCCGTCTCCGCTCCCGGACGGAACTTGAGCCCGGCGCCCGTCGCCTTGCGGCAATCGATCGCCGTGAACCCTTCCTCCCCTCCGCGGGATGGGACCCAGACGGGCATGTCGCTCCAGGCCGCGACGCCCTGCTTCTCGAGGAAATCGGCTGGCACCCACGTGAGCCGCGCGTCCCCGCTCACCCCCTTCTTCACGGTCTCGAGGAAGGTCTTCATGGTCGTCGGCTTCGCCGGGCCGACGGCGTTGTACGTCCCGAGGAGCGTCTTTTCGACACCGAGCACGATCCACGCCGCGAGATCGCGCACGTCGATGTATTGCACCGGATCGTCGCCCTGCCCGGGGGCGAGGACTTCACCTCCGCGCGCGAGACGGACCGGCCAGTAGGTGTACCGGTCGGTGCGGTCCCCCGGGCCGACGATGAGTCCCGGCCGGACGATCGTGGTCTTGCCCGGCATCGCCTTGTCCGCCGCCGCCTCGCAGAGCGCCTTCAACGCGCCGTAGAACTTCGGCACGTCCTCGCTCGTCTCGTCGGGCATCGTCAGCAGCTTTCCGTCCTCGGCGGTTCCCGGCTTGATGTCCTCGGCGAACACCGAGATGGTCGAGATGAAGACGTAGTGCTTCACCCGGGGCGCGAGCAGGGAGGCCGACGCCGTCACCTGGCGCGGCACGTACCCCGACGTGTCGATCACCGCGTCCCACGCCCGTCCTTCGAGCGACTTGAGGTCCCCGTTCCTGTCCCCGTGAAGCTTCTCGATGTTCGGGAACAGCCCGGGGTTGGTCTTCCCCCGGTTGAACAGCGTCAGCACGTGGCCGTGGGCTTCTGCGACCTCGACGATCTGCGGGCCGAGAAAGGCCGTCCCCCCGAGGATCAGGATCTTTCTCGGCGTCGCGGCGGAACGGGTCGCCGCTTCGAGGGATCCGGGGAAGGAGGAGGCAAGGGCGGCTCCCGCTCCGGCAGCCGCGGCGGTCTTGACGAACTCCCTGCGTCCTCGGTTCATTCCATCCTCCTTCGGATTCAAGCGCCGGATTCCGAGCCGGCCGCCTGGAGCCCTCGATGGCGGCGCCCCGCCACCCAGGCGAGGGCGAGCCATCCCGCGCAAACGACGAGCATAACCGCGGTCAGCGCGCCGCGGGAGGGAGCGAGCGACTTGGCCGCGTCGTAGGCCCAGATCGCCGCGGCGTCGCCGCCGCGGAAGACGACCGTGTCGACGAACGCCTTGGCCTTGTACTTCTCTTCGGGCGTGACGACCGTGAACAGGACCTCGCGCGAGGGGCGCTCGAGGCCGTACTGCATTCCGCGCCGCACCACCTGCACGACGACCAGCGTCGCGAGCCCGGGGCTCGCGAGGAGGGCGAGGAATCCTCCGGCGGTCAGGAGCGGCAGGACGGCCAGCGCCGCCACCAGGCCCAGCGCCGTCAGGACCCAGCCGGTCACGAGAGCTTGGAGGCCGAGCGCCAGGAGGCTCACCCAGAGATCGATCCTCGCGAACAGCGCGGTCCGCGTGGCCGAGTCCCCGATGCTCGCCCCGACCAGCGCGGACTGATCGGCGTACATCACGGTCGAGGTGGCGGTATAGGCCAGCATCATCCCGCAGATCGCGAGAAGGTAGGGGGAGCGAAGCGCGAGGCGGAATCCGGCGAACGGGTCTCCACCGACGGGACGGTCCGGGGCCCGGCCCACGCCTCCGGAGTGATGGACGCTCGCCCAGCGCACGAGGCGCCCGACCGCGAAGACCGCCACCTCGAGGAGCGCCGCCGAGGCGAGGTAGAGCCCCGTTCGTCCCAGCGGCTTCACGAGAATCGCGGCCAGCCCCGGGCCGACGAGGGCGCCGACGCTCCCGCCCGCCGCGATCGCGCCGAAGAGCCGCCTCCCTTGCTCCTCGCGGAAGGTGTCCACCATGAAGCTCCAGGCGATGGACACGACGAGGAGATTGAAGACGGAGACCCACACGAAGAAGACCCGCGCGACCCAGACCTCAGGAAGGCCGGCCCGGTCGGCCACCAGGAAGAGGAGGAGGTTGGCCGCGCAGAACCGATACACGATCGGGATGATCTTCCGTCTCGGGAACCGGGCGACGACTGCCGAGTAGAACGGGACCGCGAGCAGCATCACGACGAAGGTCGCGGTGAACTGCCATGGGAGGTTCTTGACGCCGCCGACGATTCCCATCTCGTCCCGCAGCGGGCGAAGGGTGTAGTAGCCGGAGAGGATCGCGAAGAAGTAGAGGAACGCCCAGGCCACCGCCGGGCGCTCCTCGGGAGCGATCCTCGCCGCGCCGCGCCCGGGCGCTACCACGCGGCCGGCGGCTCGGCGCCCACTCCCGGACCGTACAGGAGCGCGTTCAGAAAGAGGCGGCGCGTCCCGAGCATCCAACCGCGGTAGACCGGATCGTCGAGGAAGAGCACGATCTGACCCTGGCCGACCGACTCTCGCATGGCGTAGGCCGTCTTGGCGAGGCGCGCCGCGGCTTCCGGCCAGAGCAGCCCGCCGCGGTGGATGGTGTCGATCCCCGAGAACGCCGCCGCCACGCGCGCGGGCGGCCCCGCGATCAGCGCATCGTCCGCGCCGATCCATGCGGTCAGGTCGCCCGGCATCCCCCACGTCAGGTAGAGATCCGGGTCCAGATCGACCCGCAGCATCGCTCCTTGCGGCGAGAACGCGCGCAGGCGGTCGTCGGCGCGGCGCCGGTCGTCCTCCTTCGGCTCGGTGCGCCCCGGAGGGAGCGCGGTCTTGAGCCAGGCGTCCATCTCCACGGGCTTCCCGGCGAGCGGGGTTCCGAGGTCCACCCCTTCGACGAACGGCGCGGCGCCGGGACCGATTACCGGGCGGACGTCGTAAGCCGATCGCGACTTGGCGGGCGCCGGCGTCTTTCCCGCCGCCGGAGCGGCGGCCTTCGACGCGTCGGCGGCGGGGCGGGGTGGGGGTTCGAGGTCGGAGGAGGCGAGGCCGGTGGCGCGAAGCGGGGCCGCGTCCAGAGCCGCCGACGCCGACACGCTCCACACGGGCGGCGGCGCGCTGTCGAGAACCTGGCTGCGGGCCCGCGCGGCCGTGAGCCCCGCGTCCTTGTCCGCGAGCATGAGCGCCCCGCTCCCGATCCCGATGAGCGTCCCCCCGGCGCTCACCCAGTCCTTGAGGCGCTCCATGCCGTTCTTGCCGATGAGGGCGCGAACGGCCTCTTTCGACGTGCCGAGCGGGGAAACGACGAGCACGTTGAAGCGCCTCAGATCCGCGCCGGCGAAGCTCATGAGGTCGACCGCGGTGAAGCGCTGCTGGACGACCGTGTCGAGAAGATGCCAGATCGCCCCGTATTCGGTGGACGCGATCATCGGACCGGTGAAGACGCCGATGCGGGGGGGGACGAGCGGGTGGAAGTAATTGCCGCCGAGATCGGCGCCCTGCTCGGCAAGAACCGTCGTGACCGCGTCGACGGCGACGCCTCGCCGGCTCGCCGCCGCCTCGAGTCGGGCCTCGACGTCCGGAGGGCTCCCCTCCCTGCGGACGAGCAGCGTCCCCGGGGCGTAGGCCCGCCCGCCGACGCGGAACGGCTTTTCGGCCACGCGGACGAGGACCCCGTCGGCAAGGAGATCGGCGACCGCCAGGATCGCGGCGTCGCTGCCTCCGTCCCAGACCCACGCCAGCGGCACCGCACCGGCCTCGGCGGGCGGCACGATCCCCGTGCGACGCGGCGGACGGACCCGGTCCTTCGTCCAGTCCCCCGCCGGGGCGGCCGCGCTCCAGTACGCGGGCACGCCGTATTCGAGCGGGAGCGACCACGACGTCGTGTCGTAGATGCGGGTTCCCTTGCCGGTCTCGAGCGATCGCCGTTCCTCCTGCAGGAACGAGGCCTCCATCGGCACGTGCGGGTCGAGGACGACGCGGGCGAGCGACCCGGCGGGCTGGTCGGCCGGCACCATGTAGCTCCCGGCCGGCAGCACGACGGCGGCCGTCTCGCCGGTGGCCGCGTCGTGGAGTCCCGGCGCCTTCGTCTCGGAGCGCGCCTGTAGGACCTCGACCCCTTGATCGCGCAGGAGCTGCGCCAGGGCGTCGGTTCGATCGACGTCGCCGGTCCTTGGGAGGATCCACGCGCGCACCGGGCCCTTGGCGCCGCGCGCGATCGCCTCGCGCCGGGACCCGATCATCGCCATCAGAGCTTCCTCGCGGTTCGCCGCGAGGGTTCCGAGGTTCGCGATCGAGCTCGTCGCATGATGCTCGACCGCTTGCGCATAGGTCCGGACCTCCCCGAACGGCTTCCGAACCAGCGTGCCGTCGGTGCCGGACATCTCGTAGAGGATCCCGACGGCGCCGTGGTACATGGCCCACGAGCTGCCGTAGCCGACGAAGAACTCGTCGGCCCACTCGCCCCGGTAGTACGGGTATCCGCGCGCATCGAGCGCTTTCGCCTGGTCCGAGGCGTAACGGCCGGCCCAGTCGAGGTATCGCTTGGGAAGGAACGGGTTGAACGGCGGCCGCGCCGGCGAAAAGAGGTAGGTATCGGACGACCCCATCTCGTGGCTGTCGACCATCAGCTGCGGGAGCCAGGTCGCGATGGCGGCGACCCGCCGGCTTTCCGGCTGCACCAGGTTGATCCAGTCCCGGTTCATGTCGAACAGGTAGTGGTTCCACCGCCCCCATGGCCAGAGCCCAGTATGAGAAAGATCCTCGCGATCCGACGACGGGGTCAGGTGGCCGAACGCTCGGAGCTCCGCGAGGAAGCGTTCGCGTCCGTCGGGGTTCTGACAGGGATCGATCAGCACGACGAGCTCGCGCCGCGCCGCCTTGGCCCAATCGTCCTCCCCCGCCGCGAGCCGGTACAGGACCGCCGCGGCGGCGTCGGTGGAGGACAGCTCGTCCCCGTGGATCCCGTACGCCATCCAGGCGACCGCTTTCGCCTTCGACGCGCCCTGCCGGTCGGCGTCGGCGGACCGCCCGCGGGGGTCGAGGAGCTTCGCGTGCTCGTCCCGGAACGCATCGAGGCCCCCCGCGGTCGCCTCGTCGGCGACCACGACGACGACGAGATCGCGCCCTTCCCAGCTCTTGGCGTAGGGAAGAACTTTCACCCGAGGGGTCGCCGCCGCGACCGCCGCGACGTAGCGCATCAGCTCGTCGTGGCGCATCGGCCGCGCGCCGGGCTTGAAGCCCAGGACCGCCTCTTGGGTGGGGACGGCGGCGGAGAAGACGGCGCCGGGAAACAGACGCTCCGGAGACATCCCCTCGTTCGCCGGTGAGGCGGCGGCCGCCGCCGACAGCGGGAGGAGAGCCAGGGCGATCGTTGCGGCTGGACGCATGCGGTCTCCGGGGTCCTCGGCGGCGAGGATGGTACGGAACGGAACGCGTGGAGTTGCGCGCGCCTGACGCGCGTGGCGATCTTGCCACCGAGGATGCGGCGACGGAAGGGCCGTGGGGCATAATTGGTGATTCATGCGACTCATCGCCGCCTCCGCCTTGGTGCTCGCCGTCTCGATTCCCGCCGCGGGCGCCGATGCCGAACCTCCCGTGAGCGTCTGCTGGTCGTGCTTCTGGCAATACCACTCCGAGGCCTTCAAGCGGGAGCTGGTCGCCGTCTACCGCGACAAGCGTTTTGTCGATCCGCTGGCCGATGCCGAGCGGAGGCTCCTGCTCGCGCGGGTCACCGAGGACGACAAGGCGCTCTGCGCCGCCCGGGGCGCGGTCGCCGCCGCCGCGGCGGCCGGCGGGACCGCCGACCCGGCGCGGGCGCTGGCGATCGCGGAGACGCTCGCGTTCACGGCGGCCGAGTGCCGGGCGGACCCGGGACCGGCCTTTCGCGGCGCCGCGCGGGCCGCACGCGCCGCGGACGAGCGTTCCAAGGCGTCGGCCTACGCAGCACTCGCGCGCGGACGGTTCACGCCCAGGTTCGGGGCGCAGCCGATCCGCAAGCGGCTCGACCTCCCGGCGGACGCGACCTCGTTCGTCTTGGGCGCGAGCCGGATCGTCGTCGACCGGGACACCCGGATCGGCGCACAGGTCGAGCGGGTCGCGCGGGACTGGCTCTCCTACCAGTTCTCGTGGGCCCCGTCCTCGCGATCCCTGGCGCGCGCCGAGTTGGTTCCGTGGCACGAAGGGGCCCGGATCGGCGACATTCTCGAAGCGACCTCCGGTACGGTCGCCCCGCTGACCGGAACACTCGCCGCGCGGCGGGGGGACACGTGGTACGCCGCCGACGAGAAGGGCGTGTTCCGGTTCGAGGTGCTGGACGACAAGATCCAGTACCCGACCACGCTCTGGGCGGGAGGCGTGGCCCTCCTGCGGGACACCCACGGGATCGCGTCGCTCGTCGAGCCGGCGGTTCGATCGGGGAGCTCGCTCGTCGTCGGATGCGGAGACTCCGAGGGGAAGATGCAGGCGGCGTACGCTCTCGCGGCCCGGGGAATCGACGTCTACTTCCCCTGCGACCGGTTCGTCGGGGACGTTTTGGGCTACGAGGGGCGCGGCGTTCTGCTCGGCTCGGCGCCGGTGCGCCGTGAAGGGGACCGCGCCGTCATCGGCGATCGCCCCGTCGAGTTTTCGCTCGGGGAGACGATCGTCGTCCAGGACTTCACCGGGCGCGGCGACGATCGCTACTATGACGCTCCCGCCCGGTACTTTCGCGCGCTGCGCGCCTTCCTCCCCGGCGTGAAGCTCGACTTCGTCAGCGTGGAGCGGGCCGGGGAGTCGTTCCGGGTGATCAAGCGCGCGGCGGAGCTCGGCGCCGCGGCGATCGCGGTGCGGGTCGCGACGCTCGAGGATGCGGCTCCGGTGCGCGCGTGGCTGCTCGAATCGCGGACGCACCGCGCGGTGCTGTTCCACTCGGCGTCGTACCCCGAGGGGAACGCTCTGTTCGCCGAATTTCCGGAACAGACGACCTTCGGGGATCCGAGGCCGGCGGTCAGCCGGCCCGCCGCTCCGGCTGCGGCTCCTGCCCGAACCCCCGCCTCTGCATCCGGCCCCACGCGCGGCGGCGGCGGATCGCGTCCCAGAACGCCTTGACCTTGAACAGGCCGAGGAGCTGCCGGTAGCCGAAGTTCTCGAGCACGCTGTAGGTCAGGAGCTTCGTCAGATCGACCCAGCCGGGATACCTGCGGAACGAGATCTCCTCGAGAAGGATGGCGGCGATCGAGAGGAACACGCCGTAGAGGTTCGCCGCCACGAAGAAGAGCAGGAAGAACTGGGTATCGAGCACGCCCAGCAGGTACGACAGGACGACCATCGCGTAGCCGAAGGTCTCGACGAACGGCCCCAGGAGCTCGAAGACGGCGAAGTACGGAAACGCGAAGAGCCCGACGGCGCCGTAGCGCGGATTGAACAGCATCCGCTTGTGGAGCCAGATCGTCTGCAAGAGCCCCCGGTGCCAGCGGTTCCGCTGCCGGGCGAGCACGCGCAGACTCTCCGGCGACTCCGTCCAGCAGACCGGGTCGGGCACGAACACGACGCGGTAGGGCTGCTTCTTCCGGCGCATGTGCTCGTGGAGCCGCACGACCAGCTCGAGATCTTCGGTATCGGTGTCGTGCGTGTAGCCCCCGATCTCCACGACCTCCTGCTTCTTGTAGATGCCGAACGCTCCCGAGATGATCAGGAGCGACTGCAGGTTCGACCACCCCACGCGCCCGGTCAGGAACCCGCGCAGGTATTCGACCACCTGGAAGATCGGCAGCGCGCGGTCCGGGAGGGAGATCCGCGTGACCCGGCCGTCCTTGACCTCGCAGCCGTTGACGATCCGGACGATCCCTCCGGCCGCGACGGTCTCGTTCGGCCGTTCCATGAAGGGTTTGACGACGCGGAGCAGCGCGTTGTCCTCGATGATCGAATCGGCGTCGATCGAGCAGAAGAGGGGGTATCGCGCGAGGTTGATGCCGGCGTTCAGGGCGTCCGACTTTCCCCCCTTGACCTTGTCGACGACGGTCAGGTTCGGGTGCGCGAGCGAGCCGTACACCGCGCGCACGTGCGCGGTCGGGATCGCGCGCTTGTACGGGCGGTCCATCCGTCGCAGCTCGAACGCCCCCACCAGCGCGGCGAGGGTGCCGTCGTTCGAGCCGTCGTTGACGACGATGATCTCGAATTCCCCGTAGTTGACCATCAGGAGCGAACGCACCGTCTCGACGATCGTCTTTTCCTCGTCGTGCGCGGGGACGAGGACGCTGATCGGCCAGGTCATGTCCGACTGCATGATCTGCCGGTAGTCCGAGAAGAACGTCCTCCGGACGAACTTGACGACCGCCCTCAAGGAGATCAGGAAGAGCACCAGGTACACGGTGTTGAGCGCGAGGAAGTAGAGGACGACGAAGACGTTGAACCCGACGATCACGTCCTGGAGCAAGGCGGTCCAGTTCATCGCGCGGCCTCCTCGGCTTGCTCCGGCAGGAGGCGCGCGAGCGCCTTTCGCACCTTCGGCTCGGCGTGCCCGGCGGCGAGCTCGCGCAGCCGGCCGTCTTGCCCGGCCTGCACGAAACTCCGGACGATCGACTCCGCGGCGTCGCGCACCGCACCCGACGAGGCGAGCTGTGCGACCCGCCGGTCGAGGATTCCCGACTCCTCGAGCATGAGACACGCCTGGTGCTTGGCGTAGAGATCGGCGTCGTCGAGCATCCCCTCCAAGGCTTCGATGCCCATCGGCCCCGCGAGCTTCAGCGCCTCGGCCGCGTTCGCGCGCACCCACCACTCGCGGTCCCGAAGCGCCGCGCACAGCAGGGGGATCGCCTCGGCGTCGTGGATCTTTCCCAGGGACTTCGCCGCCATCGCGCGAACGGGCCAGGCGGGGTCCCCGAGGGCCTGCCTGAGCGCGGGCGCCGAATCGACGACGCCGATCGCGCCGAGCGCCGCCGCCGAGCGCGAGCGCACGTCGGCGTCGCCGTCCGCGAGCCGCGCGTTGAGCCACGGGACCGCGTCCAACGAGTGCACGCGCCCGAGGATGTCCAAAGCCGCGAGCTTGGCGTGGAGATTGAGCGTCGGGAACGCGGCGATCAGCTCGTCCACGACCGGGCGCCCCATCTGGCTCAGGAGGTCGGCGATCCGGATCGTCGACCAGCGGTTCGGCTCCGAGAGCGCGCGGAGCAGCGGGGCGACCGCGGCGCGTCCGCCGATCGCGCCCAAGGCCTTGGCGGCGCGCAGCCGGACCTCGTACGACGGGTCCTCCAGGGCCACGAGCAGGCCCGCCGTGGCCCGGGACGACCCCGCGAGGCCGAGGTTCTCCGCGGATTCGGCCCGTTTCCACCATCGCGGGCTCTTGAGCCCCGCGAGGTACCGGTCGACGTACCCAAGCTCGTCGAGCGCCTTGCCCAGCCGCTCGCGCTCGATGCCGCGGACCCGCTGCACGTGGTCGAGCAGGATCTCCTCGACGACGCCGCGGTCCGCCGTGGCCAATCGGCCCCCGAGCGCGGGGAGAATCGACGCGGCGTTGCCGTGGGCGTACCCGAGGACGATCGGCTCCAGGACCCGCCGCTTGGCCCGTCGCACGCGCTCCCGGATCTCCCGCCACGCCTTCGCCGTGACGATGACGAGCGTCAGCGCGACGAACACCAGCGCGACCACGAGAATCGAGGCGATCAGGAGGCGATGCATCACCGGCTCCGAGGCTCGAGCAGCTTCCGCACCCGCGCCAGGAACTCGCGCGCGTTGAACGGCTTCACGACGTAATCGTCCGCCCCTTGCTCGAATCCGCGGACGATGTCCTCCTCGCGGTCCCGCATCGAGAGGAGGATGAGCGGGGTCCGCTTGATCCTCTCGTCGTTGCGGATCGCGCGGAGGAGCTCGAACCCGTCCCGGTACGGCATGACGAGATCGCTGACGATGAGATCGGGGCGCGCGTCGACCGCGACGCTCGCGGCGCGCTCGCCATCCTCGGCGACGACGACCTCGTACCCCTTGTCCTCGAGGAGCGACACGACGAACCGGCAGGTGACCGGATCGTCTTCGGCGACGAGGATGCGCTTGGCGACGCCCACGTCAGCCCCCGATCGTGAAGCGCAGGCGCGCTCCGTAGTTGATCGACGTGAAGCCGGGGCCCGAAGCGGTCGACGAGTTCGTCCAGCCGGCGTAGACGTCGAACGAGAGGCCCCTCGCCAACGGGCGCGCCAACAGGCCGTACGCGCTGAACAGGGGCTTGCCCGTCGTCCTCACGCCGTTGAACGTGTACGACTGCGCGCCGGCCTCGACCGCCGCCTCGTAGCTCCACGCCGACTTCCCGACCGCACCGTTCGACCTCAGGCTCAAGACGGCGGCGAGGAGGCTCGAAGGATCGAAGTAGCCGTTGTCGAGGTCCTTGGTGTAGTTGAGCGTGCGGACGACGGGGCCGACCATCAGGGTGTTCTTGTGCCAATGCCAGACGTACCACGCGCCGGCGTCGGCGCTCCATCGACGGT
>JBGQLU010000090.1:0-15593 GCA_041500265.1 Acidobacteriota bacterium | reverse complement strand
CATCCCAATTCGACTCGACCCGCCACAATCCACCGATCGGCCTTGCCGCCGTTCGGTCGGCCATTGTTTACCCACCCCTGGTATCTCGACCCGTGCCTGGGAGGCCCTGTACCGGGGAGAGCGAGCAGCGTCCGACGGATTCTACACCGCCTGAACCGTGGCTCAAGATCTTCCTCCGATGCGCCTGGATCACAATCTGTCCTTGAAAAGACAAATTGTGTCCGCTCGCTGGACTTGAGCGAAGGGGCTCGTCACCGTACAACAGTGCGCGGTGCCTGGGTTCAGGGGGAGGCCAGGTGACCACTGGGAGCCGCGGGATGCCGAACGAACCGGGGGGTAATCGTCGGCATCGCGCGGCTCCGTTCTTTTTGATTCAGTAGCGCGCCAATCGCTCGCGGTAGGACGACAGACCCTTCCTGAAGTCTTCGAGGGCGTCGCCGCCGAACTTCACGAGCATCTCGTCCGCCAGCACGATCGCGATCATCCCCTCGCCGACGACACCGGCCGCGACGATCGGTATCGTGTCGGTTCGCTCCACGTCCGCTTGGAACGCTTGCTTCGAAACGAGATCGACCGACGGCAGCGGCCGGGGCAGCGTCGCCAAGGGTTTCAGGTAGCCGCGGACGCGAACGATCTCGCCGTTCGTCATCCCCCCTTCGATCCCGCCGGCGCGATTCGACGAGCGAGTGAAGCGCCGCCCGGCGGCGTCGTACCCGATCGGATCGTGGGCCTGGCTCCCGAGCCCCGAGGACGTCCCGATGGCGGAGCCGATGGCGACCCCCTTGACCGCCTGGATCGACAAGATCGCTCCGCCGAGCCGGGCATCGAGACGCCGGTCCCAGTGAACGTGGCTTCCAAGACCCGGAGGAACGCCCCGCGCCAGGATCTCGAAGCATCCTCCGATGGAATCTCCTGCCTTCCTCACGGCGTCGACCGCCGCGGTCATCGCGTCCGCCGTCCCCTCCGCGAGGACCCGGAACGGCGCGTCGTCGGGGAGGGCCAGGAGGGCGTCGAGCTCGTCCCCCTCGCGCTCGTCGGCCTCGACCCCGCCGACGGCCGCGGTCCGGCTGGTCACCTCGATGCCGACCGCCGAGAGAAGCCCCTTCGCGACGGCTCCCGCCGCGGTCCGCGCCGCGGTCTCCCGCGCGCTCGCGCGCTCGAGGATGTCGCGAGCGTCATGAGTGCCGTACTTGAGAGCCCCCGCGAGATCGGCGTGACCTGGGCGGGGGCGCGTGACCGGCCGCGCCGCATCTCCCGAGGGCCTCTGGCCCGTGGGGCTCATCGCTTCGGCCCAGTTCGCGAAATCCCGGTTCCGAATCAGGAGCGCGATCGGGGAACCGAGTGTGAGACCGTGGCGGAGGCCGCCCAAGATCTCCACCTCGTCCGCCTCGATCCGCATGCGCCCGCCGCGGCCGTACCCCCCCATCCGGCGCTTCAGCTCGCGGTCGATCGCGGACTTGGCGATCGGGACCCCCGAGGGCATGCCCTCGATCACGACGGTCAGGGCCGGCCCGTGCGACTCGCCGGCGGTGAGGAATCGGAGGGGCATCGTCCACGCTCCCGGCGCGCGACGTTAGCACGCGCGGCCCGGCCTTGACCCCCTAAGGCCCCCCTCCTATCGTTCCCGTTCCATGGAACTCTTGACCGGCGAACAGATGCGGCGGGTCGACGCGCGGACGATCGAGGGGCGCGGCATCCGCGGCTTGACCCTCATGGAAAACGCCGGACGAGGCGTCGCCTCGGCCCTGATCGAAGAGATCCCGCGCCTGGCCGAGCGGCGGGTGGTCGTCGTGTGCGGCAAGGGAAACAACGGCGGCGACGGCTTGGTCGCGGCGCGCCATCTCGCAAGGCTCGGGATCGCCCCCCTCGTCCTCCTCGTGACCGGCGAGGCGGAGCTTCACGGCGACGCCGAAACGAATCTCGCGCGCGCGAAGAGCGCCGGCGTCGCGATCGAGGAGGTCCAGGACGCGGCGGCCTGGTCGCGCGCCAAGGCCGGCATCGACCGCGAGAGCGTCGTCCTCGACGCGCTGCTCGGAACGGGGGCCACCGGCGGCGCCCGCGGTGCGATCGCGCGGGTCATCGAGGACCTGAACCGGTCCGGGGCGACGGTGATCGCCCTCGACCTTCCCTCGGGGATCGACGCCGACACGGGCGGCGTTCCCGGCCCGGCGGTGCTCGCCCACCGCACGTACACGCTCTGCCGGCCAAAGGTGGGCCTCGTCGTCGAGCCCGGAGCCTCTCACGCGGGCACGTTCCGCGTGATCGACATCGGCATTCCGGACGAGGACGTGGCGGCGGAACGCCCGGATCTCGAGTGGCAGGACGCCGATGCGGCCGGGCGCCTTCTCCCTCCGCGCCCGCCGTCCGCGCACAAGGGCCTGATGGGCCACCTCCTCGTCGTCGCGGGCTCGCGCGGGAAGAGCGGGGCGGCGATCCTCGTCTCCGGCGCCGCGCTCCGCGCCGGCGTCGGGCTGGTCACGGTGGCGACCTCGCGCTCGGCCCAGGCGCAGGTGGCGGCCGGGTACGCGGAGGCGATGACCGAGCCGCTCGCCGAGACGTCGCGGGGCGGGATCGCCGCGAAGGCCGCGCCGGCGGCGGTCCGGCTCGCCGCGGCGCGCTCGGCCCTGGCCTTGGGGCCCGGGCTCGGAGACGAGCCCGGCACGAGGGCGTTCGCCCGCTCGGTCGTGAAGGGAGTCGGCATTCCGTGCGTCCTGGACGCCGACGGGTTGAACGCCTTCGCTCCCCCCGGGCGCGCGGCCCTTCGCGCCGGCCGCGCCCCCCTCGTGCTGACCCCCCACCCGGGCGAGGCGTCGCGCTTGCTCGGCGTCGGGACGAAGGAGATCGGGGCCGATCGCTTGGGCGCCGCACGCCGGCTCGCGGCGCGGACCGGCGCCACGGTCGTCCTCAAGGGACGGTACACGGTCGTCGCCGACCCGTCGGGCCGCGCCGCCGTCAATGCCAGCGGGAATCCGGGGATGGCGACGGCGGGAAGCGGCGATGCCCTGACCGGCGTGATCGGCGCCCTCCTGGCCCGGGGCCTTGCCGGATTCGACGCGGCGCGTCTGGGGACCTACCTTCATGGCGACGCGGGAGACCGGGCCGCAGGCCGGCTCGGCGAGGACGGAATGATCGCCGGCGATCTCGTCCTCGAGCTGCCCGCGGCGTGGAAGGGGCTCCGCGCGCGCCGGCCGGGGGTGGAACGTTGGACACGAGGGGTCTGAAGAGCAAGGCCGCGCCACCGGCGTCCCAGACGGGGCGAGCGGCGGAGGGCTCGCGCACCGTCTTCTCGTTAAGCGAGGAGGAGACGCAAGAGCTCGGGCGCGGCGTGGGGCGCGTGCTGAAGGGGGGCGAGCTGCTGCTGCTCGAGGGGGACCTCGGCCACGGCAAAACCGTCTTCGCCCGCGGGGTCGCGACCGGGGTCGGCATTCCGGCCGAGGAAGTCTCCTCGCCCTCGTTCACGCTGGTCCACGAGTACCGCGGCGGGCGGGTTCCCTTCTTCCACGTCGACCTGTATCGCCTGGAACAGCCCGATGAGGACGTGGGCGCGCTGGGGGTCGAGGAGATTCTGGCGGCCGGCGGCGTCGTGCTCGTCGAGTGGGGGGACAAGCTCCCGCCCTTCCTCAAGCGGGGAGCGATCACCGTCCGGCTGCACGACGTCGGCGAGGGATCCCGGCGGATCGAGATCCAGATGGAGCCTAAGACGATCCCCCGCCCTCGCGGGGACGCCTAGGCGCGCCTACGAGTCGAGGCGGTAGTTCGGCGCTTCCTTCGTGATGATCACGTCGTGCGCGTGGGATTCGCGCAGGCCGGCCGAGGTGACCCGGACGAACCGCGCGTCCTTGCGAAGCGTGTCGATGTCGCGGCAGCCGGTGTAGCCCATGCCGGCGCGCAGGCCCCCGACCAGCTGGCCGATGAGCGCCGAGAGCGGTCCTTTGTATGGAACCCGCCCTTCGATCCCTTCCGGAACGAGCTTGCGCTCGTCGAACTCATCCTGGAAATAGCGATCCGACGAGCCCCGCTTCATCGCGCCGAGCGAGCCCATGCCCCGGTATTCCTTGAAGGTCCGGCCCTGATAGAGAACGGTCTCGCCCGGCGATTCCTCGGTGCCGGCGAACAGGCTGCCGATCATCACGGCGTTGGCGCCCGCGGCCAAGGCCTTGACCACGTCTCCCGAGAACTTGATCCCGCCGTCGGCGATCAGGGGCACGCCGGCCGCCTCGCAGGCGGTCGCCGCGTCGCCGATCGCGGTGATCTGCGGAACGCCCGCGCCGGTGACGATCCGGGTCGTGCAGATGCTCCCGGGCCCGACGCCGACCTTGACCGCGTCGATCCCCCGCTCGATGAGCGCGGTCGCCGCCGCGCGGGTCGCCACGTTGCCGCCGACGATCTGCATGTCCGGGAACTTCTGCCGGACCGTCGAGATCATCTGCATCACCCCTTCGCTGTGCCCATGCGCCGTGTCCAGCACCAGGACGTCGACCCGGGCGTCGACGAGGGCCGCCGCACGAGCGAGCGTGTCCTTGGCGATCCCGAGAGCGGCGCCGACCCGGAGGCGGCCCAGCTCGTCCTTGCACGCGTTGGGATACCGGATCTGCTTCTGGATGTCCTTGACCGTGATCAGCCCCCCGACCCGGAACTGGGCGTCCACCACCGGAAGCTTCTCGCTCCGGTGCTTGTGGAGCAGCTCCTTCGCTTGCTCCAAGGTCGTGCCCTTCGGAACCGTGACGAGCCCTTCCGAGGTCATCAGCTCGCGGATCGGCATGTCGGTGCGCGTCACGAACCGCAGGTCGCGGTTGGTCAGGATGCCGACGAGCTTGCCCGCCGTGTCCACGACCGGGAGCCCGGAGATCCGGTAGCGCCCCATCGCCTCGAGCGCCTCGGCGACCTTTTGATCCGGGGTCATCGTGACGGGGTCGACGATCATCCCCGACTCGGAGCGCTTGACCTTGTCGATCTCGTTGGCCTGCTCGTCGATCGAGAGATTCTTGTGGATGATGCCGATCCCCCCTTCCTGCGCGAGCGCGATCGCGAGGCGGGATTCGGTCACGGTGTCCATCGCCGCCGAGACGAGGGGCACGTTGAGCGTGATCGTCCTCGTCAGCCGGGTCCGGGTGTCCACCTGGCTCGGCAGCACGCGGGAGTGCGCGGGGAGCAGCAGGACGTCGTCGAAGGTGAGCGCTTCGGGGATCGAGGGTTCGAGCACGAGGCCTCCGCGAGCCCCTCATCAAGTCGGGAGAGCGAATTCTAGCAGGCGGGCCAAGATCGCGCGGTCAGGCCCGCTTCGCGCCGCAGTTCGCGCAGAATTTCGCCCCTTCGACGAAGGCGGTGCCGCACGCCGGGCAGAACTTCGACCCCGCGGGCGCCGTGACGGATCCCGCGGCCGGTGCGGCGGCCGAGCCGCCCAGTGCGTCCTTCATCATCTGGGCCATCGACATGCCCAAGCCCACGCCCGCGCCGATCCCGACCCCGGCTGCGGCGACGCCGCCGCCGTCCCCGCCCGGGTTCTTGGCCGCGTCCCCGAGGGCCTGCGCGGCCTTGAACCTCATGTAGGCGGCTTGATCGCCCACGGCGGCCATGCCGGTCCGTTCGTCGATGACCTTTTGGACCTCCTCGGGCGGCACGATCGCACCGATGAAGAAATCGGTGAGCTCGATCCCATACTTCCGGAAATCTCCCGCAACCCGCCCCTTGAGACCCTCGCCGAGCTCGTCGTAATGGCGGGGAAGGTCGAACAGGGTCTTGACGGTCTCGCCCAGGACGTCGTTGAGCCGCGCCACGATCACGTCGCGCAGGTACCCTTCGATCGCGTCGGTCCCGAACCGCCCCTGGCTGCCGACGATCTGGTTGAGGAAGAGCTGAGGATCGGCCACGCGGACGGCGAAGTTGCCGTGAGCGCGCAGGCGGACCATCGCGAGCTCGGTATCGCGGAAGACGATCGGCTCCTGCGTCCCCCACTTCATGCCGGTGAAGACCTTTCGGGCGACGAAGTAGACGTCGGCGCGGAACGGCGAGGTCCCGCCGAACGGAAGGCCGATGAGCCGCGCGAGAAGGGGGACGTTACCGGTCGTGAGGGTGTGCCGTCCGGACGAGAAGGTGTCGAGGGCCTTGCCGTCGCGGAAGAACACCGCCCACTGATTCTCGCTGACGACGAGCTGCGCGCCGAGCTTCAGCTCGCCGCCGGGGGCGAACCGCCACACCATCTCGCGTCCGGAGTCGTCCTTCCATTCGATGACTTCGATCGCCATGCTGGTCTCCTCCGCCCTCAGGCGGTCGTCGGCGTTTCCAGAACCTCGCGGCGCCGGTCCACCTTGAGGTCGATCCCTTCGGCCGCCGCCGACAGCTCCGCGAGCGCCGCGGCGTCGAGCGCGCCCGCCGCGGCCGCGCGCAGGCGGTCGGAGAGCGCGACCACGTCGCCCAGGAGCGCCGCGTCGTAGGCGTAGATGGCGTCCAGCTCGGCCTCGCGGATCTTCACTTGGTCGAACACCCCGCTGTAGCCGCGATTCGCGAACCGGAGCGACGCCACCGTCTTCTGCAACGTGCGGTCGAGCCGCCCGACGGCGTCCAGGGTCGACAGATCCCCCGCGGCGGTCGCCTTGTTGCGGACGAGGTCCAGACCCCGCCGCCCGTCCTCGAGCCGGCCCGCCAGGAATTCCCGGAGACGCCGGTCGGTCTCGCGGCGCGAATCGCGCTCCCGGTAGCCGGCCAGGCCCGGGACGTGGCTCGCCAGCTGTTCGAGGAAGTTCTTCTCGGAGACGGGCATCGTCATGACGACCTCCCCAACCCCCGCCGGCCGGGGGCGGCTCGCGATGGAGTACGCAGGCCGGTCACGCCTCGTTCTCTCCGTGGCATTTCTTGTATTTCTTGCCGCTTCCGCACGGGCACGGGTCGTTCCGGCCGACCTTGGCCTCTTTCCGGAAGGCCGTCGCCACCCCTCCCCGGGCGGTGACGCCGGCGGCGGAGGCGGAGGCGGCGCGGAAGACCGCCTCCTGCTCGCGGCGGCGCTTGTCTTCCTCGCGCTGCCGCTCCTCGTCGGACATCGGGTCGAGCAGGAAGAGGAACCGGACGGCGTCGTTCTCGATCCGTTCTTTCATCAGCCCGAACATGTCGAACGATTCGCGCTTGTACTCGACCAGAGGGTCCTTTTGGCCGTAGGCGCGGAGGCCGATCCCGTCCTTCAGGTGGTCCATCGCGAGAAGGTGGTCCTTCCACGAATGGTCGATGATCTGGAGGAGGATGTGGCGCTCGTACTGGCGCATCAGGTCCGCGCCGACCTTCCCTTCCTTCTCGAGGTAGCGGGCCTCGAGCTTCTCCCAGAGCGCGTCGGTGAGGCCTTCCAGCGGCATCGACTTGATGTCGAATCCGTCCTTCGCCGGGTCGTAGCCGAAGAAGTGCTGGATCTGCTGGCGCAGCGGCTCGACCTCCCATTCCGACACGTCCCTCTTGCTCGCGAGATAGTCGTCCTTGAGCACTTCGAGGATCTCGCGCGCGCGGTCCAAGACGTAGGCCTTCTGCTCCTTGCCCGCGAGCAGGTCGCGCCTCAACCCGTAGATCTCCTGGCGCTGCTTGTTGTTGACGTCGTCGTATTCGAGAAGGTGCTTGCGGGTCTCGAAATTGCGCTGCTCGACCTGCTTCTGCGCGCGCTCGATCGACTTCGAGACCATCCCCGATTCGATCGGGACGTCTTCCTCCATCCCCAGCCGCTGCATCAGCCCCTTCAGCCTGTCGCCGGCGAAGATCCGCATGAGGTCGTCGTCGAGCGACAGGTGGAAGCGGGACGAGCCCGGGTCGCCCTGACGGCCCGCGCGCCCGCGCAGCTGGTTGTCGATCCGCCGCGACTCGTGGCGCTCCGTGCCGACGATGTGCAAGCCGCCGAGCCCCACGACCTCGGCGTGCTCTTTCCGGCACTGCTCGCGCGAGCGGGAGAGCGCCTCGTCGTAGGCGGCGGTCCATTCGTCCTGCGGCGTCTCCGACGGCTTCATACCGCGGAGGATCAGCTCCTGCCGGGCGAGGAACTCCGGATTCCCCCCGAGCAGGATGTCGGTGCCGCGGCCAGCCATGTTCGTGGCGATCGTGACCGCGCCGAGCCGCCCCGCTTGCGCGACGATCTCGGCCTCCATCTCGTGGTACTTGGCGTTCAAGACGACGTGCTTGACCCCCTTGCGCTTCAAGAGGGTCGAGAGCTTTTCGGACTTCTCGATCGACACCGTGCCCACGAGAGCGGGCTGGCCCCGCTTCTGGGAGTCGACGATGTCCTCCACGACCCCGCGCCACTTCTCGTCCTCGGTCCGGAAGACCGTGTCCTGATGGTCCTTGCGGATCATCGCCTGGTTGGTGGGCACGACCACGACCTCGAGCTCGTAGATCTTGTCGAACTCGACCGCCTCGGTGTCCGCGGTGCCGGTCATTCCGGAGAGCTTGTCGTACATGCGGAAGTAGTTCTGGAAGGTGATGGTGGCGAGCGTCTGGTTCTCGCGCTCGATCTTCACCCCCTCCTTGGCCTCGACCGCCTGGTGCAGGCCGTCGCTCCAGCGGCGTCCCGGCATCAGCCGTCCCGTGAACTCGTCCACGATGACGATCTGCCCGTCCTTGATCATGTAGTCCACGTCGCGGCGGAAGAGAACGTGGGCCTTCAGCGCTTGGGAGACGTGGTGCAGCGTCTGCATGTGCGCGGGGTCGTACAGGTTGTCGACGCCCAGGAGGTCCTGGCAGTGCTCGACGCCGCGATCGGTCAGCGTCACCGTCCTCGATTTCTCGTCCACGACGTAGTCGCCGACGGAATCGTGCTCGTAGTCCTTCCCCCCCTGGATGACGGCGCCCTTCTCGAGCTTCGGGATGATCTTGTCGACGCGGTAGTAGAGGTCGTTCGACTCCTCGGCCGGCCCGGAGATGATGAGCGGGGTGCGCGCCTCGTCGATGAGGATCGAGTCCACCTCGTCCACGATCGCGAAGTTGTGGCCGCGCTGCACCATCGCGTCGATCGAGAACTTCATGTTGTCGCGGAGGTAGTCGAAACCGAGCTCGTTGTTGGTGCCGTAGGTGATGTCGGCGCCGTAGGCCTGCTGGCGCTCGGCGTCCGAGAGGTCGTGTTGGATGCAGCCGATGGTCATCCCGAGGAACCGGTGAAGGCGGCCCATCCACTCGGAATCGCGCCGGGCGAGGTAGTCGTTCACCGTCACCACGTGAACGCCCTTCCCCGACAGGGCGTTCAGGTAGGAGGGGAGCGTCGCCACGAGGGTTTTCCCCTCTCCGGTCCGCATCTCGGCGATCGTCCCTTCGTGAAGGACGACGCCGCCGATCAGCTGGACGTCGAAGTGCCGCATGCCGAGGACGCGGCGCCCCGCCTCCCGCACGACCGCGAAGGCCTCGGGAAGGACGTCGTCGAGGCCGGCGCCCTGGTCGAGCTTCGTCCGGAACTCGGCCTTCTTTCCCTGGAGCTCGGCGTCCGTGAGCGCTTGGATGCGCGGCTCCAGGGCGTTGACCTCGGCGACGATCGGTCGAATCCGCTTGAGCGTCCGCTCGTTCCGCGAGCCGACGATCTTGGTCAGGAGTGCGTTGATCATGAAGGCTCAGTATATCAGGGCGTTTTCGCGGAGCCTTCGCCCGAGGCCGGGGGGAGACGACGGCACGACAGCGCGAACGTCCAAGGGACCGCGATCGCCACGAGGCCGCGATCGACGGCGGCGGCGGCGGCACGAAGTCCGATGCGCCCGAGGACGATCCCCGAGGCCGACCAGAACAGCGCGTGCCAGGCGACCAGCCGGCCGTGGAATCGGGCCGCGGGTCCGTCCAGCGAGCGCCAGATGCCGGCGCGCCGGATCGCTCGCACGCGCGCCACCACCCGTTCCGCGAGGACGGGAGGGTCGAGCTCGCTCCGAGCGTCGCCCCGGGTTCTCAGGCACGGGGCTCCGTCGGAGGTGCGAGCCCCGCCCAGGCAGCGGTGCACGACGAGGTAGTCCTGCTGGCGGAACACGAGGAGCTCCCCGATGCGCGGCGGCGCGCTCCACGGAGCCGCGAGGACGGCGTCGCCGCCTCGGAGGAGCGGAAGCATGCTCGTGTCCCCGGCCGCGATGAGGAGGACGACCGTCCGTCCTTCCTGAAGGAGCAGGCGCACGGCATCTTCGGATGGGGCGTTCATCACGGCCCGGAGGTCAGGCATCGAATCCGGCCGGAAAAAAACTCGACCTCTCCCGGGCCGACGGGGGGGGCGTTTCCGTCAGGCCCGGAAGAGGTCTAACACTGACCAGGAGGAGGTCATGTGGCGACCGAGGGAAATTGCAACCCCGGTGCCAGAATCCGTCTGCCCCCGAATTCGTTGAAATTCCGGCCCCAACCCCGCCTCGACCGCCCAGGCCGGTCACCGGCTGCCCGTTTTCGGACGCCAGGCTGACGCGCCGCGGCCACCCGGGCGCCGGTTTGACGCCGTGCGGGGGCGCCGGGGTCACTCCGCCCCGCTCGCGGCCTCGCGGAGGATGGCGCGAGCGATCACGAGGCGCTGGATCTGGTTGGTGCCTTCGTAGATCTGGGTGATCTTCGCGTCCCGCATGTACTTCTCGATCGGGTAGTCCTTGCAATACCCGTAGCCGCCGAAGAGCTGAACCGCGTTGGTCGTGACCATCATCGCCACGTCGGTCGCGAACAGCTTGCACATCGCCGAGAGCTTCGAGACGTTCTTGACCCCGGCGTCGGCCGCGCGAGCGGCGGTGTACACCAGCTGCCTCGCCGCTTCGATGTGCGTCGCCATGTCCGAGAGCATCCACTGGATCCCTTGGAACGAGTTCACGGTTTGACCGAACTGGCGCCGCTTCCCCGTGTACTCGACCGCGAGGTCGAACGCTCCCTGAGCGAGGCCCAGCGCCTGCGCGGCGACCCCAGGCCGGGCGAGATCGAGAGTTCCCATCGCCTGCCTGAATCCCTGGCCCTCGACGCCGCCGAGCAGCTGGTCCTTCGAGACGCGGCAATTTTCGAGGTGGATCTCGACGACGGGGACGCAGCGGATCCCCATCTTGTCCTCGTGCTTGCCCACGCGGTACCCGGGCGTGCCCTCCTCGACGACGAACGCCGAAATGCCGCGGGCGCCTCGACCGGGCTGCGTGACCGCGAAGATCGTGTTGTAGCTGGCGACCGCGCCCCCGGTGTTCCACTTCTTCTCGCCATTCAGGACGTAGGAGTCGCCGTCCTTGTCCGCCTTGGTCGTCATCGACCCGGCGTCCGATCCGGCTTCCTTTTCGGACAGCCCGAAGGAGATCAGCTTCTCGCCCGCCGCGATGCCGGGAAGCCACCGCTGCTTCTGGGCGTCGGTTCCGCTGAGGATGATCGGGAAGGACCCCAGCGCGTTCACCGCGTAGGCGACGCCCATGCCGCCGCACGCCCGGGCGAACTGCTCGACGACCAGACACAGGTCGAGGGTGCCTCCGCCCGCCCCGCCGTACTCCTTCGGGACCCACACGCCCGAGAGCCCGGCCTCCTTGATCGCCTTCTGCGCCGACCACGGATACGTCTGTTCGACGTCGTGCTTGGCGGCGATCGGGCGGATGTGCTTGTCCGCGACCTCGCGGGCCCGTTCCGCGAACTCCACGTTCTGCTTGCTGAGAAGCTCTCGTACCATGCCGCCCCCGTGAAAGGCGGTCAGGGTAGCACGTCTGCTACGATGGCCGGCCGAGTCCGAAGCCGCGACGAGATCCCGCCGTGGACCACAAAAACCTCTTTCGCAAGATCGACCGCAACCTCAAAACGATCGAACGGTCGAGCGACATGGTCGCGATGCTGTCCGAAATCCTGAGACGGCTCGTGGACGACTTTCAGGACGATCTTGGTCTGGTCGGCGGCCGGATCTACGGGAAGAAGGGGTCGAGCTACACCCTGTTGAAGGAGTACCCGGAGCCGCGCGCCCCCCGCGGCTTCAAGGTCCCGGCGACCTATCCCCCGATCCGCGAGCTCCTCGCCCGTGGCTACATCAACGCGCGCCTGGGGGACGCCGGCGTCGACGCCGCGATCGAGGAGCGGCTCGGGGTCAAGCGGTTCGCCGCGATCGCGATCGGCGACACGGGGCAGCAGATCGTCGCCTTCACGCTGAAGGAGCACTCGGACGCGGTCGAGGTGGGTCACACGCTGAACACGATCCGCCATGCGATCAACCTCAAGCTGCGGAGCGAGCTGTACGCCGACCGCTTCGCCGAGGCGCGGGCGATCCAGCTCTCCCTGCTCCCCCGGTCGGCGCCGTCGTTCGGGGACTTCGACGTGTGGGGCGCGTCGCACCCCGCCGAGGAAGTGGGCGGCGACCTCTACGACTACATCCAGGTCTCGGACCGCAACCTCGGGATCACCGTGGCCGACGCCTCCGGACACGGCCTGCCCGCGGCCTTGCAGGCGCGCGATGCCATCATCGGGCTCCGGATGGGTGTCGAGGAGAACCTCCGCATTTCCTCGACGATCGAAAAGCTCAATCGCGTCGTCCACCGCTCGGCCCTCGCGTCCAAGTTCATCTCGCTCGTCTACGGAGAGCTGGAGCTGAACGGGACGCTCGTCTACTGCAACGCCGGCCACAACCCGCCCCTCCTATGGAACGGCGCGACGTTCCAGGAGCTCCGGCAAGGGGGGATGATCCTGGGGCCGGAGCCGGGCTCGCGTTACGAGCGAGGGTATGCCGCGCTCGAGCCGGGCTCGATCCTCCTCCTGTACACCGACGGGATCGTCGAGGCGGTCGATGCGGGCGACGACGCGTTCGGCATGGATCGCCTCCGGGGCGTCATGTCCGGGGCCGCCTGGACCTCCGCCCGCGATCTCGTCGAGGCGGTGTTCGCGGCCGTCCGCGCCCACGTCGGCTCCGACCATCGCGACGACGATCAGACCGTGGTCGCCGTGATCCGGAAGGCGAAGGCGCCGCGGCGCGCGGGACGGTCAGGAGCCTAGCGCCAGGAAGAGGCCTCCGGCCACGGCGATCAGCACGCCGCTCGCGGCCTCCATGTGGCGCGCCGCGGCCGGCACCGGAATGCGGCGGGCGCCCGCGACGCCGGCCACCGAAAGGCCGACCATGAGGACCACGGTCGTCACCGAGTAGGCGGCGGTCACGAGGGCGACCGCGGCCGGACCTTGCTCGGCGCTCGCGACCATGATCGGCAGCACGAGCACGCAAGGGTTCAGCCCGACGATCAGGGCCAGCGAGAGCGCGCCCTTCCCCGCCCGGATCCAGCGGTCGTCGGCGTGATAGTGCAGATGCTCGGGATTCTCCGGCCCTTCGTGCCCGTCGCAGCGCGCCGGCGCCTCGTGACGGTGCAGGAGCGCGCCTCCCGGATGGAAGTGCCCCCCCTTCCGCCAGGCCCAGAGGGCGTACGCCGTTCCGAACACGACGAGGAGCAGCCCGCTCGCCCGTTCGAGCCGCTGCCCGATCACGTGCGCCGCCCCGACCCCCAGCGCCAGCGCCCCGATTCCGAGGAGGATCGACAGGACCGTGTGCACGACCGCCGAGAAGCCCGAGACCGCGGCGGTCGTCCCCGCCGTCCAGCCGCGCGCGCGCCCGACGAGGACGAACGGAAGCCAGTGATCGGGGATGAGGGTGTGGAACGCGGCGGTCGCCGCGGCCGTCACGAACAGCATCCACGGGATGGCCGCCACGGCGGGCTAGCGCGCCACGTCCTGCGTGCGCAGCTCGCGGATGACCGTGACCTTGATCTTCCCGGGGTAGTCCATCTCGGTTTCGATCCGCCGGGCGAGATCGCTCGCCAGCAGGTCGATGCGCGCGTCGTCGACGAGCTTGGTGTTGGCGATGACCCGGATCTCGCGCCCGGCCTGGAGCGCGTACGACTGGTCGACGCCCTCCATCCCGTTCGCCAGCCCCTCGAGCCGCTCGATCCGGCGGATATACTCCGCGGCGCTCTTCCGGCGCGCGCCGGGGCGCGCTCCCGACAGCGCGTCGGCGGTGGCCACGAGGATCGTGAGCGGGGTCGTCACGAGGACGTCCTCGTGGTGGGCGGCGATCGCGTTGATCACCTCCCAGTTCTCGGCGCACCGCGTCGCGACTTCCGCGCCGATCTCCGGATGGGTCCCCTCGCGCTCGTAGTCCACCGCCTTGCCGATGTCGTGGAAGAGACCGGCGCGCCGCGCGAGCTTCTCGTCGAGGCCGAGCTCCGCCGCCATGATGCCCGTCAGGTAGCCGACCTCCTTCGAGTGCATCAGGACGTTTTGCCCGTAGGAGGTGCGATAGAGGAGCCGCCCGAGGAGCTTGACCATTTCCGTCTCGACGCCGGCGATCCCCAGCTCCTTCAAGGTTTGCTCGCCGGCGCGCCGCATCTCGTCGTCCAAGCGTCGCGCGTTCCGGCGGGTGAGCTCCTCGATCCGGCGGGGATGCACGTTACCGTCCTTGATGAGCATCTCGAGGACGCGCTTGGCCACCTCGCGCCGGACCGGGTTGAAGCCCGAGAGCTGCACCGACTCCCCCGCCTCGTCGAGGATGAGCTGGATTCCGGTGGCTTGCTCGAACGCGCGGATGTTCTTCCCCTCGTGCCCGATGATGCGCCCGCGCATCTGGCCGCCCTGCGGCAGCGCGAAGTGCGTGATCGAGCGCTCCGCCGACAGATCGGAGGCGACGCGCTCC
Source organism: Acidobacteriota bacterium (assembly GCA_041500265.1). Lineage (GTDB taxonomy): Bacteria > Acidobacteriota > Polarisedimenticolia > Polarisedimenticolales > DASRJG01 > DASRJG01. Next base: position 1,003 of record JBGQLU010000090.1, on the reverse strand, counting down.
ATGGCGAGCGCGATGATCTTGGTCGCGTCGGCCTCGGCGCTCCGCTGGGCCTCGTCCTTGATCTCCTTGACGAGCCCGGCCGCCTCGAAGCGCACCTCGGCCTTCAGGTTCTGCAGGAGCTGCCGTCGCGCCTCGTCGCGCGTCAAGCTCGAGGCGCGCTCGAGCCTCGCGTTTTCCTCGTTGACCATGTGCTCGAGCTCCTCCTTCTCCTTGAGGAGCAGGGCTTCGCGCTCGGCCAGGTCCCGCTCGGTGTCGTGAAGGGCCTCGCGCTGGCGCTCGAGCTCGGCTTCGACCTCGGTGACCGAGTCGCGAAGCTGCTTGATCTCGCGCTCCCTCTTCGCGATCTGCCCCTTCCGCGAGCGGAGGTCACCCTCGGCCTTGGTCTTTTCCCGGAGGACCTGCTCGCGAGCCTCGACGACCGCTTGGCGCTTGACGTTGTCCGCCTCGCGCTGCGCCGCGCGGTGGATCTCGTCGGCCTTGAGCCGGGCCGACTCGACGCTACGCGCCCCGAGCCGGTTGTTCAGGAACCAACCGAGCGCGGCGCCCGCCGCGGCGGCCGCGATCGTGAGGACGGCGGGAAGCATGGAGCTCACCGCGCGATCCCCGAGGCCGCGTCGCCGACGAACGGGTTCGCGCGCCTTTCCCGGCCGATGGTGGTCTCCCCCTCGTGGCCGGGGTAGCAGTGGACGTCGTCGGGCAGGACGAAGAGCTTCGAGCGAATCGACCCGACCAGCGCCTCCCAGTCGCCGCCGGGAAGATCGGTCCTCCCCACCGAGCCGCGGAAAAGCGTGTCGCCGACGAGAAGCTGGCCCCCTCGGTGCAGGCACACGCCCCCGGGCGTGTGCCCGGGCGTGTGCAGCACGTCGAACGAGGTGCCGTCGAAGGCGACGGGCGCGCCCTCTTCGAGGAGAAGGTCGGGGTCCGGCGAATCCTCGGCGGCGAGCCCGTACAACGACGCCTGGCGCGCGACCGCCCTCAGGTACGGAAGGTCGGCCGGATGGAT
>JBGQLU010000089.1:0-15634 GCA_041500265.1 Acidobacteriota bacterium | reverse complement strand
CCCCGACGGGCGGCGCACGCATTACGCCGGGCTCGTCATCTGCCGCCAGCGCCCCGGCACCGCCTCCGGCGTCGTCTTCCTGACCCTCGAGGACGAGACCGGATTCGTCAACGTCGTCGTCTGGGCGAAGGTCTACGAGAAGTTCCGCGTGCTGGTGAAGACGGCGTCGTTTCTGGGCGTGACGGGGAAGCTCCAGGTCGAGGACGGCGTCACCCACCTGATCGCCGACGCTTTCTGGCGGCCGAAGCTCGCATCGAGCCCGGCCGACGTGGGGAGCCGGGACTTCCACTGACCGGCTAGAATCCCCCGACACCGGGAGGCCCGATGCCGCTCGAATCCGGAAGGATGCTCGCCCAGTACCGCCTCGCCGAGAAAATCGGCGCGGGCGGCATGGGGGAGGTCTACAAGGCCCGCGACACGAAGCTCGATCGCGACGTCGCGATCAAGGTCCTTCCCGAGGCGATCGCCGGGGACGCCGAACGTCTGTCGCGATTCGAGCGCGAGGCCAAGGCGGTCGCCGCGCTGTCGCACCCGAACATCCTCGCGATCCACGACTTCGGGGTCGATTCCGGAACGACCTACGCGGTCATGGAGCTCTTGGACGGCGAAACGCTCGGCGACCGGCTCGCGCAGGGCGCGCTCCCCGTCCGGAAGGCGGCCGAGATCGGCGTGCAGATCGCCCAGGGGCTCGCCGCCGCGCACGACAAGGGGATCGTCCACCGCGACCTGAAGCCCGACAACGTGTTCGTCACCGCGGACGGCCGCGTGAAGATCCTCGACTTCGGGCTCGCGAAGGCCGCCGTCATCGCCGCGGACGCGCCGACGCACGGGCCCACGCGCACCGAGACCGGCGCGGGGGCCGTTCTCGGCACCGTCGGCTACATGTCGCCGGAGCAGGTCAAGGGGAAGACCGCCGACGCCCGCTCCGACATCTTCTCGTTCGGCGTCGTCCTCTACCAGATGCTCACCGGGCTGCGCCCGTTCCACCGCGACTCCGCCGCCGAGACGATGGCCGCGATCCTCCGCGAGGATCCGCCGGAGCTGGGCTCCTCGGGAAAGAACGTACCCCCCGCGTTCGACCGCATCGTCCGGCACTGCCTCGAGAAGAACCCGGCGGAACGATTCCAGTCGGCGCGCGATCTCGCCTTCGACCTCGGCACGGCGAGCGATCCGTCGGCGCCGGGCGTCTCGACTCCGCTGAGGGAGCGGCGACGGTGGCGCATTCCGGCAGTCGTCGCCGCGGTGGCGCTCATGGCCGGGACTGTCGGACTACTGTCCGGACTCCGGCTCCACCGCGCCCCGGCCGCAGGACCGTCGATGGTCTTTCACGGGGTGACGTTCGGCCGCCGCGCGATATTCCGCTCGGCGTTCGCGCCCGACGGTCAGACGGTCGTGGTCAGCATGGCTCCGTCGGGAAGCCGCCCCGGCATCTACGTCTGGCGCTCCGGGTTCCCCGAGCCGCAGCCTCTCGGTCTCGACGACACGCACTTGGTCGGAGTGTCCTCGACCAACGAGCTCGCGGTTCTCACCGGCGCGCGCTACGTCAACCACCGCATCTTCGTCGGAACGCTCGCGCGCGTGCCGTTGTCGGGAGGGACGCCGCGGCCGATCCTCGAAGGCGTGCGAGACGCGGCATGGGCCCCCGACGCCGAATCCCTCGCCGTCGTACGCGAGCAAGACGGGAGGGACCGCCTCGAGTATCCGATCGGGAGAGTGCTCGCGGAAACGGCGGGCTACTTCAGCGACCTCCGCTTTTCCCGAGACGGCACGCGCATCGCCTTTCTCGATCATCCGATCAAGTTCGACAACCAGGGCAGCGTCGCGATGGTGGATCTCGCGGGTAAGAAAACCGTCCTCGATCCCGGACCGTACTGGGGGGAAGAGGGCCTCGCGTGGTCGGCCGATGGGCGTGAGGTTTGGTTCGGCGCGGGAAGCAGCTTCAACGACTTCGTGATTCACGGCGTCGATGCCCTCGGTCACAAGCGGATCGTGATGTCGGCGCCGGGCGGCTTGATTCTTCACGATGTCTCCCCGGACGGCCGCTGGCTGATCACACGCGACAGCATTCGCACGGCGATCGAGTATTTCGGGCCCGATGGGGCGCCGGAGAAGGACCTCGGATGGCTCGACTATTCCGTCGCCGCGGCCCTTTCTCCAGACGGCTCCCGGATTGTCTTCAGCGAACAGGGGGCCGAGCCGTCGGAGTACGTCTTGTGCCTTCGGGGAACCGATGGCTCGCCGGTGGTACGGCTCGGCCACGGTCAGCCGGGAGACTTCAGCCCGGATGGCCGTTTCGTCATCGCGGCATCGACCCTCGCGGACACGCTCACGCTTTATCCGACCGGGCCCGGTGAGCCGCGGCGAGTGCCGACGGCGCCGATCGAGACGTTCTTGTCCGCGCATTTCCTGGATGCGAAACGGCTGATCGTCTTGGGGAACGAGAAAGGCCATGGACCTCGGGTCTACGTCGTCGACAAGGAAGGCGGAACGCCGCGCGCGATCACGCCCGAGGGATCCCGGCGCGACATTTTCGCCTCCCCCGACGGAAGCCGCCTCGCCGTCGATCGGGCCACGGGGCCGATCGAGATCTACGACATCAACGGCGACGGAGCGAGCTCGCGTCAGGTCCCCGGGACCGACCGCTTGGACGTGCTGATTCACTGGAGCCGAGACGGGAAATCGATTCTCGTCTTTCACGAGGGGGAGATTCCCACACGAATCGAGCGGGTGGACGTCGAATCGGGGCGCCGCACGCCCGTGCGCTCGATCGGGCCGCGGGACACCGCGGGGATCATGAACATCCGCTCGATCTCGACAGCCGCCGACGAGCGCGCGTTCGTGCTCCAGACGGCCGTGAATCAATCGCAGCTGTTCTTGGGGTCACCCGCTCCGGCGCCGGCCGCCACCACCCCTCACTGACTGCTTCCCGCCGGCGTCGATCATCTCCGCGATCGACTCGCGTCCCGCCTCGCGCGCGACCTCGCGCCGCCGCGGGGTTCCGGATCGCCGTGCAAGCCGGTCGATCGGATCCTCCATCGTCCGAGTGTACCAAGACGGCGCGTTCTATACTCATTGCGCACGGGAGGGATTCATGCTCGAGACCAAGGCCGACGAAGAAGCTCTACGCCGCATCGTCCGCGAGGAGATCGAGGCGGCCTTCAAGAAGGACCCCGCGTCGAAGCGAGCGGCGATCATCGCGTCGAAGGGGACTCTCGACTGGGCCTATCCGCCGCTGATTCTCTCCACCGCGGCCGCCGCCGCGGGGATGGACGTTTCGGTCTTCTTCACCTTCCACGGCCTCAACATCATCCACAAGGACTTCGAGTCGAAGCTCGAGGTCCCACCCGTCGCCAACCCCGGCATGCCGATGCCGGTCTCGATGCCCGACATCGTGACGGCGCTCCCGGGGATGAACGCGTTCGCGACCGGCATGATGAGGTCGATGTTCAAGAAGAAGGACGCGGCCACGATCCGCGAGCTGCTGGCGGTCGCGCGCGAGTCCGGCGTGCGGCTGATCGCCTGCCAGATGACGATGGACGTGTTCGGGTACAAGAACGACGAGTTCATCGAGGGGGTCGAATTCGGCGGCGCGGCCTCCTTCCTGTCCAACGCACGCAAGGCGCACCTCACCTTGTTCGTGTAGCGGGCGGCGCCCCTCCGAAAATCCCTCCTCCGGCTGCTCGCCTGACGTCGATCATGGGGGGCGCGTTGGCAGGCTTTTCTGCCCCCCGGACGGCGCAGTCGCCTAATTCCTCCGGGAACGTATATTGTCCGCGAGACGCCCTTTCTTCGGGTTTCCGGGGCGAATGAGGGGTGGGGTCCGCACGGTGTCCGGCCAAGTTGTTCACACGCTCGTCGCCGATCTCGACGTGTCCCCGGGCGCGGTCCGGGACGGGCGGCGCCTGCTCTCCGGCGGCGAGCGGGCCCGCGCGGACCGGTTCGTGTTCGAGCTGGACCGGCATCGGTTCGTGGCCGCGCGCGCGCTCCTTCGGACGCTGCTCGGGCGAATCCTGTCGCTTCCGCCGGCGAGCCTGGAGTTCACCTACGGATCCCACGGAAAGCCGGAGCTCACGCCGGCGCTAGCGGGCTCGGGGATTCGCTTCAATCTTTCTCACTCCGACGGGCGCGCCCTCGTGGCGTGGTCCCACGAGGCGGCGGTCGGGGCGGATCTGGAACGCGTGCGCCCGGTCGCCTACGGCGACGCCGTGGCGCGCCGGTTCTTCTCCGACGACGAGCAAGCCTCGCTTCGAGGCCTCGAGGGCGCGGCGTGGGACGAGGCGTTCTTCCGCTGCTGGACGCGGAAGGAAGCGTACGTGAAGGCGATCGGAGACGGACTGCACATCCCGTTGCGCTCGTTCTCCGTCCCGGTCGGAGAGCGCGCCGAGCGCGCCCGGATCGTCGTGCACGCCGCCGCCGGTACGCCGGAATGGACGCTCGACCAGGTCGCCGCGGGTGCGGGGTTCGTCGCCGCGGTCGTCTCCGAGGGGGGGCCGGTCGTGGCCGAGCGGGCGGGCCGAACCATCGCGCTCGCGGGGAGCTGATCCGGTGGGCGCCACGACATCGGTCCTCGAGGACGCCTACGAGCTCTCCCCGACCCAGCAGGGGATGCTCTTCCACGCGCTCGAAGCGGCGGCGCCCGGGGTCGACCTCGAGCAGGTCTCGATCGAATTGGACGAGACGCTCGATCCCGAGCTCTTTCTCGGGGCCTGGCGGCGCGTCGTCGACCGCCACGCGATCCTCCGGACGCGCTTCCGGTGGGACACGCTCGGCGCTCCGGTCCAGGAGGTCTTGAAGGCGGTCGATCTTCCGGTGGCACGGATCGACGCCGGCTCGTTGCCCCAGGACGAGCGGGCGTCCCGCTGGGAGGAGCTGCTGCGAGCGGATCGGTCGCGCCCCTTCGCCCTCGACGAGGCGCCGCTGTTGAGGCTAACGCTGGTCCGGTGGGGCGAGACGCGCTGGACGGTGCTCTGGTCGTTCCACCACGCGCTGCTCGACGGGCGCTCGTTCCCGTTGGTCCTCAGGGAAGTCTTCGGCTTCTACGACGCCGCCCGCGAGGGACGGGCGATCGAGCCCGGACTTCCCCGTCCGTACCGCGACTACATCGCCTGGTTGCGCGGCGTCGACCTGGCGGAGGCCGAAGCCTACTGGCGCCGCGCCCTGGCCAGATTCGCCGCCCCCACCCCGCTCCCGGTCGCGCGCGCCCTCCCCGAGGAGGGCGGCGCCGAGCCGGCCGGAGGGGCGCACGAGATCGTCCTCGGCACCGGCGCGACGGAGAGGCTGAAGGCGTTCGCCGCCGCGCACGGACTCACCCTCCACACGCTCGTGCAGGGAGCATGGGCGATCCTCCTCCACCGCTATTCCGGGGAGGAGGACATCGTCTTCGGCGCGACCCGCGCCTGCCGGCGATCGGTCTTCCCCGACGCCGGCGACATGATCGGCCTGTTCATCAACACGCTCCCCATGCGCACCGGCGTCGAGGACGACACCGGCGTCCTGGCCTTCCTGAAGGACGTCCGCGCGCGGCAGGTCGCCGTCCGGGCCGTCGAGCACACCCCGCTCGCGAAGGTCCAGGCGTGGAGCGCCGTTCCCCGCGGCCGTCCGTTGTTCGACACGCTCGTGGTCTACGACAACGACACGCTCGACGGATACATGCGCTCGGCGGGGGCCGACCCGTCCCGGCGCCGGTTCGCCTACCGGGGCCAGACGAATTACCCGATCACCGTCATCGCCTACGGCGGGGCCACGATGGTCCTGCGGATCGAAAACGATCGCCGGCGGATCGACGACGCCGCGGCGGCGCGCATGCTCGGCCACCTCCGCACGCTGCTCGAGGCGATCCCGGAAGCCGCCGGTCTCACGATCGGCGCGCTCCCGCTCGTCGCGGCCGAGGAGCGCGCGGCGCTGGCAGAGGGCGGGGCGTCCCGCGTCTTCGCGCCCGAGCGCTGCCTGCACGAGCGGTTCGAAGAGCACGCGGCGGCGCACCCGGAGGCGGTCGCCGTGACGTGCGAGGGGGCCGCCCTCACGTACGCGGAGCTGAACCGGCGCGCCAACCGCCTGGCCCATCGACTGCGCGCGGCCGGGGTGGGGCCGGAGCAGCTGGTCGGCCTGTGCGTCGAGCGCAATATCGACTTGGTGGTCGGTGTTCTCGGGATCCTCAAGGCCGGTGGCGCGTACCTTCCGATCGACCTTTCCTATCCCGCCGATCGCGTGGCGTTCATGCTCGAGGACGCGGCGGCCCCGATCGTGGTGACCGAGCGCGGGCTCACCGACCGGCTGCAGGGAGCCGGCCGCACGCTGATGTGCCTCGACGACCCGATGGTCGGGTTCCCCGACACGAACCCCGCAAGCGGCGTCGACCCGTCGAATCTGATGTACGTCATCTACACCTCGGGCTCGACCGGCCGTCCCAAGGGAGCCCTGATCACGCACCACAACGTCGATCGCCTCATGCGCGCGACCGACGCCTGGTACCGGTTCGGACGGAGCGACGTGTGGACGCTGTTCCACTCGATCGCGTTCGACTTCACGGTATGGGAGCTATGGGGAGCGCTCGCGTACGGTGGCCGCCTCGTCGTCGTCCCGTACTGGGTCAGCCGATCCCCGGAATCGTTCCTCGATCTGGTGCGCGACGAGGGGGTGACGGTCCTCAATCAGACCCCTTCGGCCTTCCGGCAGCTCGTCCAGGCCGACCTCGCGCGGGAGGCCCGGCCGACCGCGCTCCGCACCGTGATCTTCGGCGGCGAAGCTCTGGAGCTCCAGAGCCTCCGGCCGTGGTTCGACCGCTACGGCGATACGGTTCCGCTCCTCGTGAACATGTACGGCATCACCGAGACCTGCGTGCACGTCACCTACCGGCCGATCCGGCTCGCGGACGTTCTCGAGGGGCGGGGGAGCGTGATCGGCGAGCCGATTCCGGACGTCCGCGTGGTCGTCCTCGACCCGAACGGCGAGCCCGTGCCGCTCGGCGTGCCCGGCGAGATGTACGTTGGCGGGGCCGGTCTCGCGCGCGGCTATTTGAACCGGCCCGAGCTGACGGCGCAGCGATTCGTTCCCGACCCCTTCCACCGCGGCGAGCGGCTCTACCGCACGGGCGATCTCGCGCGACGCCTGCCCGGGGGGGATCTGGAATACCTCGGGCGCATCGACCTCCAGGTCAAGATCCGCGGGTTCCGGATCGAGCTCGGGGAGATCGAATCGGTGATCGCGCAGCATCCGGCCGTGCGCGAGTGCGTCGTGATCTCGCGCGAGGACACTCCGGGGGACAAGCGCCTGGTCGCCTACCTCGCCGCGACGGGCGACCGCGCGCAGGTCGTGGACGGCGTGCGCGCCCTCCTCAAGACGAAGGTTCCCGACTACATGATCCCGGCGGCGTTCGTGTTCCTGGAGGCTCTCCCGCTCACCCCCAACGGAAAGGTCGATCGCAAGGCGCTCCCGGCGCCCGACGCTTCCCGCGTCGAAGGGACGCGCCGCTACGTGGAGCCGGCGAACGAGGCCGAGATCGCGCTGGCGTCGATCTGGTCGGCGGTGCTGGGGGCCGGCCGGGTGGGCCGCCACGACAATTTCTTCGAGCTGGGAGGCGATTCGATCCTGGCGATTCAGGTGATCGCCCGCGCCCGGCAGGCCGGTTTCCCGATCTCGCCGCGCGAGCTCTTCCGGCATCCGACGATCGCGGAGCTCGCCGCCTCGGTGGCGGGGGCCGAAGCGCCGCGCCCGGCGGCGGCCGCGGGGGACGACGGCGACGCGCCGCTGACCCCGATCGAGTCCTGGTTCTTCGACCAGGACCTCCCGGAGCGGAATCATTACAACCAGGCGTTCGTGTTCGAGGTGGGCGGCGACCTCGATGCCGGCCTTCTCGAGCGCGCGTTCGCCGAGGTCGTGGCGCGGCACGACGCGCTCCGGTTCCGGTACGAGCGCAGCGAGCGGGGCTGGCGGCGGAGGATTGAAGCCGGCGCGCCGGCCGTGGTCCTCGAGCGACACGACCTCGATCTCACCGCCGAATCCGGGCGGAGAGCTCTCGAAGCGCTCGCGTCGAACCTTCATTCGGGTCTCGATCTCGGGACGGGGCCGCTCCTGCGCGCAGCCCTCGTGCGGTCGGGGGCGGGGAGGCCGGCTCGTCTCGTGATCGTCGTCCACCACGTGGCGATCGACGGCGTCTCCTGGCGGATCCTCCTCGAGGACCTGGAAAGCGCGTACGCCGCCCTCGGCGCCGGACGCCCGCCGAGCCTCGCCCCCTCCGCGACCTCGTACGGGGGTTGGGCGCGCGCCCAGGCGGCGTGGGCGCCGACCGACGCCGCGCGCGCCGTCCTTCCCGCGTGGCTCGCGAGAGGAGGCGAGCCTGCGCGCCTTCCGCTGCGGCCCGGCGGCGCAGCCGGGATCCACCGGGAATCGGACGCCCGCACGATCGACGTTGCCCTCGACGCGGCGACCACGCGCGCGCTGATCCAGGACGTGCCCCAGGTCTACCGGACGAGGATCGAGGACCTCTTCGTGACCGCGCTGGCGCTCGCGTTCGAAGAGGTCACCGGCGCGCGCCGGCTCCTCGTCGACCTCGAAGGGCACGGACGGGAAGACATCGTCGACGGGCTCGACCTGACCCGCACGGTCGGTTGGTTCACCTCCATCTATCCGGTGGACGTGGAGCTTCCTCCAGGGAACGCTTCCGGCGAGGCGATCAAGACGGTCAAGGAACGCCTCCGCGCCGTGCCCGATCGCGGTGTCGGCTGGGGGATCCTGAGCCGTCTCGGCGACGCGGCGACGCGGGAGCGGCTCGCGGCGCTTCCCCGCGCCGAGATCCTGTTCAACTACCTCGGCCAGCAAGACGCCGTCGTCCTCGGATCGAAGCTCTTTCGTTTCGCGCGCGAGGGCTCGGGCCCGTGGCACGCCGGAAGCGGCCGGCGCTCGCACCCGGTCGAGGTGCTCGCCAAGGTTGCCGACGGCGTCCTCGGCCTCAAGTGGACCTTCACGCCGGACGTGCATGCGGAAGCGACGATCCGCGCCCTCGCGAACGCATTCGTGAGGGCGCTCGCGGGTCTCGTCGCGCACTGCCTCGCGCCGGGGGCCGGAGGGCTGACCCCCTCGGACCTGCCGGCCGCGACACTGAGCCAGGCGGAGATCGACGGGCTCCCGTTCCCGCCCGCCGCGATCGAGGACGCGTACCCCCTCACGCCGATGCAGCGCCTCTTCCTCGCGATGGACGCGGGCGGCGGCTCGGCGGGATTCGAGGCGTGGCGTTTCCGCCTGGAGGGGCCGCTCGATGTCGAGGCGCTGCGCGCCGCCTGGGCCGACGTCGTTCGCCGCCACGCGATCCTCCGCTCGGCGTTCGTCGCCCAAGGCGTCGCCGAGCCGCACCAGGTGGTCCTCCGCGAGGTGCCGCTCCCATGGCGCGTCGAGGATTGGCGCGGCCTCGAGGCGGCGTCGGTGGCCGATCGCTCGGCCGCGCTCGAGGCCGAGGAGATCGCCCGGGGGTTCGACCCCGCGACGGCGCCCCTGCTCCGGGTCGTGCTGGCGCGCACGGGCGAGGCCGCCTGGGACATGAGCTGGAGCACCCATCACCTCCTCGTCGATGGCTGGTCGTGGCCGGTGGTGTTCCACGACCTCGCCGCGTTCTACGCCGCCCGCCGGGAAGGGCGGGACGTAGCGCTTCCGCCGGCGCCGCGATTCCGGGAGTACGTTCGCTGGCTCCGGACCCCGCGTCCGGAGGACGAGCCGTACTGGCGGCGGACCCTCGACGGGATCGTGGAGCCGACACCGATCGAGCTGGGCGGGACTCCCGAACCCGCGGAGGGGATCCTCGAGCGAAGCGTGGCCATGGACGCGGCGACCACGCAGGCGCTGTCCGCCCTGGCGCGCGAGAGCCGCACGACCCTCGGCGTCGTCGTTCAAGCCGCGTGGGCGGTCGTGCTCGCGCATCACGCCGACACGGACGACGTCCTCTTCGGCGCCGCCGTCTCCGGTCGCCCGCCCGAGCTCGCCGGCATCGACGCCCTCGTCGGTCCCTGCGTCAACAACGTGCCGATCCGCGTCCGTGTCCCGCGAGGCCAGGCGCAAGGAGCGTGGCTGGCGCGGCTCCAGCGCGACAACGCCGAGCGGACGCCGCATCAGTACGCCTCGCCCGAGAGCGTGAGCGCGTCGAGCGGCGTGCCGCCGAGCGCGCGGCTGTTCGATTCGATCGTCGTGTTCCAGAACTATCGCGGCGCCGAGGCGGCGGGCCGTCTCGACCGGGACGTCACGATCGCTCCGGTCGGCGTTCCGGAGGCGACCGCCTACCTCGTCACCCTGGCGGTGACGCCCGGGCCCACGCTCTCGCTCCGTCTGCTGTTCCCGCGCGCGCGGCTGGCGCCCGACGACGCGGAGGTCCTGCTCTCCGCGACCGCCGAGGCGCTGCGCGCCCAGGCGGACGGGGCCGCGGTCCAGGTCGACGCGATCGCCGCCCGGCTCCCCGCATCGACGCGCGGTCGCGCGTCCCGCGCCGCGGAGGCGAAACGCCGCAGCCGCTCGGCTCCTGGACTCCCTCCGGCGACCGCGATGGAAGCGAAGATCGCGGCCGTCTGGCGGGAGCTGTTCCGACGGGAGGACGTGGGGGTCGACCGGAACTTCTTCGATCTCGGCGGGCACTCCGTGCTCCTGGTCCAGGCCCACGCGAAGCTGTGCGAGGTGCTGGGGCGCGATCTCGCGATCGTCGACCTGCTCCGGCACCCGACCGTGCGGGCGCTGGCGCATTACCTTTCCGGCGCGGGCGACGAGCGGAAGACCGCCGGTGCCGCGCAGGACCGGGCGCGGCTCCAGCGCCAGGCGACCGCCAAGCGCCGGCCCGGCCCGAGGAGGACCTGAGCGTGTCGTACTCCGACGCCTACGACCCGAACGACGGGGTGGCGGTCATCGGCCTGACCGGGCGGTTCCCGGGTGCCTCGGACGTCGCGGCGTTCTGGCGGAACCTGGCCGCGGGGGTCGAATCGATCTCCCGGTTCGCTCCCGGCGAGCTCGAGCCGTCGTTTCCCGAGGACATGGCCGCGAGGAGCGACCCGGGGTACGTCCCGGCCCGCGGGATCCTGGACGGCGTCGATCTCTTCGACGCCGGCTTCTTCGGGATGAACCCCAAGGAAGCGGAGGTCCTGGATCCCCAGCAGCGGCTCTTCCTCGAAGGGGCCTGGGCGGCTCTGGAGAGCGCCGGCTACGACCCGGCGCGCTTCGGCGGGTCGATCGGCGTGTTCGCGGGAAGCAGCAACAACTACTACCTTCCGAACCATCTGTACGGGTCGGCCGACGCGAAGGCGATCGTGGGCTGGCTCGTCGCCATGATGGCGAACGAGAAGGACTACCTGACGACGCGCGTCGCGTACAAGCTGGACCTCAAGGGGCCGGCCCTCAACATCCAGACGGCATGCTCGACCTCGCTGGTCGCGGTCTGCACCGCGTTCCACGCGCTCCAGGGGTTCCAGTGCGACATGGCGCTGGCCGGCGGTGTTTCGGTCACGCTCCCCCAGAAGCGCGGCTACCTCCATACGGAAGGATCGATCCTCTCTCCCGACGGCCACTGCCGCGCCTTCGACGCGCGCGCGCGCGGAACCGTCTTCTCGAACGGGCTCGGCGTGGTCGTCCTCAAGAGGCTGGCGGATGCCGTCGCGGCCGGAGACACGATCCACGCGGTGATCAAGGGTGCCGCGCTGAACAACGACGGCGCGGCGAAGGTGAGCTTCACCGCGCCGAGCGTGGACGGTCACGCGGAGGTGATCGCGGCGGCCCAGGCCCTGGCCGGCATCGATCCCGCCACGATCGGCTACGTCGAATGCCACGGGACCGGCACCGAGCTGGGAGACCCGATCGAGATCGCGGGACTCACCCAGGCCTTCCGCGCGGGCGGTGCTTCAGGGCGGGGATTCTGCGCGATCGGCTCGGTGAAATCGAACGTCGGGCACCTCGACGCCGCGGCAGGCGTCACGGGGCTGATCAAAGCGGTTCTGACCGTGCGGGAAGGAACGATCCCCGCGTCTCTCGGCTTCGAGTCGCCGAACCCGAAGCTCGGGCTCGAAGAGAGCCCGTTCGTCGTCGCAGGCTCGGCGCAGCCGTGGCCGGGCGGCCAGTCGCCGCGCCGCGCCGGGGTCAGCTCGTTCGGCGTGGGCGGGACCAACGCCCACGTGGTCTTGGAGGAGGCGCCCGCCCAGCCCCCGCCGGCGCCCGCCCGCGACGAGCAGGTCCTCGTCCTCTCGGCCCGCAGCGCTTCGGCGCTCGACCAATCCGCCGCGAACCTCCGGGGCTTCTTGGAGGAGCACCCGGAGATTCCGATCGCCGGCGTCGCTTGGACCCTCCAGGAGGGCCGGCGTCCGTTCGCGCACCGGCGCGCGGTCGTCTGCCGCGACCGCGCGGAGGCGATCGCGGCCTTGGCGAAGCCGCCGGACGGCAAGAAGTCGGTGGGCGGGATCAACGAGAGCCGGAGCTCCGGTGTCGCGTTCCTCTTTCCGGGGCAGGGCGCGCAGTACCCCAACATGGGGCGTCCGGTCTACCTGAGCGAGCCCGTCTTCAGGCGCGAGGTGGACGAGAGCTGCGAGGTGCTGGCCCCGCACCTGGGCCTCGACCTCCGGCAGGTGCTCTACCCCGCCCCGGACGCCGTGGACGCCGCCCGGGAGACGCTCACCCAGACCTACGTCACGCAGCCGGCGCTCTTCGTGATCGAGCACGCGCTCGCCAGGCTCTGGATGGCATGGGGGATCGTCCCGAAGGCGATGACCGGGCATTCGCTCGGGGAATACGTCGCGGCGGCGCTCTCCGGAGTGTTCACGCGGGATGACGCCTTGGTCCTCCTGGCCAAGCGCGCGCGTCTCATGCAGGACCTCCCGTCGGGGGCGATGCTCGCGGTGCGTGCTCCCGCCTCCGACCTCGAAGGGATCCTGAGCCCTGGCCTCGCGATCGCATCGATCAACGCCCCCAACCTCACCGTCGTCTCGGGGAGCCACGAGGCGGCCGCCGATTTCGAGACCCTGCTCGCGGCGCGGGGGATCGCATCGAAGCTCCTCCCGACCTCGCATGCCTTCCACTCTCCGATGATGGACGCGATCGTCGAGCCGTTCGCCGAGCTCGTGCGTGCGACGCCTCGACGGGCGCCGGCGATCCCTTGGGTTTCCAGCCTGACGGGGGATTGGGTCACCGCGGAGGAGGCGGCGGATCCCCGCTACTGGGCGATGCAGCTTCGCCGGCCGGTCCGGTTCCTGGACGCGGCGCGGCGCCTGTTCGAAGACTCCTCGACCGTCCTCCTCGAGGTCGGGCCCGGCGCCACGCTGACCGGCTTGATCCGCCAGCACCCGGACCGGCCCGCCGAGCAGCCGGTCTTCGGCTCCCTCCATCACGGTCAGGATTCCGCCCTCGATCTCGCCGCGATGCTCCTCGCCGCGGGGCGTCTGTGGATCGCCGGCGGCCCCCCCGATTGGACCGCCCTTCACGGGACACCGCGCCGCCGCGTGCCCCTTCCGACCTACCCGTTCGAGCGGAAGCGTTACTGGATCGACCCCGTGGCGGCGGCCGCGACCGCTCCGGGGGTCGTGGGCGCTGTGGCCGCCGAGGCCGACGTGCCCGTGGAGCCCGCCGCCACCGCCGAGTCCGTCGCCGAAGGGGATCGCCGGTCTCGCATCGCCGCGCGCCTCCGCAAGCTCTTCTCCGACCTGTCGGGGCTCGCGGAAGCGGACCTCGTTCCCGGCTCGAGCTTCCTCGAGCTGGGGCTGGACTCCTTGTTCCTGACGCAGGCGGGAACCGCGATCGGCAAGACCTTCGGGGTCAAGGTCGCCTTCCGCGATCTTCTCGAAGGGCTCGATACGCTCGATGCCCTCGCCACGCATCTCGACGCCGCTCTCCCCGACGACGCTCAGCTGTTCCGCGCCGCTCCGCCGGCGAGCGCGTCACCGGCGGGACCGGCCCAGGCGGCGGCCGGGATCGCCCGCGGCGGCGGGATCCCCGCGAGCGGCCCTGCGAAGCCGGCCGAGTCGGTGTCGTTCGGGCCGTACAAGGCGATCGCGAAGGGGCCGACCGGCGGGCTCACCGAGCACCAGCAGAAGCGGCTCGACGAGCTCGTGGCCCGCTACGCCCGTCGCACGGCGGGCTCCAAGCGCCTCACCCAGGACAACCGCCCTCACCTGGCGGATCCGCGGACCGTGGCGGGCTTCCGGATGCTCTGGAAGGAGATCGTGTATCCGATCGTGACCGAGCGATCGAAGGGATCCCGCCTGTGGGACGTGGACGGGAACGAGTGGATCGACCTGACGAACGGCTTCGGCATGATCCTCTTCGGCCATGCCCCGGAGTTCGTGACGCGGGCGGTGGGGGAGCAGCTCGAGCGCGGATTCGAGATCGGCCCCCAGACCGCCCTCGCGGGCCGGGTCGCGCGGGAGCTGACCGCGATGGTCGGCCTCGAGCGCGCCGCCTTCTGCAACACCGGCTCGGAGGCGGTCACGGCGGCGATCCGCGTCGCGCGCACCGTGACGGGGCGCGATCGCATCGCCATGTTCGCGGGGGCCTACCACGGGATCTTCGACGAGGTCCTCGTTCGCCCGACCGTCAGCGGCGGCATGCTGCGCTCGACTCCGATCGCGCCCGGGATCCCGGCCAGCGCCGGGGACAACGTCGTCATCCTCGACTACGGCGATCCGGCCGCGCTCGACGTGCTCCGCGAGCACGGAAACACGATCGCGGCGGTGCTCGTCGAGCCGGTGCACAGCCGCCGCCCCGAGCTCCAGCCGCGGGAGTTCCTCGCCGAGCTGCGCGAGGTCACCCGCGCGACCGGCTCCGCCCTGGTATTCGACGAGGTCGTCACCGGGTTCCGGACCCACCCCGGGGGAGCCCAGGCCCTGTTCGGGATCCGCGCCGACCTCGCCACCTACGGAAAGGTGCTGGGAGGCGGGCTGCCGATCGGGGTCGTCGCGGGGAGCCACGACTTCATGGACGCGCTCGACGGCGGCGCGTGGCGTTACGGGGACGCGTCGTCCCCGGAGGTGGGGGTCACGTTCTTCGCCGGGACCTTCGTCCGGCATCCGCTCGCGCTGGCCGCGGCGTCCGCCGTCCTGGAGCATCTGAACCAGCAGGGGCCCGAGCTGCAGCGGGATCTCAACGTCAAGACGACACGGTTCGTCGAACGGCTGAACGCCGAGGCGCGGCGGCTCCAGGCCCCGGTGGTCGTCACCCACTTCAGCTCATGGTTCATGATCTCCTTCCCGCACGACCTGCCGCAGGCCAGCCTGTTCTTCGTCTACCTCCGGGACCGGGGGATTCACCTCTGGGAGGGGCGGCCGGGATTCCTGACGACCGCGCACACCGACGAAGACCTGGATCGGGTGATCTCGGCGTTCGGCGATACCCTGGCGGAGATGCAGGAGGCCGGGTTCCTCCCGGGCGGCGCCCGCAAGGCGCCGGTCGCGGGAGCACGGCTCGGCAAGGACCCGTCGGGTCGCGAGGCATGGTTCGTGCCCGACCCCGCCCGCCCGGGCAAATGGCTGCGCGTGAGCGAGGACGATGAAGTCCGAAAAGGATGAGCGCGAGCGGCGGGTGGAGCTGACCCCCGTCGATTTCGACCCGTTCGCCGAAGTGTCGGCCGACGTCCTTCTGCCCCTCACCGAGGCGCAGCAGGAGATGTGGACCGCCTGCGCGATGGGGG
>JBGQLU010000088.1:0-15783 GCA_041500265.1 Acidobacteriota bacterium | reverse complement strand
GGGAAGGCGCGCCGACGGCGTCAGGAGCGTCCTGGGCTCCGGGAGGACCTCGCCGTAGAAGTGATTGAAGCGGCGGGCGATCTCGCGGCAGAGCTCGACGTGAGGCGCCTGATCCTCCCCCACCGGGACCGCCTGGGGACGATAGGTGAGAATGTCCGCGGCTTGCAGGAGCGGGTACCCGAGAAAGCCGTAGGTGTTGAGATCGCGCTCGCGCAGCTGCTCCTGCTGCTCCTTGTACGTCGGCACCCGGGTCAGCCACGGGAGGGGGACGATCATCGACAGCAGCAGGTGGAGCTCGGCGTGCTCCTTCACCTCGGATTGGACGAACAGCGTGCACTTCGCCGGATCGATCCCTGCCGACAGCCAATCGACCGCGACGTCGCGGATGTAGCCGCGCACCGCGGAGGGGTCGGCGTAGTCCGTGGTCAACGCGTGCCAGTCGACGATGGCGAAATAGCAGGCGTGCGTCTCCTGGAGCGCGAGCCAGTTCCACATCGCCCCGACCAGGTGACCGAGGTGGAGCGGCCCGGTGGGCCTCATCCCGGACAGGACCCGGGGTCGGGTGAGGGTGGTCATGGCGTCACCGTGGAGAGCGTCGTCGGGGATGCGCGCCGGTTCGCGGCTCGCCCTCGGGCGCGGTCGCGAGGTTAACACTCCCGTCGCGGACGGTCAACGCGCCGGCGAGCCGGAGAGCGCTTGCCGGATGCGCTTTTCGCCGGAGGAGCCGCACAGCGCCTTGCGAACGTCTCCCACGATGCGCTCGACCGCGCGGGCCCGGGCGTAGGCCTGCGGATCCTCGCCGATCATCACGGGCCTCCGGCTCTCATCCGCGTGGAACTTGCGCTCGACGACGGCGGCGCCGGTCGCGGTCGCCACCAGGCTCACCGCGACGTCGACGCCGAATCGCGCCTCGCGCCGCAGCTCGTTCGTCGGTTCCCCCGGATTGAGCGCCGCGGCGATCGAATCGTCGAACCGGGTCTCGTCGATGACGTTCGACAGCACGAGGGTGAGGACGAGATCGCCCTGCGCCGCCGCGGGGTCGTCCTCGGCGGGGTTCACGTGGGCGAAGCAACTCCCCACGACGGCGTCGTCGAGGCTTCGCTCGAGGTCGGCCCGGAAGGCCTCCGACCCGGGATCCCCTCCCCAGCGCACGAGGATCGCGAGGGTGGCGGCGATGAGCGGGGCGGCGGCGTGGCTCATGCCCGGAAGACGAGCTTGACCATCCCAAAGCTGACCTTGTCGCCGTCCTGGACGGGATGCGGCCGCCCGGTCACGAGCTTCGTGCCGTTGACGAAGGTGCCGTTCAACGCCCCGACCTCCTCGGTGAGCATGTACCCCTCGTTCGTCCGGACGAGGCGCGCGTGGCGCCTCGACACGCTCCTCTTGAGGTCGACCTGGGTCAGGTCGACGTCGGGCATCAGCTCGGTCACCGGGTCGAATCGGCCCACGAGGGTTTCGTTCCCGTTGATCGCGAACACCGTCCCTTCGCCCTCGACCTCGAGGCGGGTGCCGGTCCCGGCGGGTCCGGCGCTCTTGGCCTTCGGGGCCGCGGCGGCCCTCGGGACGGCGGTGGTGCGCCCGTCGGGTGCCAAGGACTCGATCCGGCGCTCCGCCTCGCGAAGCCGGATCGACAGCTTGCGCAGCATGCGGATCGCGATCTCGATGTTCCCCTTGATCATCTTGTCGAAGGTCATGCTGTTGATCTCGATCAGCTCCGAGTCCTCGACGGCCTCGGCCGAGATCGTGCGCGGCAGCCCCTCCAAGATGGACATCTCGCCGAAGAAGTCCCCTTTCTCCATCATCCCGTGGACGCGCTTCTGCCCTTCGACGACGCGGAACAGGCGCACCTTGCCGGACTGCACGATGTACATGGTCGTTCCGAGATCCCCTTCGGTGAAGATGCGCTCGCCCGCGCCGTACCTCACCATGAAGTTCTGGAACGGATTGATTCCCATCCCCTCGTTCCTCGTCCGGCGCGACCGCGCCCCGCACACGATCTTAGGGAGCACGCCGGGTCGGCGTCAATCGGAGCCTTTCCGCCCGCCCTTGGGAAGCGACCTCTCGTACAGCGCCTTCTCGGCCTCGAATCTGACGTCTTGATCCGGATCGTCCCGCGAAACCGTGCGAAGCGTCTCGTCGATTCCGTCGTCCGCCAGGGCGGCGAGCGCGGCCGTCGCCGCGCGGCGGACCGGCGTCTCCTCGTCGCGTCGCGCCCGTCCCGTGATCTCGCCGACGATGAGCGGGCGGTCGGGGACATCCGCGGGCTTGGCGCGCGCCAGGATGCGACCGAGAAGGAGCACGGCCTGCTCGCGGACGGTCGGCCTCGGGCTTTCGAGCAAGGGGAGGAGGCGCGGGATCTCGGCGACGGTCTCGCGGCTGAACTTCACGTAGAGCTCGAGGGACGCGTCCACGATTTGCGGATTGGCGTCTTCGAGCAGCGCCGGAAGGGCGGCCCAGAGGAGCTCGTCGCTCTTCCGCTCCTGGATTCCGCCCAGACGCGCCGCCGCGTCCACCGCGGCCTCGCGACCTTCGGGCGGGAGCGCGCGCGCGCCTCGAATGCCCCGGACGAGGTCGAAGACCGGGTACGGCTCGTTCTTCCCTCGGCCGCTGGGCTTGAGCAACACGAGGTAGGCGTGCCCCTTGTCGAGCTTCAACGCGGGGGTCCCCTCCTCGCGGTCGCGGTTGGTCCCCTTGAGATCGACGAGGAGCTGCGACCCTGCGGCGACACCCCCCTTGATCGGAGTCGCCACGCTGGCTTGGACGAACTTGCCGTCGTCGGCGACGACGTCGGCGGCGACGACGATCGGCGCCGGCCCCATCCACTCGTAGAGGCCGAGCTTGATCGGATCGGGCGGCGGCTCGATGACCGCTCGGGCCGAGGTCGCGATCAGCGCGGCGGCGGCACCGAAGGTCAGGGCACGGAGGAGTGTTCGCTCGGGCATGACGTCAGGATAAAGCCGGCGGGAGCGCCGCGCTCCCCCCGCTCGCGAGCGGGCGTTCAGTCCGATTCGTCCAGCCGGATTCGGATCGAGAGCTTGTACCGCTTGGCGGCCGCCCCTTCCCCGAGCAGCACGGGGACGACGATTTCCCGCGCGTCGCCGTCCTGGAGCCGGGCGATCTCCAAGCTGGGGTCGGAGAACAGGTCGTCGTCCGCGGCCACCTCCGTCAGCAGCAGGTCGTCCGAGGCGGGCTCGATCGGCACGGCCGGCAGGTCCATCGGAGCGGCCTCGTCGTCGGGCTCGTCCGCGCGCCACGGAGCCACCTCGGCCGCCGGCGCGGGGGCGAGAACGGGGTCCGGGCGGCGCATCGGCTCGGCCGCGACGGGTGGCGCCTCGTCCGCGGTCCACTCCGGATCGAACCCCCGGTCGACCTCGAACGGGGACGCGGGCGCCTCGTCGGGAGTCCAGACCGACGGCGGGATCGACGGCTGCGCGGCGACGCGCGCGTTGGTCTTTTCGAGGTCGGCGGCGAGGAGGTCCTCGAGAGAGCCCCCGGCTCCGAAGGCCGACGCTTCGGTGGCGAACTCCGTGTCCTCGTCCTCGGGGGTGCCCAGCCAGAGCCCTTCGTCATCCGGAGAGGACGGCGACTCCTCGGCGGCGACCGGCACCGCTTCGACCGGCGCGACCGGAGCGCGGGCGGCGATCGGGACCGGCTCCGGTTCTTCCGCGAAGTCCTCGACTTCCCCGACCAGCCCGTCGATCTCGTCGTCCGCGAAGTCCGGCAGACGCTCGGCGGGAACCGGCGGGGGCGTACGCCTGAAGCTGGGAGGGGGCGGGACCGGGGCCCGCGAGGTCTCCGAAGCTCCCGCGGAGGCGACCGGAGCCGCAGCGGCGACGGTCTGCCGAGCCTCCGCCGGAGCCGCGGCCGCCGCGGGGGCGAACGCCGCCGCCGGCGCGGGCGCCGGGACCGCCTTCGGGTCGTACTTCCGCGTGAGGTGCAGGAGAACGAGCTTGACGATCGCCTTGAGGGTGTCCTGCACGCCGATCCCGGTCGTGGCGACCGACTCGTAGAAGGGAGCGTTGAACTTGTTGAGCGTCGCGTTCAGGTCTTCGATCGACGAGAGTTTCGGAAGATCCCGCTTGTTGAACTGGATGACGTGCGGCATCTCCGCGAGCTTCATGCCGTGGGCTTTGAGATTCTCCTCGAGGTTCTTGAACGACTCGACGTTCGCGCCGAGCATCGTCTCCTGCGAGTCCGCGACGAAGACGATGCCATCCGCCCCCTTCAGCACGAGCTTGCGGGTCTCGTTGTAGAACACCTGCCCGGGAACGGTGTAGAGCTGCACCCGCGTCTTCATCCCCCGGATGTCGCCGAGATCGATCGGGAGGAAGTCGAAGAACAGGGTCCGGTCGGTCTTCGTCGCGAGGGAGAGCATCTTCCCCTTGACGTCGCCGGGCAGATTGTCGTGGATGTACTGAAGGTTCGTCGTCTTGCCGCATAGCCCGGGGCCGTAGTACACGATCTTCGCCGTGAGCTCGCGCGTCGAGTAATTGAAAAGCACCATCGAGGGCCACCCCTTTCGAGCTTCCGCCACACGCCGATCGCCCCGGCGGCCGGACGACGCGAACATAATTCCCGCGCCCGGGCGGGTCAAGAAAACGAGGTTTTCGGGGTTTTGCCCCCTCCGCCGGTCACGAACGGTTCCCGTTCAAGAGGGCCGCGAACTCGGCGCCGTAGATCGTGACCGCGACCGCCACGTAGATCCATCCCAGAACCGCCACGATTCCCGCGAGCCCGCCGGTGAAGAAGCCGAACGCCGGCGACTTCGCCAGCAGCGCCCCGAACAGGTGCCGCGCCCCTTCCCACAGCACGGCGGCGACCGCCGCCGCGCGCGCCGCAGCCCCCCACGCCACCTTCCCGCGCGGGAGCAGCTTGTAGAACAAGGTGAAGACCACGAACGTCACCGTGAGAAGGGCCGCGGCCGAGACGACGTGCGCGCGCGGGGAGAGAAACGGCGGCGCTCCCGAGCGCGCGCGGTAGGCGTCGAGCCATCGCGCGAGGTGTCCGGCGACCAGCGTCGCGCTCAACAGGAAGACGCCGCCCGACAGCCCGGCGAACGCCTTCATCCGGGACAACAGGAAGCGACGCTGCGGGGTCGTCCCGAAAGCGACGTTGATGGCGATCTCGAGGGACGAAAACGCGTGGCTCGCGACCCAAAGGAGCGCCGGCACGGCCACCGCGACGACCGCCCCGCCGTCGCTCAGCCCCTTGCCCACCGCGTGGAGCGAGGGGGCGATCTCGGCGGGGAGGAACGGCGCGACCGCCGAGACCGCCGCGTCGGTGCCGCCCCCCCCGGGCAGCAGTCGCGCGAGGATGCGCCCCGTCAGCAGGAGGACGGGAGGCAGCGAGAGGAGGGAGAAGTACGCAACCGCGGCGGCGTGATTCGCGCCGTGGTCGGCCGAGAAATGGCCGAGCGCCGACCAGAGCAGCTTCCCGAACCGGGTGAAGGCGTTCTTCATCGCGCGGCCGGCGCGCGGCGGCTTCGGAACGTTAGCTTCAGCGGGGAAGCGCCGAAGCCGAATCGCTCGCGAAGGCTGTTCTCGAGATGCCGCCGGAGCGAGAAGTGGAGCCGCCTCGCATCGTTGCAGAACAGCACGAACCGCGGCGGCCGTATTCCCGTCTGGGCGGCGTAGAAGAGCCGCACCGACTTACCCTTGGCTGGGGCGCGGCGCTCGTGGTCCGCTTCCACTTGAAGCCATCGGTTGAGCTCGGGGGTGGGAACGCGCCGCGAGGCCTCGGCGTACGCGGCGTCCACGCGGTCGAGGATCTTCGCGACCCGCTGCCCGCTCTTGGCCGACACGAGGATGATCGGCACGTGCTTGACGAACTTGAGCTTCGCGCGGACGTCCTCCTCCCAGGTCTTCGCGCGCTCTTCGCGCTCCTCGACGAGGTCCCACTTGTTGACCGCGACGACGAGCGGGCGCCCGGCCTCGTCGGCGTACCCGGCGACGTGCGCGTCCTGCGCGGCGATCGGCTCGCTCCCGTCCAGCACCAGGACGACGACGTCGGCCCGCTCGATCGCCTGCCGCGCGCGCATTGCCGACAGCGACTCGACGGTCTCGCGGGCGGCGCGGCCGCGGCGCCTCAACCCTGCGGTATCGACGAGAAGGTAGCGCTTCTCGCCGTGGACCAGGAGCGTGTCCACCGCGTCACGCGTGGTGCCGGCGATCTCGCTCACCATCATGCGCTCCTCGCCGACGAGCCGGTTCAGGATCGACGACTTGCCGACGTTCGGGCGGCCGATGATCGCGATCTTGATCGGCTCGGCCTCCGGCGGCTCCTCCGTCCCTTCCGGTCCGGCCAATCGCTCTTCGATCGCTTCCAACAGCTCATCGATCCCCAGCCCGTGCTCGGCGGAGATCGGCAGGGGCGCCCCGAGCCCGAGCTCGTGCAGCTCGTGGACGAACGCGTCCTGCGCCGGCCCGTCGACCTTGTTGGCGATCAAGAGCGTTTGCGCCCCGCGGCGTCTCAGGTAGGCGGCCACGTCCCGATCGAGCGCGGTCGCTCCGGCCCGGGCGTCGACGACCAGCAGGACGACCCGTGCCTCCGCGAGGGCCGCGTCGGCCTGGAGGAGGATCTCGCGGCCGAACGGGACGTCGTCGAAGCGCAGGCCCCCCGTGTCCACGAGGCGGAACGGCTTCCCGCCCCGGGTGACCTCACCGTAGATCCGGTCGCGGGTGACCCCCGGCTCGTTGGTGACCAGGGCCGCGCGGCGCCCGACCAGCCGGTTGAAGAGCGTGCTCTTCCCGACGTTCGGCGCGCCGACGACGGCGACGACCGGGTTCGATGTCATGGGGGCGCGGTTCGTCCTTTCAGGGAGGGCCGAACCGTACCACGCTTTCAAAGCGGCCCTCAAGGCCGTTCGCTCGTAACTTTCATTTCTAGAACGGCTTAGAGCCGGACTCGCCTTGACAGTGGGCGCCAGGCTCCCTAGACTTCCGCAGCTTCCGGCACGGGAGGTTCGACGATGATCAAGGCCGACATCATCAACAAGGTCTCCGAGGACGCGGCGATCACCAAGGTCAAGGCGGTGGAAGCCGTGGAGGCGGTGTTCGAGGCGATGAAGACGGCCATGCAGCGCGGCGAGCGGATCGAGCTGCGGGGATTCGGCGTGTTCCAGGTCAAGCCGCGGAAGAAGGGAATCGGGCGGAACCCTCGGACCGGTCGCGAGGTGCGCATCCCTCCCGGCAAGACGATCCGCTTCAAGCCCGGCAAGAACCTGCGGAACCTCAGCTGATCCGCCTCAGTGCTGGGGTTCCAGGGCGATGGATATCTCCGCCGCCCCCTCCGGTGAGACCGACACCGACTTCGTGACGCTCGCGTAACCCGGCCGGACCACTTCCAGGCGATGTTCGCCCGTGGCAACCGGCAAGGCGCCGTGGAGCGATGCCAGTTCCCGGGCCAGCCCGAGGAACTGACCGTCGAGATAGACCCCCGCATCCTCCGGTAGGGCGTGGACGCGAAGCAGGCCGCTCGCCACCCTCGGCGGCGGGGCCTCCTGCTGCGGCGCCGGCTCGCCGGCCGCGCCGGCCACGCCTGCCGCGGGGGCCGGGTGGGGGGGCGCGCCGACGGTACGCTTGTCCTCCCCGCTTCCTTGGACGAGGCTGTCCCGGAACGAGTAGTGAGCGCCGGGTTGCGCCTCCAGGTCGATGATCAGAGAGCGGAAGCCTCCGTAGCGAAACTCCAAAGTGTGGTGGCCGGGATCCAGCCGCAGCTCGTCCCAGGTTCCGTTGAAGTCTTTCGCGTTCCCCACCACCTCGCCGTCGAGCACGACCTCCGCCTTCTTCGGTAGGACGTCCGTCTCCACGACGGCGGGTCCGGAAGGCGCGGGGTACCCCTCGGGCATCGCGCCATAGGACGGCGCGTACCCGTCGTCGTAGTAATAGGGGGCGCCGTAGTATCCGTACCCTCCGTAGCCGTACGGATATCCCCAACCCCAGTTCCAGCCGATGCTCCACCCCGGGTAGTAGCCCCACCACGGGTAGCCGCCGTAGTAGCCCCCGTAATAGCCGCCGTAGTAGCCGCCATGGCCGTAATAGCCGCCATGGCCGTAGTAGCCGCCGTACCCGTAGTGGGCCGTGCCGCTCGCGTGGCCGTGCGAGGGAACGGGGGCCCGCATCGCGGTACCGTGGGACGGAGCCGAGCCGGCGTGGCCCCCCCCTCCGGAGTGAGGCGGCACCGCGTGCCGGCTCTGGGCGAGGACGTCTCCCGAGAGCGCGAGCGTTCCCATAACGGCGATAGTCCACGCGAGCCGAGATCGTCGATCTCTCATAGCGCACCTCCTGCGTGCCGGACTCCCACACCCGTTGTACAGCAACATTCATACCCAAAAAAGCCTTCCCAGGACAGGCTCGGTCGGGATTCGGTCGTCCTCTCGGGAGCGCACCCCGTCCGGTCCAGCGGACGCCGCCGCGCTATACTCGTTGGCGCGGCCGGCCGACCCGCGAGGTGGACTTGGACCAGTTTCCCGCCGTGCCCCCCGGCCAGCCGGAGTGGCGCGAGCCGATCGCCCTTCCGCCTCTCCCCTCCCTCGACATTCCGGAGCGGCGCCCGCGATGGGGGCTCCATCTCGCCCTGTTCGGGGCGACCTTCGTGACCGCCGTGATGGCGGGGAGCTGGTTCTGGGAGGGAACTCTCGATCCGAACGCCTCCTGGGCCCAAAACCTCGCCCCCACCCGGCTGGCCCAGGGGATTCCCTACGCCGTGCTCCTCCTCGCCATCCTCCTGGCCCACGAGCTGGGGCACTATGTGGCGTGCCGCCGTTACGGCGTCCCGGCGACCCTTCCGTTCTTCATCCCCGGGATCCCCGTGCTCGTCGGCACCTTCGGCGCGGTGATCCGGATCCAGGGGCGGATCCCGTCCCGCAAGGCGCTCTTCGACATCGCCGCCGCCGGGCCGATCGCGGGGTTCGTGGTAGCCGTTCCCGTGATGGTGATCGGGGTCTTCCGCGCGATCGAGATCCCGCCCGACCCCTCCGCGCACGGAACCCTCGGTCCACCCCTCCTGTCGACCATCCTGGAGCACCTGCTCCACGGCTCCGCCGACATCCGAGTCAACGGCATCTATGGGGCATCGTGGGTCGGGATGCTCGTCACCTCGATGAACCTCTTCCCGGTCGGACAGCTCGACGGGGGGCACGCGGTCTTCGCCCTCTCGCCTCGGGCGCATCGAATCGTGTCGTGGTGCACGATCGCGGCCGTCGGCGCGCTCGTCGCCTCGCAGACGATCCTCCTCGCCTCGGTCTCCTCGTACACCCTCTGGCTCCTCATCCTCCTCCTTCTCCGGGGCCGGCACCCGCGCCTCGACGACGAGGTGGCTTCCCTCGACCGCCGGCGCGTCGCGCTCGCCGTCCTGCTCGCCGTCATCTTCGTCTTGACCTTCATCCCCGTGCCGATCTCGCTCGACTGATATCCGCCAGCCTCCGGCCGAGGCGTCGAGAACGATCGTTCCGTCGCGATCGGTCCGCAGCACCCTGGCCCCCTCCCGTGCGAAGCGCGAGAGCGCCGCGGCGCCGGGATGGCCGAATCGGTTCCCCCGCCCCGCCGAGACGATGACCTCGCGCGGGTGGACGGCCGCAAGCCATGGGGCGGTGTTGCTCCCGTCGGCGCCGTGGTGCGCGGCGATCAACGCATCGGCACGGGCCTCTAAACCTCGGGCCACGATCGCCCGCTCCGCCGCGGCTTCGATGTCCCCCGGAAGTAGGAGCGTGCGACCGGAGGGAAAGCGCGCGTGCAGCACGAGGCAGCGGTCGTTCAGGGGACGCGCGCGGTCGGCGTCCTCGGGATGGACGACACGAATGGCGAGCCCCGCGCGAACGATCGACGCCCCCGCGACCAGCCGCCGCACGCCGACGCCGCGCTCGATCGCGAGCGCGATCGCATCGCGCGTCAGAGGGTCCCGTTCCGCTCCTCCGGCGATCCACAGCTCGCCGACGTCGAGATCGCGGAGGACCGCGGCGACACCGCCGGCGTGATCGTCGTGGTCGTGCGAGAGCGCCACGGCCGGGAGGTACGTGCAGCGGTGGGCGAGCAGGGTCGGGATCACGATGCGGTCCCCGGCGTCGGCCCGCCCGCCTCGCGACGGTCCGGCATCGGCGAGGACGCAGGAGCCGTCCCCGCGCTCCATGACCACCGAGAGCCCCTGACCGACGTCGACGACCGTCGCTCGCTCGGAGCCGCCGGGGGCCCGGCCGAGGTGGAAGGCGATCAGGAGGAGCGTGAAGGCGAACCGGAGCGTCCGCCGCGCCCCCGGTGGCCACGTCCGCGGCGCGAAGCGGATCAGGAGGAGAAGCGCGAGATACGCTCCGATCGCGACCGGTCCGGGTGCCTCGACCCGGAGATGACCACCCGGAACTCCGGCCGCCAGACGGGCGGTCGCGACCAGGAGGTCGGCGGATCCGGTCGCCGCACGGATGACCGCCGGACCGAGGATCGGGAGAGTGCCGATCGCGAGGGTCGCCGCCCCCGAGGCCAGCGACAGCGCGCACAGCGCCGCCGCGGCGAGGTTGGCCGCGAGAGCCACGGGCGACAGGCGGCCGAAGGCGACGGCCATCACAGGGACCGTGGCGAGATAGGCCCCGAGCGAAATCCCGATCGCGCTCGCGGCGCTCCGTGCACCCGGAATCGCCGCCGCGCAACGGGGTCCCAGGAGCAGCAAGCCGGCCGTGGCGAGCACGCTCAACGTGAAGCCCACGCTCCACGCGAGCGCCGGTACCGCGAGAACGAGCAAGCCGGCCGCAAGCGCCAAGGCGCCGATGGGAACGACGTCGCGCCCCACGGCGCGTCCCGCGAGCGTCGCGCCGAGTGCCACGCAGGCCCGCAACACCGAGGCCCCCGCCCCGGTGACGAGGGCGAATACGACGAGGATCGCGCCTCCCGAGATCGCCATCGGCCAGGCGCCGCCGGTGCCGCGCCTCAAGAACGCGAAGACGAGGAGCATGGCCAGGCCCGCGTGCAAGCCGCTGATCGAGAGCAGATGCGCGAGGCCGGCGTCTCGGAGCGCGATGACCACGTCGTCGTCCAGAAGGGCCCGGTCCCCGAGCAGCATGGCGCCCATCAGCCCCCGCGCCCGCCCCGTGGGGCCGAGCGTCCGGTCCAGCCGGAACCTCGCCCACGCGCGCGCGGAGTCGATCACGCGCCCCAGGCTCACCGCACCGTCCGCCTCGAGCCGGAGGAGCCTCGAGCTCTTGATCGCGCCGGTCGCATCGAATCCCCGGGAGGCGAGCCGCCGTCGCGCGGCGGCCGCGGAAACGCCGGGGCCGGGACCGGGCGCGCGAACCCGGCACCACGCGCGAACGAGGTCACCGCGCCGCAAAGCGTCGATGCGTCTCGCCTCGTCGCCGGCGAGCGCCGGAAGCGACACGATCGCGTCGATCGACTCGGGGGTGTCCGGACGATGCAATCGCAGGGCGAGCGTGCGCTCGCCGCGGACGTCTCGTTCCGCAGAGGCGAGCACGGTGGCCTGCGCCGCGACGTCGATCGGCGCTCCGGGCTCGAGGCTCCAAGCGGCCATGCGGCGGGAGGCCGCCTCCCATGCCCCCGATTGCAGCGCGGCACCGCTGAGCGCGGCCGCGACGATCAGGGCGCCCCGGCGCGGGCCGGGCCGCGATCGAAGGGCGTAGGCGATAGCGCCCATCGCGGCGGCGGCGACCCCGGTGATCCACGGGCCGAAGGCGGTGCCGCCGGCCGAGCCGACGACGAACGCGCAGCCGATCGGCACGATCTCCGGGACGGCGATCCGTCGTGGCATCGAGCTTCGTGCGAGGAGGGGGCCGGGACCTCTGGAGGGTAGCCTAAGCGTCGCGGCGACGCGACGGGGCCCCCGCGGCCAGCGTCAGCCTGGGGAGGCCCAGCCGCTCCCGCAGTCCGTCCGCGCGGGCGCGCAGGAGCGTCCGCTCGAATTCTGCCGCCGGCATCCTGTCGCGGAACCGCGAGAGCGCCGAGAGCGATGCGGCCTCGACCGCGACCGCGACATGAGGCGGCGCCGCGGCGGGGAGATCGCGATCCAGTCTCGCGTCGATCTCGGCCGCCGGGTCGCCCGATCGGGCCCGTTCGAGGAGCGCGCCGAGGAGCGCGCGGAGCGGCTCGTGCGAAGCCAGCCCGCGCGCGCGCTCCCAGGGCGTCCAGGGATCGGAGCCACCCGGGAGGTCCGGCGGCACCCGGGGCTTCGCGGCCCGGCCGCCGGCGACCGCGTCCCACGCCGCCTCGACCGCCGGAGCGGCGAAGGTGAGCGATCGGCGCCCGGCCTGATGGGCGAGCGCCTCGAGCACGACCGCGAGCGGCACGCCGCGGCGGTACCAGCGCGCGACCGTCTCGAACTCGCGCGGGGAAAGAACGACGGCCCGGCCGCGGAGCTTCGACCACGCGCCCTCGACGGCGCGGAGATAGCCGCGTTCGGTCACGCCTCGTGCTTGAGCCATAGCGTGAGGTGATCGACGCACGTTCGGATGATCTCGAACGCCTCGCGGAATCCCTCGATCGGGCCGGCCACCGGATCGTCCAGGTTCGGAGCTCCACCGAGCGGGGTCGGGCCGGCCTCGAAGGCGCGGAGCAGGAGCGAACGCGGCGCGGGCCCGGGAAAGCGGCGCCCGAGGGCCTCGAGCTGCGCCAAGGTCATGGCGACGACCAAGTCGGAGCTGCGGAGGTCGGCGGCCGCGACACCTCGCGACCGGTGCGAGCTGAGATCGAGCCCCGCCTCGGAGGCGACCGCGATCGAGAACGGCGCCGCCGGGCGTCCGACGATGTCGAGCAACCCCGCCGACGCCACGACGACGTGGGCGAGTCCGGAACGGGCCGCGCGGTGGCGCAAGTATTCGGCCGCGAGCGGGGACCGGCAGATGTTCCCGTCGCACACGACGAGGATCTTCACCGGCGGTTCTTCTCCCAGATCAGCCGCAGCCCCTCGAGCGTCAGATCGGGCTCCACCGCCGCGAGGAAGGCGATCGCGTCGCGGAAGACGGGGGCGAGCCCCCCCGTCGCCACCACCGGGGCGTCCACCCCCAGCTCGGCGCGGAGCTTGCTCACGAGGCCGTCCACCAGTCCCACGTAGCCGTGGAAGAGCCCCGACTGGACGCTCTCCTGCGTGTTCCGGCCGAGGACGCGGGCGGGCTTGCGGATATCCACCGGCGTCAGCCGCGCCGCGCGGCGGAAGAGAGCGTCGGCGGAGATTCCCAGGCCCGGCGCGATCACCCCGCCGAGGTACTCCCCTCGCGGGCTGACGACGTCGAACGTGGTCGCCGTGCCGAAGTCGAGCACGATGACGGGAGCGCCGAACCGGTGAACGGCGGCCACCGCGTTGACGATCCGGTCGGCGCCCACCTCGTGGGGATTGTCGTAGAGGATCGGGAGCCCGGTCTTGACCCCCGGCTCGACGAAGAGGGCGCGCAGCCCGAAGGTGCGCTCGGCGGTCGCCTGGAGCCGGCCGTTCCAGTCGGGCACCACGGAAGCCACGATGACGCCCTCGACCGCGTCCGGGGCGATCCCTTCCCCCGCGAACAGCGCGCGCAAGGTCGTCCCGAGCTCGTCCGAGGTCGTGTCGTGCCGCGTGGCGATCCGCCAGTCGGCGCGAAGGGTCGCCCCGTCGAAGAGCCCCAGGACGGTGTGGGTGTTTCCCGTGTCGATCGCGAACAGCATGAGGCCTCTTACCCCTCCGCGGGAGCGACCGACTCGCCGGAGTGGACCAGCACGATCCCACGGTCGGTCTCGACCCGGAGCGCTCCGGTCGCGTGAAGGCCCCGGGTGATGCCGAGGTCCCCCGCCGCCAGACGGACCCGGCGACCGGTCGCGGAAGGAGAGTAGCTCAGGAAACGCGCCGCCAGCTCGTCCCAGCGTCCCGCGCGCAGGAGCGCGACCCCTCCCGCGAGCCTTCGGACGAGCTCCGCCGCCACGTCTTCCCGGCGGAACGGCTCGCCACCCCGCAGGAGCCGGAGCGACGTCGCGGTGGATCGAATCTCCTCGGGGAAGTCTTCGGCGAGCCCGTTGACGTTGACGCCGATCCCCACCACCATCTCCGCCCCCAGGGCCCCGCCGGTCCGGAGCTCCGACAGGATCCCTGCCAGCTTTCTCCCCTCGCCCAGCACGTCGTTCGGCCACTTGATCTGGACGCGGTCCCCCGCGAGCGCGCGGCAGGCTTCGCAGAGCGCGACCGCGGCGGTGACCGCGTAGCGCCCGAGCTCCTCGATCGGCTCGCGGGGCCTCAGGAGGATCGAGAGATAGAGTCCGGCCCCCGGAGGCGAATGCCACTCTCGGCCGAGTCTCCCGCGGCCCGCGGTCTGGCGCTCGGCGACGACGACCGTCCCTTCCGGCGCCCCCTGGGCGGCCAGCCGCCGCAGGTCGTCGTTGGTGGAGGTCGTGACCGGGAGCGCCACCACGCGGGTGACGAACTCCACGGCGGCGAGACGGGCCTCGCAGCGGGCCGTCACGGCAGGGCCTCGAGATCCATCGCGAGATCCGCGGCGCGCACGGAGTGGGTCAAGTAGCCGAGACTCAGCGCGTCGACCCCGGTCAGCGCGACGCTCCGGAGCGTTCCCGGACGAAGGCCGCCGGAGGCCTCGAGGACGATGCGCCCCTTGCCGCGCCTCACGCACTCCCGAAGGGCGTCCGTGCTCATGTTGTCCAGGAGCGCGCGCCCCGCGCCGGCGGCGATCGCCTCGTCGAGCTCCTCCGGTGTCCGCACCTCCGCGGTGACCAGCCGCGCCGGATGCCCCGCCGCGAGGCAGCGGCGGACGGCCTCGCCGAGCCCGCCGGCCGCATCCACGTGCGTGTCCTTGATCATCAGGGCGTCGTACAGCCCGGCCCTATGGTTCGTCGCTCCCCCCGCCGCGACCGCGTACTTGTCGAGCGCGCGGAGTCCGGGCGCCGTCTTGCGGGTGTCAAGGACCGTCGCCCCGGTTCCGGCGATCTCGCGGACCGCCTCGCGCGCGGCGGTCGCGATGCCGCTCATCCGCTGCAGGAAGTTGAGGGCGGTGCGCTCCCCCGCCAGAAGGGAGCGCGCGGCGCCCGTCGCCTCGGCCACGATCGCGCCGCGCGGAACCTCGTCCCCGTCGGCCACGCGGGGCGCGAACGCCACCCCGGGATCGAGGGTGCGGAAGACCTCGCGGACGACGGGAAGCCCGGCGACCACCATCGGCTCGCGAGCGACGAACGACGCTCTCCCGCGACGGCCCGCGGGAACGGCTGCCTGCGAGGTGAGGTCGCCGGCGGCTCCGAGGTCCTCGTCGAGCGCAGCGCGCACCGACCGCGCGCACGCCGACGCGTCGAGGTCCTGAGGGCTCACGCGACCGCCCCGCCCCCCCCGAGCGTCTTCAGCGTCGCCTCGATCCGCCGTTTCTTGTCGAGGAGCTCCTGCTGGATCGTGCGCTCCTTCTCGACGACCTCGACGGGGGCCCGCTCGAGAAACGACTCGTTGGCGAGCTTGCGATTCCTGGCGTCGACGTCCCTCTCGATCTTCTCGAGATCGCGGAGGAGGCGGGCCCGCTCGGCGTCGAAGTCCAGGAGGTCGGCGAGCGGGATCGCCGCCTCGAGACCCCGGACGACGCCGCGGGCGGCCACGAGATCGGGCGGGAACCCGTCCACGACCATGACCGTTCCCGCGCGCACCAGGGTCGCGACGAGGGCGGCCTCGTCCGCCACCAGCCGCGCGTTCCGGGGGCTCTCGGCGTGAATCTGGACGTCGATCCGCCGGGAGGGATCGATCCCCGCCTCGACCCGCAGGTTCCGGATCTTCGCGACCAGCTCCTGGAGGAGCTCCATGTCGCGCTCCGCCCGGGCGTCGAGCCGGGCTTCG
>JBGQLU010000087.1:0-15873 GCA_041500265.1 Acidobacteriota bacterium | reverse complement strand
TCGGCCAGCGCCCGGAGGCTCGGCGGCAGCGCGCCGCGGTCCATGAAGTAGGTCTGGAGGCCGCGCTCGACCCTCTCGATCCGGCTCCGGCTCTCGTACGTCTTCAGGAGCTCGGTCTCCGCGCCCTCGGCGGCGATCCTCCACGGCGTCCAGGGGTTCATCGGCACGGTGACGAGCCCCAGCGCCGCGAGGGCCCAGACCAGCACCTGGAGCACCCCCGACACCCATCGGCCGCGGGTGTCCTCCTCCGGGGCGACCCCCGCGACCAGCGAGACCGCGACCTCCTCCACCAGGTTCCGATTGGAGAGGTCGTAGAGGATCCGGTAGACGTCGAACTCTCCCAACGGGCTCGCGTCCACCAGATCCTGGACGCACGAGCTCCCGTCCACCATGTGGAGAACGTCCCGCTCCTCCGGGGTGAGCCGGATCTCGTCCTTCGCGGCGCGCGCGTCCCCCGGGGCCGCGTCCTGGAACCCGAAGTCGATGTCCGTCTCGAGGAGGGAGGCGACGGGGGCGTCCAAGGTCGCGCCGGCCGCGGTCTTGGCGATCACCATCGCGGACGACTTGATCCTGCGCTCGATGATCGGCCATTCGTCGATCATCCGCGCGCCTTCCATCAGGATCGTCTCGGTCGACAGCGGCTGGAAGTGCTCGGTGTCGTACTCGACGTGATCGGCGGGGGTGAACTGGTACTTCCCATCCCTCCAGCGGAAGAGGCGGTAGACGATCTGCGTGACCTGGATGCGCAGCGCCTCGACGAGGTCCTCCTCGGAGATGAAGCGCTGCTTCACGAGGATGTAGCCGAGACGCTGCAGGGTGCTCTTCTGGATACGCAGAGTCTCCTGGAGCTGCGCCTCGGTGATCCGGCCCGTGCGGACCAGCACCGAGCCGAGGAGATCTTCGAGGTTGGTCCGCCGCGTGTCGGCGCCGACGACGTGCCCATCCAGGAACTTGACGGTGACGGTGTCGTCCTCTCCGTCGAGAGTCAGGACGCCGGTCTTCCGCTGGATGCCGATCAGCTGGAGGATGTCCGCGAGGCCGAAGTCCTTGATCGTGCCTTCGAGGGCCATGTCACGCCCCCCGCGCGCGGCGGATGGTGACGTTGCCCGCGAGCCAGACGAGGACCCCCAGGGGCACCGCGAACAGGAGCGCGGCATCGACCGCGAAGACCCCCGGGACCGTCTCGGGGCGCAGCTCGGCGAGGTGGATCCCGAGGCCGAGGCCCCGTTCGAGGACACCCAGCACCGACGGGAAGCCACCCACCCAGACCATGAGCCAGAGGATCACGAGCCCGCCCCCCGCCCAGGCGTGTCCCGCCATGAGCTGGCGCGCGCCCGGAAGGACGACCGACGCGGCGCGCCGGCCACGGCGGTTCCAGCGCTCGTGCCGCTCGATCTCATAGAGCTTCATGCTCTTCGTCTCGGGCGCCAAGCCGTCGCCGAGGACGAAGAGATGGACGCACTGATTGCAGTACGTGTGTCCCTCGCGCGCGGACGCGCAGGCCGCGCAGAACGGCCGGCCGCAGCGGAGGCAACGCTGCGCGGGCTGGCGGCCGTGGAGGACTCCGGCGATCCCGACGCACGCGACCAGCGCCAGCAACGCGGCGAGGCTGATCGGATTGAGCAGTCCTCGCGCGAGGTTCCGCCAGCTTCGCGCGACCGGTCCCGCGTCCAGCCACTCCCGGAGGTGCCGGCCCTCCACGGTGGCGCGCCAGATCGAGCCGAAGTCGATGGCCGCGTCCACCACCTTGGCGCCACCCTCGGCGCGCGATCCGCCGGTCAGCAGGCGGTTCGACTCCTCCGGATCGATCGCGCGGGCCTTCGTGAGCGACTCTCCGGCCTCCCTGAGCTTGAACGACTCCGACTGCGCGAGGTACATGTCGTAATAGGCCAGGACGGAGTCCGGCCGGATGTCCAGCGCCTTGCGGTAGTTCGAAATCGCCTCGCCGTACTGGCCGAGGAGAAAATAGATGTTGCCGAGATTGATGCGCGCCTGGTAGGTCGAGGGCGCGGCTTCGAGGACGCGCTTGTACTCCTGGAACGACTCTTCGAAATAGCGCCCGTTCTTGTAGAGGCCCGCCAGGAGGAAACGGTACATCGGATCGCCGGGGTGCGAATCGACCAGTTCCCTCAGCTTCACGATCCGATCGGGATCGTAGCCGCCGTTCGCCGCTTCGATCGTCGTGCGTACCGTCGGGTCGGCGGCGAGCCCGTAGAGGCCCACGGAGAACCGGTACGCCGGCACGACGAGCGCGGCCGCCACGAGCAGGAGGGCTCCCATGGCCTTCTCGCCCCGTCGCCCGTAACGGTAGGTCGCCGCGATCCAGTAGAAGACGGCCCAGCCGGCCCCGACCCAGAAGATGAGAGGAGCGAGCAGCACCGCCCAGCCCCCGGCCTTCGCCCAGGTCTCCTTCCCGTTCGAGGCGAGCCACTCCTCGACATCGTGGCGCAGCGCCACCTGGTGGCGGAGGAGCTGGAACACCGCGAACAGCGCGATGAATCCGAGGAGCACCGCGACACCCACGAGCGCGGATTCGTGGACCAGCGTGAGGTCGCGGGCGGCGATCGTGGCGCTCGCGCGGAGCGCCTTGATCGCCTCGGTGCCCGCGGCGAAGATCCCGGCACCCGAGGCCCAGAGCACCCGGGCGCGGCCGAGGGCGATCTGGGGGCGACCCGGGTCGAGCGCTTCGGCCAGGGAGAGGGTCGCGAGCGCCCTGTCGTAGTTCCCTTCCTTGAGCCACCCGTCGGATTCGAGGAGGAGCGCGCCCGCGGGAACGTCCAGCCGCCGCACCCCCTCCTCGGCGACGAAATCCCGGATCATCTCCGACTGGTGAGCGGCGTCCTGATCCCGTCCCTGCCGCGCGTAGGCCTTGCGCTGGAACCAAAGCCCGAGCAGGCGGCCGTCGAACGCCTGGACGTCGAACCCTCGGCGCGCATCGGCCATCGGGTCGGCGGCGGGACGCTCCGCCGAGTCGTCCTGCGACGAGGGAGCCTTCGGCTCGGCCAGCCGGATGACGCCGGTGTCCGCGGCGCCCACGGCGACGCCCCGCGCCGCGACGAAGGCCGCCACCGCGATCGCCAGCACGAACCCCCGACGAACCTTCACGCCCGACCCCCGGCCCCTTCCGCGCTCCGGGCCGGCTCGCTCGCGCCGGGCTTGCGCCCGGATCGTGAAGTCGTCTAGCCGGCCGTGCCCGAGCGCGCGACGTAACGCATCCGGAGCTGGTACAGGACGCTCTCCAGGAGGTGGTCTTCCTGGGGAGTCAGGTTGCCGCGGCACTTCACGCGCAGCAGATCGAGCATGTCGATCTGGATGCGCGCCCCCTCGAGGTCCAAGGTCGGTTGGCCGGTCGCCGGATGCGGGATCTCCCCGAGGTAGAGCAACGCGGGCTGGGCCATCGCGTTGATCAACATCGTGAAATCCACGCCCTCCGGCTCGTCCAGGGGCCGCCGCTCGAACGTGGCCTGCGGCTCCCCCGCTCCCGCGGTCCGAGGCGCTTCGCTCTCCCGGGCCTTGGCGGCCGGGGCGGCGAGGGGCGCTTCGGGCTCATCGACGACCTCGACGCGGCGCTCTCCTTCCGGCGTGAAATGCCGCCGGTCGGTGACCTTGATGCCGGGCTTCGAGCTGTCCTGTCCCTTTTCCTTTAGTGGATCTCCCTCGGCCATGCGCGCCTCCCGCCGTGACGGTTTCGCAAGAGGCGCGATGGTACCATTCGGATTCCGACGCCTTCAATCGGCCGCACCCGCTCCGGAACCGTTCCGGACCACGGCGGCTGGCCAAAACTTGTCCTCCGCTCCGAGGCAAGTCAAGGAGACGCCGAATGGCCTCCCCGCGGACCTTCGAGGACCTTCTCGCGATCATGGACCGGTTGCGGGAGCCCGGCGGGTGCCCCTGGGATCGCGAGCAGACGTACGCCACCCTCCGGGGGTACCTGCTCGAGGAGTGTTACGAGGTCGTGGACGCGCTCGATCGCGGCGACCCCGGCGCCCTCCGGGAGGAGCTGGGCGACTTGCTCTTCCAGATCGTCTTCCTGTCGCGGCTCGCCAAGGAAGATGAGGCATTCTCCGCCGCCGACGTGATCGAGGGGATCGCCGCCAAGATGATCCGGCGGCACCCGCACGTCTTCGGGGACGACACGGCGGCCGACTCGGCGGCGGTGCTCAAGCGGTGGGAAGAGATCAAGAAGGACGAGAAGAACGCTTCGGGAACCCGGCCCTCCGGCGCATCGGTGCTCGACGGCATCCCCGTGGCCCTCCCCGCGCTCGTGACCGCTCATCGCCTCGGCACCAAGGCGGCCCGGGTCGGGTTCGACTGGCCCGACGCGAAGGCAGCGGCGGCCAAGCTCGAGGAAGAGCACGGCGAGCTGCGCGCCGCCCTGGCGTCGGGCGACCCCGGCGCGATCGCCGAGGAGATCGGCGATGCGCTGTTCACGCTCGTGATGCTCGCGCGGAAGCTCGACCTCGACGCCGAGGCGGCGCTCGCGCGCGCGAACGCGAAGTTCCGCGACCGGTTCCGGAAGGTCGAGACCGAGCTCCTCCGGCGGGGCGTTCCCGTCGAGGAGGCCGGACTTACGCTCATGGACCGGTTGTGGGAGGAATCGAAAGCGAGCCGTCCGGAGCGGTGAAGCGGCCGATCCGCCGAAATCGCCTGTAGCGCGCGGCGATCAGGGCGTCCGGCGTTTGCGTCTCGAGCTCCGCGAGCTGACGGTCGAGGACGTCCCCCAGGATCGCCGCCTGCCGGGCGGGATCGACGTGCGCGCCGCCCGCGACCTCGGGGACGATCTCGTCGATCACGTCGAGCGCCAACAGGTCGGACGCCGTCATCTTCATCGCCTGCGCCGCCTCGCGCATGCGCGTGGCGTCCCGCCACAGGATCGCCGCGCACCCCTCCGGGCTGATCACCGAGTAGACGGAGAACTCGAGCATGTTGATCCGGTC
Organism: Acidobacteriota bacterium; assembly: GCA_041500265.1. Taxonomy (GTDB): domain Bacteria; phylum Acidobacteriota; class Polarisedimenticolia; order Polarisedimenticolales; family DASRJG01; genus DASRJG01. The sequence goes on along the minus strand of JBGQLU010000087.1, from coordinate 10,936 downwards.
GCCGACGCCGATCGCGAGAGCGCCGCCGGAGCCCCCCTCGCCGGTCACCGTGACGAGCACCGGCACCCGGAGCCGCGCCATCTCGCGCAGGTTGAGCGCGATCGCTTCCGCTTGGCCGCGCTCCTCGGCGCCGATCCCCGGGTACGCGCCGGGCGTGTCGATGAACGTGAGGACGGGCCGCCGGTACTTCTCCGCCAGCTTCATCGCGCGCAGCGCTTTCCGGTACCCTTCCGGACGCGACATGCCGAAGTTCCTGAAGATCTTCTCCTTCGTGTCGCGTCCCTTCTGGTGGCCGATGGCGACGACCGGCCGGCCGCGGAAGGTGCCGAACCCGGCGACGATCGCGGCGTCGTCCGCGTACCTCCGGTCGCCGTGGATCTCGACGAATCCCTCGAGCAGCGCGCGGAGGTAGTCCTGCGTGTACGGGCGTCTCGCATGCCGCGCCACGAGGGTCTTCTGCCACGGCGTGAGGGCCGCGAAGATCCGGGCGCGCGTCTCCGCGAGCGAGCGCTCGAGCTGCTCCCGCTTCCGTCGCGTGGCCACGTCGTCGCCCATGCCGGAGAGGGCTTCGACGCGCCGCTCGAGCTCGAGGATCGGCGCCTCGAAGTTGTCTTCGTCGTTCACGACGGCTAGGGATAATCGACGGCCCGCACCGGTGTCAAGCGCGGGGGTGGAAGCTCCGGTAGAGGCGTTTCAACCGCTCGCGGTTGACATGGGTATAGATCTGCGTGGTCGAGATGTCCGCGTGCCCGAGCAGGGTCTGCACGACGCGAAGGTCCGCGCCGTTCTCCAGGAGGTGGGTGGCGAACGAGTGGCGGACGACGTGCGGCGACAGCGGGCCGCGGATCCCCGCGCGGCGGCCGTGGGCCTTGATGAGCTTCCAGAATCCCTGCCGGCTCAGCGGACCGCCGCGGCTCGTGACGAAGAGCGAGCGCGACGCCGCGCCCGCGAGAAGCGCCGGGCGCGCCGTCGCCAGGTAGGCCCGCACCGAAGCGCTCGCCTCCGCACCCAGCGGGACCACCCGCTCCTTGCCTCCTTTCCCGAGGCAGCGGACGTACCCCGCGTCGAGATGCACGTCCCCCGATTCGAGAGCGCACAGCTCGCTGACGCGAAGCCCGGTCGCGTAGAGCAGCTCGAGCATCGCGGCATCGCGCGAGCCGCGGGGGTCCGCTCGATCCGGCGCCGACAGGAGCAGCTCGACGTCGCGGCCGTCCAGGACCTTCGGGAGGGTCGTCCATGTCTTCGGGGCGGACAGGCGCGAGGCGGGGCTGTCCTCGATCATCCCCTGCCCGCACAGCCAGGCGTAGAACCCCCGGATCGCGACGAGCCAGCGCGCAACCGAGCGCGGAGACTTTCCGGCGGCACGCATCCGGCGAAGGGCCGTCGTGAGATCGTCGGGACGCGCGGCGAGCAGATCGCGGCCCGAAAGCGAGGTTGCGAGCGCGGCGAGGTCGCGGCGGTAGGCCGCGAGGCTGTTCCGCGCCAACCCGCGCTCCGCCGCGAGGTGGGTCAGCCACGACTCGGCCGCCCTTTCTCCCGCGCTCGTCGCCTCGCCTCGCTTCCCCGTCATCCCCGGGGCGTCTCCCGTGAGTCCAGAACGATCGTGACCGGCCCGTCGTTGACGAGCAGGACCTCCATCATCGCCCCGAACCGGCCGGTCGCGACGGTCAGCCCGCGCGCGCGAAGGGCCGTGACGAAGCGCTCGTAGAGCGCGTCCGCCTCGGCGGGCGCCGCCGCGTTCTCGAACGACGGCCGCCGCCCGCGCCGCGTGTTGGCCAGGAGGGTGAACTGGGAAACGACGAGCAGGCCGCCGCGCGCGTCCTCGACGCTCCGGTTCATCCGCCCCGCCTCGTCGGCGAAGATCCGGAGCGTGGCGACCTTGTCGGCCTGCCCGTCGGCGTCGCTCGGGGCGTCGCCTCGCTCCACCCCGACGAACACGACGAGCCCCGAGTCGATCGATCCGAGGATCTCGGCACCGGAGCGGACCTCGGCCCGCCGGACGCGCTGGACCACGGCCTTCACGGCTTGCCGGGCTCGGCGTGCGCCGCCGGGGCCGCGGCCGGCGCCAACTCGGCGGCGTGCGACGGCACCGGTCCGAAGGAGGCCGCGGGAACCCGAAAGACGACGCCCGGCCGGTCGCCGGATTCGATCCAGACCGACTCGGCGCCGCCTTCGACCGGGGGGAGCGGTCCCCACCGGAGGGTCGCGAGGTCCCGGGTCGCGGCCCGGACGACGATCCTTCCGGTCGGCGCCGTCGACGGCGGCGCCGGGAGGAAGCCGCTGCCCTTGAGCCACCGGATCGAGTCGAGCAAGGCGTCCACGCGCGCCTTGTCCGGGGCCGGCGCGGCCGTACCCCCCTCGCGGGCCGTCCAAGGCGCCCCCTCGGCGGCGCGCTCGACGCGGATCGTCGTGCCGCCGCGCTCGATCGTCATCGAGCGCACGTCGGGCGTCGAAAAGCTCCCCACGTGATCGTCGCGGTATCGGTCGGAGGGCGCGTCAAGGTCGGCCGCCGCGGCCTCGGACAGGAGCCCGGCGAACGCCCCGCCCTCCCTCCAGGCGAGGCGTCCCCCGCCGACACCCGCGGTCGCGACGAACGCCTCGATCGGGGCCGTCCGATCCTTGGACTGCACCTTGATCGCGATGCGCCGGTCGGCCGGTCCCGCGGGTGCGATCGGGATCGATCGAAGGTCGTGGAGCGCGATCGCGGTCAGCGAGCGGGCGAGCTGCTCGCAGGCGCTCGCGGCGGCGGCGTCGCGATCGGGCGCCTGCAGCCGCCAGCGGTCCCCGTCCTTCGCCAGCACAAGAGGGCCAGAGGGGCGTGTCAGCTCGATGCGGACGACGGCGTCGGGCTCGATCGGGACGAGCCGCTTCTCGCGCAGGCTGTCCACGCTCCTTCCCAAGGCGCTCGCGAGCGAGCCGTCCACGAAGACGATGCGCCCGGCTGCGTCTTCCGCGTAGCGCTCGACGCCGATCGGGGAGGTCCGCCCCAGGCGCACCTCGCGCGTTCCCGAGGCGCCGTCGAGCGTGACGGTCGCGACGCACTCCGGGGGGGAGAGCCCGTACGAGGCGGCGTCGGCGCCGGCGGTGGAGATGACCTTCCGGATCCTGGCGTCCTGGAGTGCCGAGACGAGCACGTGCGCGGCCCGGGGATCGGCCTCGGCGGCCAAGGGCTTCACCATTCGCCAGCCTGAGCCGGCCGCGCGCAGGAGGACGACCGGGCTCTCCCCGCAGCGGAGCTCGATGCCGCGGACGGCGGTCTCGAGGAACGGGGCGACCAGCGGCGCGTCTTCCCCGGCCGCCGGAGCCTTCGGCGCCGGCGCCTTCAAGAAGTAGACGAGGGCGAGGGCGGCGGCGAGCGCCAGGACGAGGGCGAGGAGTCCGCGAAGGCTCACAGCGACTTCCGGCGGAGCCAGGCCGCGAGACCTCCGATCAGGAGCACCTCGGGGAGGAGGAGCACGCCGAAGCGAAAGAGGTTGCGCTCGTCGGCCACCGTCATGTCGAGGCGAGAGGCGCGCAGGCGCTTGGCCGGCCCGACGATCAGCTCTTCGCTGCCGGTCAGCCAGTGCACGGTGTTGAGCAGCATCTCGCGGTTGAAGAACGAGCCGAGGTTGCCGTTGACCGCCCAGTCGGAGTCGCCGACCAGCACGAGCCGCGACTCCTTGCGCCCCGCTCCGCCGACCGTCGCCGTGGCCGCGACGACGACCGGTCCCGCCTTGTCCTCGGCGGACTTCTCCACCCGCCCGGTCTTCAGCATCTCGTGCCAGCCGGACTCCCCCCACGCGGACTCGTGGGTCTTCGCGAGAGGCTGGGTCGAAACCCCCGGCAGACCCCCGTCGACGCCGATCGTCACCGACCGGGCGCGCGACAGGATGATCCGCTGCTTGAACCCCTTGGTGATCGGATGCGGCGGGAAGTCCTCGACGATCGGATCGACGCCCAGGCGGGCGCCCAGGAAGGCCACCTCCTGCTGGTCCACGATCATGTCGTCGTCGAGCTTCAGGCGGTAATCGTCGAGGAGGGGGGCCAGGCCGGGTTCGGAGCCTGGATCGATCATCGCCAGCAGGCGACCCCCCTTCGCGAGGTAGGAGCGCACAGCGTCCTGCTCGTGAGCGATCAGCGGCTTGACCGGTCCGGCGAGGATCACCGCGGCGGCGTCCTCGGGAACGGCGGCCTGCGTCGAGAGAAGAAGAGGCTTGACCGTGATCGCGTCCTCGCCCAAGGCACGAACGAGAAGGCCGAGCCCGGCGGGCGATTCGAGATCGGAAGGCTCGGGCTCGCCGTGGCCGGTCATCGCATAGACCACGGTCGCGGTGGGGCGGGCGACCTTCAGGATCAGGCTCGTGACCTCCCCTTCGCCGATCGAGCCCGCCGCGTCCCCCGAGGACTGCGCCTTCTCGTTTCCGGACCGCGCCGCGAGCACCCCCGCCCGCGTGACGCCGAACTGGTCGGCGAGCTGCGGCTCTTTCTCGGCGTCCACGAACCGCCAGGTGAGCTTCCCGGACAGCGACGCGTACCGCTTGAGGAGCTCCTCCATCTCGGGCCGCGCCCGGTCGCCCGGCGGGAAGAACGCCGCCAGCTCGACCGGCCGCTCGAGGGAGGAGAGGACCGACCGCGTCTTGTCGCCCAGCGTGAAGACCTTCGACTCGGTCGCGTCCCAGGTCTTGGGATAGCGCGCCGCGAGGACGTTCACGGTCACGAGGATGGCGCCGAAGACGAGCGTTCCGGTGACCGCCTGCGCCCGCTCGCGGGTGCCGCGCGCCGCGACGGTACGGCGAACGCCCGCGAGATTGCCGGCGACCGCCACCGCGAGCAGGAGACCCCCTCCCGCGACGTGCACCGCGGTCCAGAGGTCGAACGTTCCCGAGAAGGCGTAGGAGACGAGCCCCATGACGAAGAGCACGAGACCCGCCCAACCCGACAGGCGCAGCGCGTCGCGCACCGCCCTACCTCCAGCGCTGCGACGCGATCGTCGTACGCGCCGCGAACAGGCCGAGCGCACCCAGCGAGGCGAAGTACAAAACGTCCCCCATCGCCACGTTCCCCTTGGCGAATCCGTCGTAGTGGGCCGGGAGCGACAGCCCGAGCAGCAGCTCGCGGACGGCCCCCTGCGCGGATTCCGCGGGCCAATTGACGACGAAGAGCAGCAGGAACAGCACGAACGAGCCCACGGCCGCCACGACCTGGCTCTTCGTGAAGGTCGAGACGGCGAAGCCCAGGGCGGTCAGCGCCGCCACGACGATCGCCAGACCGAGGAGGCCTGTGGCGATCGGTCCGTGCTCGGGGTCGCCGTAGTGCAGCAGCACCAGGACGTAGAAGGCGGCTCCCAGAACGAGGACCTCCGAGACGGCGACCAGGCCCAGGAATTTTCCCGCGACGATCTGGCCGGGTGAAACCGGCGCGGTCAGCAGGAGCTCGTCGGTTCCCTGGCGCCGCTCGTCGGCGAAGCCGCGCATCGTGAGCGCGGGGATCAGGAAGACGAACAGCACGAGCAGGTTCGAGAAGAGCCCCGAGACGACCAGCTCGTTCAGGTTGACGCGCTCCAAGAGCTCGGGGTTCGACATGTACTGGGCGTACGCGGTGGTGTTCTCGACGATCTCGAGGAACTGGTGGACGATCCCGACGAACATCCACCCCGCGAGGAAGAGGAAGAGCGTCCACACGATCCACGCCACCGGGGAGTAGACCTGCGCGCGGATCTCCCGGGCGATCAGGGCGGCGATCTTGCTCATGCCCCCGCTCCACCCGAGGCGACCGCGGCGCCGTCCTCGAGAGAGGTCGCGCGGAGGAACGTCTCTTCGAGCGCGCCGGCGCCCGCGGCGGGATCGATCGCCACGTCGGCGGCGATCCTCCCGCGGTGGATCACGACGGCGCGGACGCAGGTCTTGGCCACCTCCGGGAGGATGTGGCTCGACAGCAGCACGGTATGGTCCCCCGCGAGGCCGCGGATCAGGTTGCGGATCTCCAGGATTTGCTGCGGATCGAGGCCGACGGTCGGCTCGTCGAGGACGATCACCTCGGGCCCGTGCACCAGGGCCTGGGCCAGGCCGGCCCGCTGCCGGAATCCCTTGGAGAGGTTCCCGAGCAGCCGCCCCGCGACCGAGGCGAGCCCGCAGCGCTCGATGACGGCGGACACCGCGGCGCGGCGCTTCGCCCGCGGGACGCCTCTGAGGGCGGCGCAGAAGCCCAGGTACTCGACGACCGTGCTGTCGAGGTCGAGCGGAGGGTGCTCGGGGAGGTAGCCGAGACGCCGGCGCACCTCCATCGGCCGGGAGGCGGCGTCCCATCCGGCGACGGTCGCCGTTCCGGTGTCCGGCGTCAGATAGGTCGAAAGGATGCGCAGCGTGGTCGTCTTTCCGGCACCGTTCGGCCCGAGGAAGCCGGCGATCTCGCCGCGCTCGACGCGGAAGCTGACGTCCTGGAGCGCGGCGATGTCGCCGTAACGCTTGCCGAGCCCTCGCACTTCGATCATCGGATCCCTCGGATCGACGCCACGACGGCAACGGCGTCGGATTCTACGCGGAGGTGCCGCGCCGCGCCACGCGCGCGGCGATCGCCCTGGCCTCGGGAACGCCGAGCGCCAGCGCGAGCGCGCCGGTCAGAGCGGCGCCCAGAGCGACGACGGCGCCGAGGCGGACGAGCTGCGGGAGGAGCGTACCGCCCGGCAGCACCGCGAGGAGGCCGCGATAGGCGAACGCGCAGGCGAGCCCCATGACCGCCGACACCGCGGCCATCTTTACGAACGTCGGCACGACCCCCAAGCCTCGCAAGGATCCGAGCAGGCGCCGGGTCCCGAAGGCCAAGATGCCGAAGTTGATCCAGGCCGCCAGCGAGGTCGTGGTCGCGAGGGCCAGGAACGGCGAGAGGCCGAGCCGGCGGAACAACGCGATCAGCGCGAAATTCGCTCCGACCTTGACCGTGACCGCGACCGCGGACGAGATCACGGGGATCCGCGTGTTTCCGAGCGCGTAGAACGTCGGGACCTGGATCTTGGTGACCGCGTAGGCGCTCAGGCCGACCGTGTAGCAGAGCAGCGCGGCGCCGGCCTGGTGGGTGTCGGCGGCGCGAAAACGGGTTCCGTGCTCGTAGAGAATGCGGATGATCGGCTCGCGAAGGGCGATGAGGCCGGCGGTCGCCGGGAGCGTGAGAAGGGCCGCCGCCCGGAGCGCTCCGGCCAGGTTGGCGCGCATCCCCTCCATGTCCCCCCTCGCGCTGTCGCGCGAGACGCGCGTCAGATTCGCCGTGGCGAGAGCAACGCCGAACAGCCCGATCGGGAGCTGGATGAGCCGGAAGGCGTAGTTCAGCCACGACATCGGCCCATCGCCGAAGTTCGACGCGAGCATCGTGTCGACGAAGATGTTGATCTGCGTCGCCGCGAGGCCGAACACCGCCGGGAGCATCAGCGTCGCCATCCGGACCAGGCCGGGGTCGGCCGGCGCCCAGTCCCAACGGAACCGGAAGCCGCGCCGCCGGAGAGAGGGAACCTGGACCAGGAACTGCAACGCTCCGCCGGCGATCGCGCCGATCGCCAGGGCGAGGATCGGATCCAGTCCGAGCGGGCGGAGGATGGGCGGGAGAGCCAGCATCCCGGCGATGCAGGCGAAGTTGAACCAGGCCGGCGAGAGCGCGGGAAGGAAGAACACCCGCATCGTGTTGAGCACGCCCATCGCCAGGGCCGCCAGCGCGACGAAGAGGAGGAACGGCGACATGATGCGCGTCATCGTCGCGGCGAGCGCCAGCTTCTCGTCGCCGAAGCCCGGGGTGTACAGGCGCAGGATCGGCCGCGCGCCGACGAAGAGCACCACGGCGAGGCCTCCTAGGAGGACGCACAGCGCGGTGATCACACGATTCGCGAGGCGCCACGCCGCGTCGTCGCCGTCGCGCTCGCGCGTGGCGGTGAACGTCGGGACGAACGCGGCCGAGAGCGCCCCCTCCGCGAAGAGGTCCCGCAGCAGGTTCGGGATACGGAACGCGGCGATGAAGGCGTCCGTCGCGAACCCCGCGCCGAACAAGTAGGCCTGGAGCTGGTCGCGGGCGAGGCCGAGCACGCGGCTCATGGCGGTCGCCACGCTGATCGACCCGGCGCTCCGGAGAAGGGACGAGCGTTCGCTCATGCGGGCGCGCAGTGTAATTCACGAGAACGAACGCCGGGCGCGATTGACGCCGCACCCGGCCCTTGGTAGGCTCCCCGCGTCGGCCGCGACGGGTCCTCGCGCGCCTCCTCCAGGGAAGGATTCGAAGATCATGGCGAGCGTCAACAAGGTCATCCTCATCGGCAACCTCGGCCGCGACCCCGAGGTGCGGTACACCCAGGGCGGGAGCGCCGTCGCGAATTTCACGATGGCGACCACCGACACGTGGCAGGACCAGGCGGGCGAGAAGAAGGAACGCACCGAGTGGCACCGGATCGTCGTGTGGGGGAAGCAGGCCGAGATCGTCGGCGAGTACCTGCGCAAGGGAAGGCCGGTGTACGTGGAAGGCTCGCTGCAGACCCGGGAGTGGACCGACCGCGAGGGGAACAAGCGGTACACGACCGAGGTTCGCGCCCAGCGCATCCAGTTCCTCGGGCGCCCGGACGACCGCGGGGCGGCCGCGGCGGCGCCGGCCGCATCGACGGCCCCCGAAGAGGCGGGAGAGCCCTCCGGGGGCTATTCCGACGACGACATCCCGTTCTGATCCGGCCGCGTGGCGGCTCGCCGCGCCCCGACGTATAAAGGTCGCTTCCGCCGGTGGAGGCTCCGTGAGAGGTTCCGCACGCCTCGCGACGCTCGCGATCGTGATCTGCGCGGGGGCGGCCTCGCCCGCGGCCTGGGGCCAGCAGCAGCCGTCGCGTCTCGAGCCGGAGCTGCCGAGAAACGGCGATTCGGTCGGGGTCCGTCCGAAGTTCGTCCTGCGTACGAACGCCGAGGAAGTGTCGAAGCTGCGGTTCCGGATCGAGATGTCGAAGGACGGCTTCAAGACGGTCGCCTACACCTTCGACCAGGTCCGCGAGCCGAACGGCTGGGCCTACCTCGAGATGGAGACCGAGCCGCCGGGAGCCGCGTACTTCCCGCAGAAGAAGCTCGCGGGCGGGGAGTACACCTGGCGGGTCTCCTCGTGGGACGGGCTGTCGTGGCAGACCGGTCGCGACGAGTTCAAGGTGACGATCGACGACGTCCCCCCTGCCGAAGTGCGCGGGGTGCGGATGACGCGCGACCCCTCGACCGGCTGCATCCACCTGACGTGGGATCCGGTCGCGAACGATCAGAACGGCGGACCGGAGCGGGTCCTCAGGTACCACGTCTTCCGCTACTGGGAACGCACCAGCGTGCCGTCGATCGGTCCGTTCGAGGCCGGAACGGCGACCGAGACGCACTACGACGACTGCGATCCCGCGACCCGCAAGCGTCCTCTCGTCTTCTATCGCGTCGAGGCCGAGGACGAGGCCGGCAACGTCTTCGGCCGCCGGAGCTGGTAGGCGGAACCCGCGCGGAGCCTACGGAGTCCCCGCTCCCATCTCCGAGATCCGTGACCGCGCCTGACCGGCGAACGGGCTTTCGGGGAAGCGGCTGACGACGTCTTCGTACCCCTTCTTCGCCTCGGCCTTCTTCCCCTGCGCGGCGCGCAGGTCGGCGAGCGCCAACGCCGCGGCGGCGGGAGGGTAGATCCCCGCGGGTGCGGCGGCGATCTCGTTCAGGATCGTGGCGGCGCGATCGGTGTTTCCCCCGGCGGCCAGCGCCTGGGCGAGCGCAACCTTCGCCTGGGTCGCGAGCGCCGCATTCGAGGATGCCGACACCCCTTCGAGCACGGAGATCGCTTCCGGGGCGCGGCCGAGCGCCATCAGGGTCCGTCCCCGGTAGAAGCGGGCCACATCCACCACCACGCTCGATCCCGCTTTGGCCGCCGCCTGTTCGAACAGCGGCAGCGCGTCGGCGTAGCGAGGCGCGGGCGCCTTGCCGTCCGCGCCGGGGGCGGGATCGTACGCGTCCATGCCCCGGCCGAGCAGGGCGTTGGCCTCGTCAGCCGTCCGCTCGCGCAGGCCGTTCCAGGCGATCCCGAGCAGGACCAGCGCGAGTACGCCCCCCGCGACCGCGGCGACCCGCTTCCAGTGCGCCTCGAGCCATTCTCCAAGATCGAACATGTTCTCGAGGAACTCGTCCTGTTGGAGGTCTTTCTTGCCGATCTTGGTCGTCGTCGCCATCTTGGATCCCTTCTTCGATCGATCGCGCCTGGTGGGCCTGGCAGGACTTGAACCTGCGACCTTGAGTTTAGGAAACTCCTGCTCTATCCGGACTGAGCTACAGGCCCCTCCGACACGTGACGTCGCTCAAGCGTACTGGATGAGGCTGAAGATGTTGTCGGAGGCGAGGCCGGCCCGCCCCTTCAAGAACTGCAGCTCGACGAGAAAGGCGTACCCGGCGACCTCGGCGCCGAGCTGCCGGACCAGACGCCCGGCCGCCCCCGCCGTTCCGCCGGTGGCGAGGACGTCATCCACGATCAGGACCCGGTGGCCCCGCGCGGCGGCGTCCTCGTGGACCTCGAGCCGACCGGTGCCGTACTCGAGCGTGTAGTCCTCGCCGGCGGTGCGCCACGGGAGCTTCCCCGGCTTCCGGATCGCGATGATCCCGAGGCCCAGCACGTAGGCGAGCGCGGCGGCGAACATGAACCCGCGCGCCTCGATCCCCGCCACCAGATCGATCTTCTCGCCGCGGAAGCGCTCGGCAAGGCGGTCGATCACTGACCGGAACGCATTGCCGTCCTGGAAGACCGGGGTGAGGTCATAGAAGAGGATCCCCGGCTTCGGGTAGTCGGGAACCTCGCGGATGATCTTCCTGAGATCGGCGACGAGCATCGGCGGCCGTCGTCCTCGGATGAGGTGAAAATTGGTCGGGGCGAGAGGATTTGAACCTCCGACCCCCTGGTCCCGAACCAGGTGCGCTACCAGGCTGCGCTACACCCC
>JBGQLU010000086.1:0-16231 GCA_041500265.1 Acidobacteriota bacterium | reverse complement strand
GCTGTCTAGCAGGTTGCTGAAAAACCGAATGTCGAAGGTCTTCTTGATCTCATGACGATCTCCGAATCGCGATTCACCGTCCGATCGCGCGGCGCGATGCCTTCGCCGTCGCCGCTTTCGCGGCGTGTGCAGGGGTCTTCGGGCCACTCCTCACGCCGTTCCCCACACCAGCTTTCGCATCCGGACGAGGTTGTAGGCCGCGAGCGCGAAGCGAAATATCCAGTCGACGCGGCGCTTGCCTCGGTGCCGCGTCTTCCGGAGCAAAGCGATGGTCTTCAGCCAGCCGAAGATCTCTTCGATGCGCTTCCTCTTTCTCTGGCTGATCGCATAGCCGGCGTGCCGCGTGGTACGGCCGTCGATCGCGCCATGCGTGATCTTCGCTGCAATGTGCGGCGTGATGCCCAACTCGCGAAGTCCATGGACCACTCCCGCCGTGTCGTAGCCTTTGTCGGCTCCCACCGTCGCCCGTCGGAATGCGATCCGCTCCGCCATCTCGAGCGCCGCCTCGCTCTCCGAGCGACCGTTCGCTTCGGTCACGCGGCCATCCACCGCGAGGCCGTGCCGGTTGTCCATCATCGCGTGGCCCGCGTAGCACAGCTTCGACTCGGTCCCGTTCGACTTCCGGTACAGCCGCGCCTCGGGATCGGTCGTGGATTCGTGGGTCGCATTCGAGCGTTTCTGCCCGCGGAAATCGACGGTGGGATTCCCAGGATCGTCCGGATCATCTCCCGATGTGCCCTTCGGCTTGAAGCTCTTCTGGCCCGCCCAGGCTTCGATCAGCGTGCCGTCGACCGTGAAGTGCTCGTCCGACAGCAGGCCCGCTTCGCGGGCGAGGATCAACACGCGCTCGAAGAACTTGTCTGCAATCGCGGCATCGATGAGACGCTCCCGGTTCTTGGTGAAGGTCGTCGGGCTCCAAACCGGGTCGTCCGCGTTGAGGCCCACGAACCACCGATAGAGCAGGTTGTAGTTGAGCTCTTCCATCAGCAGGCGTTCGCTACGGATCGAGTAGAGCAACTGAAGCAGGAGAGCTCGAAGCAGGCGCTCCGGCGGAATCGACGGTCGGCCCTCCCGGGCGTAGATCCGGCCAAACGACGGCGACATGTCCTTCAGGACGACGTTGACCATCTCCCGAATCGGCCGCAGCGGGTGATCTTCTGGGACGCGCTGCTCAGGCGAGATCCTGCTCCACATCGTTCCTTGCTGACGGTCGCCACCACGCATCGTCCGCTCCCTCCTTCGTCAGGAGCGAATCGTACCGATGAATCTCTCAATTCGAGCCGGCGCGAGCCGACTTTTTCAGCAGCCTGCTAGCCCGCCGATGAACCGGCCGCACCGGCGTGTCACGCGCGTTGCACGGCAACGCACGCGCCACGCGGCGCGCCGGCCGGCGGCAGTGCGTTAGGCAGCAACGCTGACGGCATCACATCAGCCCATCACGCGCGACGCGATGGGCGCTCATGGAGACGGCGCTATGTCATCCGCCCCCTACGAGGTCCACGAAGTGATCGTCGCCGCGCGAGCGGTGGCCGGCGTGCACGCACAGGTCCCACGTGGCCGTGTCGCGCAGGAGTTCGGCCGCCACTTGGATCAGGTGTATGCGGCGGGGCGTGCGGGCGCCGTCCACCTCGACGGGCAGAACATCTTCATTTATCGGGCCGCGACCGCAGATCAGCTGACGGTCGATTTCTGCGTCGGCGTCACGACGCCGTTCGCCGCCGTGGGGGCGGTCGTTCCCTTGGAGACTCCGCACGGCGTCGCGGCGATGACGACGCATTGCGGCGACTACGGACGCCTGAGCGAGGCGAATGCGGCGATCCTCGCGTGGTGCCGCGCGAATGATCGGCTGCGCGCCGGTCCGTCCTGGGAAGTGTACGGGCATTGGCACGCGGATCCCGCGCAGCTGCGCACCGAGATCTACTACTTGTTGCAGGCAACCGGCGTCGACGGCAGACCCTAATGAGGAGAAGTCTCCCTGCCTGTTCTCGATTCGACGCGGCTCCTCGCGACGTATGCCGTGAGGGAGGTGTCTTACGGCCGGCGTGAAAGCACACTATTCGGCCCGCGACATCGAGGCGCGAATCCTGGCGGCGATCCGCGCGGCCGGATTGAATCCCGAGCAACGACTGTCGCCCGAGGCGTTGGGAACGCTCGACCAGTTCCACACGGGCGGACTCCGTGCTTCGCTCGAGTTGCTGGAGCTGGCGCAGATTCGGGCCGAGGATCGCGTTCTCGATATTGGCGCCGGTCTGGCGGGTGCCGCCCGGATGCTTGCTTCCAGGCGTGGATGCCGCGTGGAATGCGTCGAGCTGTCCCCCGACTTCTGTGCCGGCGCGGTCTTGCTGAATCGGCTGACCGGCCTCGACGGCCTCATCGACGTGCACGAGGGTAGCGCTCTCGAGCTACCGTTCCTCGACGGTTCGTTTGATGTGGGCTGGATGCAAAACGTCGGCATGAACATCGCGGACAAGCGGAAGCTGTACGCCGAGGTCCGCCGGGTCCTCAAGCCGGGCGGCCGGTTCGCCTTTCAGGAGATGGCCGCCGGGGAGACGGCCCCATCCTATTTTCCGCTTCCGTGGGCCACCGATCCTGCCGACAGCTTCCTTGCTTCCGCCGAAGAGATGCGCTCGCTTCTCGGCCAGAGCGGATTCATCGCTGAAGTTCTCGAGGACGTCAGCGACGCACATTTGAGCGGGACCACCGCTGACCCTGATCCGGGTCCCCTGACCTTCGAGGTCTTCGTCGACAATCTCGGACAAAAGGCCGGCAACTCACGGCGCAGCCTTCAGGAGGGCCAGCTCCGGCTCGTCAGAGGCGTCTTCCGGGTGAAATGAAAGACCGCGGCCGCCCAACAACGCGTTGGGGACGGCCATGGATCTCGCCGGCGCGGCGTCCCCTCGTCCAGGCAGCGAACGTCATTGTCAAAGAAACCTCCGGTGGAATTGGCCAAATTCCCGGGCCGGAGTGCGCATATTCTTGACGCCTGGCTTTCGTGCGGGACGACCAAACACGCGGATCGGGGAGGGCAAAGATGAGCGACAGAAAGGATGGGTCCGCACCGGCCGATGAGCGTACGCGCCGGCAAGTGATCGGCGGTGTCGCCGTCGCTTGTGTCGGTTTGGCCGCGCGGTCTCTGGTGTGGGGAAGCGACCAGCAGAATACGGCTGAAGCGCAGAGCACGGGAGTCGAAGGGCTCCTCACGTATCTCCATCAAGAGATCGACATCAAGGCGAACGCTCAGCGCATCTATGAGGCGCTCCTGGGTTCAAAGCAGTTCGCAGCGTTCACGGGCATGCCGGCCGAGATCGACCCCAGAGCGGGAGGCCCATTGTCCATGTTCGGGGGATTGATCGTTGGACGAAACGTCGAGCTGGTCCCCAACCAGCGAATCGTCCAGGCTTGGCGCCCCGCGAGCTGGGACCCGGGCATCTACTCGGTCGTCAAGTTCGAGCTCAAGGGACAGGCTTCCAAGACCACGGTCGTTCTGGATCACACGGGTTTCCCGGAAGGCAATTTTCGGCACCTCGATTCGGGCTGGTACGGGAGATACTGGGAGCCGCTCAGGAGATTCCTCGCGTAGCGTGTCGCATCGGCTCGAAGAAGTGCACGCTCGCCTTGTGGCTGGGAGGATGGCACCCATGGAACGAAAGACCGCGCATGACTTCGACCAGCAACTGCTTGTCCTGTTCGACGCTTATGTCCACGGCGCGATCGACCGCCGCGGGTTTCTCGAGAAGGCCGCGAAGTACGCCGTGGGGGGCGTGACGGCCGTCATGCTCCTCGACCAGTTGAGCCCGAACTTCGCCGAGGCGCAGGTGGTCAAGACCGACGACGAACGGCTCAAGGCGGAGCGGATCGAGTACGACTCGCCCAAGGGCTCCGGCAAGATGCGAGGCTACCTCGTGCGCAAGGCCAAGGGGGACGGCAAGCGCCCGGGCATCCTCGTGATCCACGAAAACCGAGGTCTCAACCCGCACATCGAGGACGTCACACGGCGCCTGGCCCTCGACGACTTCGTGGCGTTCGCCCCCGACGCGCTGACTCCGTTGGGTGGCTATCCGGGCGATGAGGACAAGGCGCGCGAGCTGTTCCCGAAGCTCGACGGGACCAAGACGCGCGAGGACTTCGTCGCCGCGGCCGCGTTCCTGAAGCAGCGTCCCGAGTGCACCGGCAAGATCGGCGCCGTCGGCTTTTGCTGGGGAGGCGGCATGGTGAACTACCTCGCCACGCGCCTCGGCGATCTCGCCGCCGGCGTGCCGTTCTACGGCTCCGCCCCGGACACGGGAGACGTGCCAAAGATCAAGTGTCCGCTGCTCATTCACTCGGCTGAGTCGGATGAGCGCATCAACGCGAGTTGGCCGGAGTTCGAGCGCGCGCTCAAGGCGGCGAACGTCAAGTACGAGCGCTTCCTCTACCCGGGCACGCAGCACGGTTTCAACAACGACACGACGCCGCGTTACGATGCTGCGGCAGCCAAGCTCGCTTGGGAGCGAACGATCGCGTTCTTCAACAAGCGCGTCCGATAGCGTCAGCGTCGCGAGGCCACGGGCGGATGGGAGCGTGTCGTGGACTCCAAGCGAATCGCTGGTCTCGTCGGCCCCACGATTGCAGCGATGGTCGCGTCCGAGTTCCCGCTCGTTCAGCCGCATCTGTACGATGCGCAAATTCCGCCCGTGGTGTATCTGTCGGGGGTCTTGATGTTCGTCGGGGGTCTCGCCATCGTTCGGACGCACAATAAGTGGACGCGCGACTGGACCGTAACGGTCACCCTGTCAGGGTGGTTCTTCCTGATTCTCGGTCTCGTTCGCATGTTCGCCGCGAGCTCCTACATCCGCGGCGCGGCGAACGCGGGTACCGCCGTCTTCATGATCTTGGAAGCCATTCTCTTGGTGCTCGGGTTGTTCATGACCTTCAAGGCCTACGGTCCTCGATGAATCTCTCGGTGGTCTCGTGGACGGGCTCCACCTGGGCGGGCTGGGTGCTCGGCATTCCTTTCATCATCGTGCTGGCTCTCGCAGGCGAAGTCCTGGGCATCGGGGGCAGCCAATTCCTGGTGGGCGCCGGAATGGGCTGCGGGGTCGGGCTGATGCAAGGGCGGGCGCTCCGACGCGTCGGGCTCGAGGCCACCCTGTGGTTCGGCTCGTGCACCGCCGGGCTGGCCGCTCCGTTCCTCGTGTCCGACCTCGCGCACCGGATGGGCGCGACCTGGCCGTACTCGCTGCCCGTCTGCGTCGCGATCGGAGGGATCGTCGCCGGCGTGTGGCAGGCGGTGCTGCTGCGGCCGCGCTTCGAACGTGCCGGTTGGTGGATCCCGGGCAGCGCCCTGGGCTGGTCGCTGGCCGCCGTCGCGGCGTCGCGTGCGGACGGGTTGGTTGGATCCCATTCCCTTCGTGGCCTCGCCGGCGCCGGGGCTTATCTGGGCCTGGTGGCCCTGGGCGGCCTGATCCTCGGGGTCGTGACCGGGCTCGTCCTCGTCCACGGGCTGCGACCCCGCAATCAGGAGTAGGCGAATGGTGGTGGGCGCGGCCGGCACCTCTACCTCTGGGCCGTTCTCCGGTGAGTCGTGGTACGCCGAGTTCGATGACGCGAGAGGCCCGAAGCGTAGGCCCATCTGGAGGATTCGAATGAAACCGACGGTCGTGTGCTTGCTCTCGATCTTCCTCGTGTCGGGCGTTCGATCGGCGTCGACGCGCTGGCCCGCCGCGAAGGCCCCGGTGATTCCCGAAGCCGACGGCTATGTGGAGATCCCGGGGGCGGCGGTCCTCCCCGAGAAGTCCCATCGGTATCGCGCGATCTTCGATGCGACAAGCGCCGCCGACAAGCCGACGCAGCTCGTTCCGGCGCTCAACATGGCCGGCTCGGAGCTCAACGCGCTCGGCGTCGCCGGCGTTCCCCTCGGCAACGCCAAGTTCGCCGTCGTGTTCCACGGCGCCGCCATGGACGGATTGCTGACCGAGGCCGCTTACAAGGCGAAGTTCGGCGTGAGCAACCCGAATCTCAAGGTGCTGGCGGAGCTCAAGAAGGCGGGCGTGGAGCTGTTCGTGTGCGGGCAGAACGTCGCCTTCGCCGACATCGACCCGAAGACGCTCGCGCATGACGTGGTGATCGCGAGCGACGCGCTGATCGTCCTGATGACCTACCAGAGCAACGGCTATGCGTTATTGAGCTTCTAGGTCGAAGCCGGGGTGATGAACACGGAATCCAGCGTGGAACGGGTGTCCTCCGCGTACGGGTTCCCGTTCTTCGGCGAGCTGCCGTGAACGAGAGGGGGAGGATCGATGGAGTCGTCGGACTGGTCTGAGCGCCACGGGCACCGCATGCTCCAGCTGGGGATGCTCCTGTTCCTCCTGGCCTTGCTGGTCGGACTCGCCGTCCCGAGATTCGCGGTGCCGCGCCTGGGCCTGTCGACGCACTTGCTTGGAATCATGCAAGGGACCTTCCTCATGGTCGTGGGTCTGATGTGGCCGAGGCTCGGATTCGCGAGTTTGCCGTCGCGGGTCGGGTTGATCCTCGCGGCCTACGGGTGCTTGGCGGCGTGGACCGCGAATCTCGTCGCGGCCGTGTGGGGAGCGGGAAACGGAATGCTGCCGATCGCCGCGGGCCAGGCTCACGGAAGCGCCCTTCAAGAAGGAGTCATCGCCGTTGCCTTGAGGAGTGCCGGGGTGTCGTTGATCGCTCTCGCGGTGATGGTCCTCTGGGGGCTCCGCCGCTATCGCACTGGAACCTCGGGCGAATGACGGGCGATCTGTTGCGGGTGGATCGCGCCGCGCTGACCCGGCCTCGAGCCATGGTAGCGTTCCACCCATGGACGAGGCCGGACGCGTGATGCAGGCTTCGCTCGCGATGGCGGAGGCGATCGCGGCCGCGATTCGACAGATGCCCGGCGAGATCGTCTTCGTGAAGGACGCCGGCGCCTGGAAGATCCGCGTCGCCGTGGACCTGCCCGCTCCGCCGTCCTAGCGATGGGAACCACGACCGTCCTCGTCAATCGCGCCCCGGTCCTGACCCTCTGGGCGGCGATCGTCGCCGAGCGGCTCGGGCACCCTCGCGCGACGGCGCTCACCCTCGGCAAGGCCGTCGCCGGGCTCAACGCCCAGTCGAAAGGCCGTCGGCTCGGCATCTTTGAAGAGGCGACCCCTGAGTGTGGGTCACCCAAGCCCAAGCCGCCCGCCGGCCCGAAACCCGCAACGGCTCCGCTCCTCGGCCGGGCGGTCCCCGTGATCGACACCCCCGATGGGCTCCGTGCGACGGTCAAAGAGCGTCCCGAGACGCCGGCGAGCGTGGAGCGGTACCTCGCACAGAAGTTTGGCCCGTCGCTGCCGGACGTCGAAGCCGCGATGCGCGCGCTGGCGAAGTCCTACCCGCCGAAACGGCTGGCTGCCGTCGGATTCGACTTGTATGAACGATTTCGTCCCGAGATTCCGGAAGGGGTCAAAGGATGGGGGGCCAAGGGCGCCCTCGACCTCACGAAGATCCGCTCCTTGGCCGAAGGCGGCTGAGCCGGCGAGGTTCATGAATGCGAGCCGTCAGAGCGTTCGTCGTCCTTCTTGCGCTCAGCTCCGGCCTCTTCATGAGCTTCGACGGCCTGCGGGCGCTCTTCGTCGGGGACTATCTGACCCCGAACACCGGCGCGCACGCCGGGCAGCTCGGACCTTGGAGCCGTGTCGTCCAGGCCGTCGGCATCGAGCCTCGCTCGACGCCCATGAAGGTCACCTTCGTGGGGCTCGGACTGGCTTGGCTCACGGCGATGGGCGGCTTCGTCCGGCGCGCTCCTTGGAACGCCCGCGCGCTCACCATCGTGGCGGTGGCCACCTTGTGGTACCTCCCGGTCGGGACCGTGACGTCCGCGCTCGTCCTGATCGGGTTGGCCGTGCTCCGCAAGCAAGCCGGCGGACCGGCCTGATCCGCGACCCCGGGCGACGGGGGGCCTTGCGTTTGCCATGGAATGGAGTAGAAGAGGCTGGCGATTCCTCGATGGGAGCCCCCATGAACCGGAAATTCATCATCGCGAACTCGATCCTCTGGGCGACGGCGATCATCGCGGCAGCACTGCTCGGCGCGCCGACGACGCTGTCGATCATCCTTCTGCCGTCCCTGGCCGGGTGCTCCTTGCTGGCTGCGCTTCCCCGGGCCGCGGGGCGGGACGGCTCCGCCGAATCGTTGACCGAATACGACACGCGCTGCTGAGCGCCCGGCCACGTTGACGGCGGCCCCTCGCCGTCGCGCCTCAGCCCGAAAAGGCCATCTCGGAATTCGGAGGGCTTCGGCATGAAGGCGTACGTCATCACCACCGGCACTCTCTTCGGACTGCTCGCGGTCGCTCATGCCTGGCGTATCGTCGAGGAAGGGCCGCGCGTCGCGAAGGACCCTTGGTTCGTTTCGTTCACCGTCCTCGCGGTCGGGCTCTGCCTCTGGTCCTGGCGGGTGCTGCGGGGTTCGCCGGAGCCCAAGCCATGAAAGGCAAACCGAAAGCCGCGCCCAAGACGATCGACGAGTACCTCGCGACGGTGAGCGCGGACAAGCGGGCCGCGCTCCAGAAGCTCCGGCGGGCGATCCAGGCCGCGGCACCCGACGCCGAAGAATGCATCAGCTACCAGATCCCGGCCTTCCGTCTGGAAGGACGCATGCTCGTGGCCTTCGGGGCCGCGGCGAAGCACTGCGCCTTCTACCCCGGAGCCTACCCCCTGGAAGCGCTCGAGGGCGCGCTCGAGGCTTACGACACCAGCAAGGGCACGATCCGCTTTCCGGCGGACCGTCCGTTGCCGGTCGCGCTGGTGCGGAAGCTCGTGAGAGCTCGGATCGCGGAGCGCGCCGCCGGCTCGCGCTAGGCGGACGCCTCGAAAAGGGAGACCTCGACCCATGCACATTCTGGACGCCATCGGAAACACCTCGATGGTTCGACTTCGCAAGGTCGTTCCGGCGGAGTGCGCGGAAATCTTCGTCAAGCTCGAGTGGGAAAACCCGACCGGCAGCATGAAGGACCGGATGGCCCAGGCGGCGATCGCCCGGGCGGAGGCGGACGGCCGGCTGAAGCCGGGCGATACCGTCGTCGAGTACACGGGCGGCAGCACCGGCACGTCGCTCGCGCTCGTCTGCGCGGCCAAGGGGTACAAGATACGGATCGTCACCTCCGACGCGTTCAGCAGGGAGAAGCGGGATCACATGACGGCGCTGGGTGCCGCGCTGACGCTCGTCCCGAGCGAGGGGGGTCTCACCACGAAGAAGCTGATCTTGGAGATGGTCGAGACCGCGCGCCGGATGAGCCGGGAGCCCCGCACCTATTGGACCGACCAGCTCAACAACTACGACAGCATCACCGGCTACTACGGACTGGGGGAGGAGATCTGGAGCCAGACGAAGGGAGGGATCGACGCCTTCGTTCACGGCGTGGGAACGGCGGCGTCGTCGCGCGGGGTCGCCACCGTGCTGAAGGGGTACAAGCCCGGCATCAAGATCTTCATCGTGGAGCCCGCCGAATCCCCGGTGCTTCGGGGAGGCTCGCCGGGGGCGCACGGGATCGAAGGCGTCGGCATCGGCTACACGCCGCCGCTGTGGGATCCGAGCTTGGTGGAGGAGATCCTGCCGGTCGGAACGGCGGCCGCGAAAGAGATGGCGAGGCGCATCGCCCGGGAGGAAGCGCTGTTCGCGGGGACCTCCTCCGGCGCCAACGTCGCCGCCGCGATCGAGGTGGCCCGCCGGCTCGGCCCGGGCGCCAAGGTGGTCACGCTGATGGTCGACTCCGGCCTCAAGTACACGAGCACCGATGTCTACGCGGATTGAAGCCCGTCTGGCCGCGCTCGGCATCGAGCTTCCCCGGCCGAGCACGCCCGGGGCGAACTACGTCCCCTTCGTGCGGGCGGGAGGCCTCGTCCACCTCACCGGCCAGCTGTCGCAGTGGAACGGCGAGCGCCGGTACGTCGGAAAGCTCGGCAGGGAGTACGGGCTCGCCGAAGGGCGGGCCGCCGCCCGGTTGTGCGCGTTGAACTTGCTCGCGCACCTCGAGGTGGCGGCCGGCGGCGATCTCGACCGGGTCGTGCAGGCGGTGCGTCTCGCCGGATACGTGAACGCGACCCCCGAATTCGTCGAGCACTCGCAGGTCATGAACGGCGCGTCGGACCTCCTGGTCGAGGTGTTCGGCGAAGCGGGAAGGCACACGCGGATCGCGATCGGCGTGAGCGCGCTTCCCTACGACGTCGCGGTCGAAGTCGAAGGCGTCTTCGAGGTGAGGTGACGCGGCGCGCATGGCGATCAGTGTCGTTCGGCTCGGTGATCCGCGAGCTCCCGGCGAGGGGCTCCGCCTCGGCACGGTCCGCCGTCCGCCGCGCGGGGTGCCCAAGGCCGAATACGCCTCGCGCGACTTCTACGACGTCTGGCTCCCCGAGCTCGCGCCCTCGGAGGCGCTCGTCAAGATGGCGCAGGGCGCCGCGGATGCCCGGGCGTGGGCGGCCTTCGTCCGGCGCTACCGGGCCGAAATGAAGAGCCCTTCCGCCACCAGGCTGCTGATCCTGCTGTCGGCCCTGTCGCAGAGCACGGCATTCTCGGTGGGCTGCTATTGCCCGGACGAGAGCCGGTGCCACCGCTCGGTGCTGAGGGCGCTGCTCGCGGAGCACGGAGCGCGCCTCGCGTAGCGCGGCGGGGGAGCGTCCATAGCTCCCGCCGCCGCGGCGGCCAGGGGCCTACATATGGTGAGCGATGATGTGGGCCGAGATCTTGTCGTAGACGCTCTTCGGGAGGATCTTCTTCGACTCGAGCTCGGACTTCTGCTTGTAGGGGCGGCCGTCGATGATCTTTTGCGAGTAGGCGTCGCCGATCCCCGGAAGCTTGGCCAGCTCTTCCTTCGTCGCCGAATTGATGTCGATCTTCGCGGAGGCGGAGGTGCTCGCCGCCGGCTTGGTTTGCGGCTTCGACGCCGGGGCGGTGGAGGACGAGGCGGCAAGCGTGAGACCGGACAGAAGCAAGGCAGCCGCGGCGGCGACCGCGACTCGGGACCAACGATGCGATCCGTTCATTGGGGGGACTCCTTCGATTGCCTTCGCGGGCGACCAGTCGCCCGGGGCGCTACTACCGTACACGATTCTCACTTCGGAAGCGGGGCGCTCGTCTTCGGCAACTCGGGAAAGCGCCAGCCCTGGACGACCCCGCCGACGATCGGCTCGTCGGTCGCGAGCGCCGGCGGCGGGTAGGTCGCCCGGAGCAGATAGAGGAGATCGCCCCGCTTGACGACCCAATAGGTCGTTCGCGACAGCGCGCCCTTCGGACGGATCCGGACCGCGTAGGTGAACTCGGTGGCGGGGCCCCCGTCGATCGTCGTCTCGCGCCGCTCGGCCTTTCCCTCGACGACGAAGTAGTAGTGCCCCTCCCCCTCGAGTTGGGGGATCAGCGTGTCGGGGAGCCCCGCGACAAAGGCGGCCTGGGCCCCGTCCAGGCTGAAAACGCGAACGGAAAGGAGGCTCCCTCGAGGGGACCGGATTTCTCCATCGAACGACTTCCACCCCGGCGGCACGACGTAGCGAACGCCGCGGGCCGCGTCGTCCACCGTGCGTTGCGCCTCGGTCAAGGGCGGGGTCGACGAGCAGGCGGCGCAAAGGACGACGACGGCGGCGCCAATCGCAGGCCCGAGGCGCGCGGTCACGGCGACGTTCCGAAGGCCCGCTCGTAGTCGTCCGGCGTGTCGATGTCCTCCGCGACGGCCGGGTCGTCCACGGCGAGCTCCAGCCGGTCGGCATGGGCGTGGACGACGGCGCGCGCCCCGATCTCCGGCGGCGCCGCCAAGAGCTCCGGGAGAACGCGGGCATCGAAGAGGACCGGATGGCCCCGCGCACCCTCGTGGACCGGGACGACCACCGGAGCCGCGGAGGCGGCGTGGGCGGAGACGAGCGCGCGGATCGTCGCGGCGCGAACTCGCGGATGATCCACCGGCCAGAGGAGCACGGCGTCGAGACCGGGTGGGAGCGCCTCGAGTCCGCACCGCACCGAGGAGAGCATCCCGCGGGCCGGGTCCGGGTTGACGACCGCGAGGTCGGCGGGGACCGGTTCGGGCACGAGCGACCCGGCCAGGGCGGGGGAGAGCACGACCCGCACGTCCGCGATCCCGGCCTCGCGCAGAGTTCGCAGGACCGCCTCGACGAACGTCGGGCCGTCCGCCCGTGCTTCCGCCTTCGGCGCGCCCAGGCGCGTCCCGCGTCCCGCCGCGAGCACCACGGCCCCGGTCACGGCGCCCCCGGGACGGCGAGCTCGCGCCGCACGGCCAGACGGTCGAGCGCCGCCGCCCCCGATCCGGAGCCGGCGCACGCCGCACGTCCCGAAACGAGCGAGCCGCGCGCGATTGCGAGAGCCCGCGCGGCGAGGTCGGACAGGCGCTCACCGCCGGAGTTACCGGAAAGCCCGTCCCGCGCCGCCGTGTCCATCGCGCGCCGCCAGGCCGCCGGGGAATCGAACGGCTTCCCGAGCGCCAGCGCGCGGTCGAGCGCGTCGTCGTCGTAGAGGATCCCCGTCCAGAACGCGGGGACCGCCAGCACGAGGTCCTCGGGCTGGAGATCCGCGCTGCGCACCTCGACGTAGGTGTAGGAGCGCACCTCGGTGAAGATCGACGAGAGGTGGAGTTCCCAGTCCTCGAGGGTCACGCCGTCGCTGCCGGCCCGATCCAGGAGCTCCCGGAAGGGCTGCCCGCCCGAAGCGATCAGCCCGTTCCCGCGGCGGAGGAAGAGGGTCGGCACGTCGCAAACCCAGTCCACCCACCGGTCGATCCCGAAACCGGGATCGAACACGACCGAGGGAAGATCGCAGCGATCGGGGTCGGTCTCGCGCCAGATCGCCTGCCGGTACGAGGCCCACCCGCTCTCTCGCCCGTCGACACGGCTGGAGTTCGCGAAGAGGGCGACGGAGAGCGGGGCCAGAAGCGCCGACGCCCGGAACTTCCGCCTCCAGTCCTCATCGGACGCGAAATCGAAGGCGCACTGAATGCTCGCCGTCTGGGTCATCATCCGGTGGGCGAGGCGCCCCTTCGCGGCCATGATCCCGCGCATGATCCCGTAGCGGGCCTTCGGCATCCAGGGCATCTCGGCGACCGGGACCTCCGGCTGCACCGCCACGTCCAGCCACGCGATCCCCAGCCGCGACGCCAGCCCGCGCATCGCCTCGGCGTGCGCCGCGCGCTCGCGCTCCAAGACGTCGAGGTCGCGAGCCGGACGCGCGGACCACTCGAACTGGCCCCCGGGCTCGAGGGAGATGCCTCCCCACGGCCCGTCGACACCGATCGGCTTGTCCCCCTCGACGACCGGCATGCCGCCGCGCGCTTCGACGTAGGCTTCGAGCGCCCGCCGGATCGAGGGTCCGGGCGCCTCGTAGGGGAGGGGACGGCCGGTCGCGGCGTCCTGTCCCATCGCCTCGACCTCCATCCCGACGAGCCATTCGGCTCGGGGACGGAACGCCTGGCGGAAATACCCCGCCAGCTGAGGGCAGGTGAGCTTTCCCCGGTCGCATCGCGGCATGCGGGTCATTGTAGCGGCAAGCCCGCTGGTACACTCGGCGGGTGCAGACGGGCGGCGGCTTCCGCGAGGGACTCCTGCGAAGCGTCGAGCCGTGGGGCGGCCTGACGCGGGACCTCGTCATCGGCCCGTGGACGATCCGGCTCGACGGGCTCGACGCCGAGACCGCGCGCATCGTCGAAGGACGCTGGGGCGGCTTCGTCCGCGATGCGACGCCGGCGCTGCCGACGGCCCTCGTCCAGGTTCGCCGCGCGTCGGCGGGTCTTGCGCTCCTTCAGGCGCTTCCCGGAGAGTCGTACCGCATGGAGGCGGCCACGGGCCGCGGCCCGATCCTGGTCCGGTCCTACGCGTTCGCGATCGGTCCGGAACCCGGAGGCGCTTGGCGTCTCGCGGTCGCCGCGGGGCACGACGAGCCCCGGGGCCGCATCCTCGACAACGCGGCGCGGTGGATTCTCGCCAGGCTCGCGATCGAGTCGGGAGGTCTCGCGCTCCACGGAGCGGGGGTCCTCCGCGGCGGGCGCGCCTTCATCTTCGCGGGTCGGTCGGGCTCAGGGAAGAGCACCGCCGTCCGCCTGACGGAGACCGGAGTCAGCCTCGGCGACGATTTCGCGATCGCGGCGCCTCTGGGCGGCGCCTGGTCCGTGTACGCGGTGCCGTTCGACAACACCGAAGCCGCCCCGCAGGATCCCGAGCGCGGCCCGTTCCCGCTGGCGGCGGTCTACAGGCTCTTCCAGGCGAAGGAGGCGCGCGTCGATCGCCCCGCGGCTCCGCTCGCACAGGCGTCCGTGATGGCGTGCGTGGCGTTTCCCTGGGCGCTCCCCGACCTCGCGCCCCGCATCGACGCCGCCGTCGACGCACTCATCGGCGCGGGACGGTTCGCCCACCTCGAATTCGCGATGGACCCCGGATTCTGGAGCGTCGTCGACGGGGAGCCGTAGCCGCCCGCCCCGACGGTCAGAAGTTGTATTCGAACCCGAACAGTCCGATCGGCCCCGACTTGAGGCCGTCGTTGGTGATCGGGACGAGCGCGGCGATCGAGATCAGCCAGTTGCCGCCCGGGTTGATCTTGAGGCCGACGGCGCCCTGCGCCAAGTTCAGGTTCTTCTTCTCGACGATGAGCTGCGAAAGGACGATCGAGGTCGGCGTGGCCGTGTTCGGGTCGGTGTAGTCATGGACGATCGTTCCTTGATCGACCGTCGGGGCGTCGTGCAGGTAACGGCCGATCCCATCCAGGATGAACGTCACCCGGGGGTGGCATTCCGCCTCGAAGCCGACCGCGTAGTTCACCTCGTCCGGGGGCGTCCCCACCACGGGGTTGTTCCCCGACGTGTAGGTGTACCCGGCGTTGAAGTGCGGCGCGAACCGCCCGACCGTCCAGGATCCGATCAGGAAGAGCTTCGCCTGGGTCACCCCCGTGCCGAGGTAGTTGTTCTCGTCGCCGCTCCCGAGCCTGAGGTCGAACCCGGCCGAGAGGCCTGACGCGTTCTTCTGCTTCAGGAAATTCCACTTCGCCCGCAAGAGCACGTCGCCGATTCCGGTGGCGGTCGACGAGGTCGAGACGGTCCGTTGCAGGGTCGTCGGTCCGAGGGGATTCTTCGGATCGACCAGAAAGAGGTGGGGATTGAACACGCCGGTCGCGAGTGGGTTGATCGTCTGGGAGGCGGTCGCGTCCATCTGCGCCCGCACGATCGGGATCGCTATTCCGAGGTCGAACTTGTCGGTCACGCCCCAGGTTCCCACGATGAGCGCGGTGTCGAGCGTCAGGTCGATCTTCTGCTGCGAGGTGATGACGTCCCCTTCGAAGTCGAAATTGACCGTGCCCCCGTCGCCGTTGGTGTCCTCGTGGATCAGCTGGAGCGTGTACCCGGTGTTCTTCAGGTTCGTCCCGTTGAGGGAGTCGTAACCGACGTGGAGGAACTGGACGCCGAAGTTGATCTTCCCCTTGCCGTTGGTCGGGGCCCGCTCGGCGAACTGCGGACCGAACGTCTTGGAGTTGCTCGAGGCGACACCGGTCGTCGGGTCGATCGTGTAGGTAAACCCTCCCGAGGAGGATGCGATAGGAAACGTCGTGAACTGGCCCGCGATGGCTCCGTTCAACGCCTGCACGACCGCGGCGTTCTGAGGACTGTTGGCGAACGAGAAGTGAGCGTCGTGGCCGGTGGGCGCCAGCTGGTCCTGCGTGATGTCGTTCAGGTTGCTCAGGATCTGCGAAAGATCCTCCCCCGCCGCCGCCGGCAGAGAGACTGCGGAAACGAATGAAAGCACCATGGCGGCGACCGTGAAGCGCATGCGCATCGTCATCGACCCCTTCTCCCCTCGTGAAAGGGCGTCCGCGTTTCGAGCGGGCGCAAAACGCCGCCAGACTGCGCGGCGCCGGGCGCGAAGTCAAGACGTCATTTCGACTCGAAAGCGCCACCGGGTAGAATCGGTCCCGTGACCGAGCCGCGGAGGATCGCCCACTACGAAATCGGAGAGCTCCTCGGGCGCGGGGGAATGGGGGAAGTCTACCGCGCCGTCGATACCCGCATGTACCGGCGGCCCGTGGCGCTCAAGCTGATCTCCGAGGAGCTCGGGAGCGATCCCCGGGCCCTGTCGCGCTTCGACCTCGAGATCGAGACCGCCGCCAACCTCCAGCATCCCAACATCGTCACGATCTACGACCGGGGGGAGTACGAAGGACGCCGCTTCTTCGTGATGGAGCTCCTGGACGGCGTGGACCTGTCGGCGGCGATCAAGGACCGGTC
>JBGQLU010000085.1:0-16277 GCA_041500265.1 Acidobacteriota bacterium | reverse complement strand
TCAAGGCGATGGTGGCGAAGATGAACGTTCAGGCCGCGTGAAGGTGTCAAGTGCAATTCACGCTCGAGAGAAGGCTACGCCACTCCAATTTCCACAGGAAACGGGACACATCCACGGGGCACGCCCGCGTCAACTCCGACCGGAGGGTTGGGCTTTGCGAGTCACGGTGCCAGCACCGCGCGTCATGCCCCGCCCGGACTAATCGCCGTGGACACGGGGAATAACAACCCAACGTCGTTCGGCTCGCCGCGCCCGAGCCCGCGAGTGAGGCATCGATTGGAAAACGAGCGCCAGGTTGGCCCTCCCGCCCGCTCCGACCTCGCCACCCGTTGGGCGCTCCCGTTCGCCGTCTTCGCTTTCTTCGCAGCCACCGCCCGCGGGTACGGCGTCTTCCGGGACGAGCTCTACTACATCGTCTGTGGCCGGCATCTCGCGTGGGGGTACGTCGAGCACCCGCCCATGGTGGCGGCGGTCGCCGCGGCGGTCCGCGCGCTGTTCGGGGAATCGTGGGTCGCGCTGCGCATCGTTTCCGCGGCGGCGTTTGCGGCTACCGTGCTGCTGGTCGGAGATACGGCGCGCGTGCTCGGAGGAGGGCGCTTCGGCCGGTGTCTGGCGCAAGCACTCGCCGCGACGGCGCCGGTCTACCTCTCGATCTTCTCGATTTACTCCATGAACGCCCTGGACATCCTCGTCTGGGCGGGGCTCGCGAGGATCATGGCGGCGGTTCTCGGGGGTGGCGATCCGCGGCTGTGGCTCGCGTTCGGGGGACTCGCGGGCGCCGGCCTGCTGACCAAGATCGATGTGGGGCTGCTCGGGACCGGGCTCGCGGTCGGGATCGTCGTGTCGCGGCGGTTCGATCTGCTTCGGAATCGCTGGATCTGGATCGGCGGTGCTGTCGCCGGCGTGTTGTTCGCGCCGCACGTCTTCTGGCAGGTGTCGCACGGCTTTCCAACCCGGGAGTTCGTCGCGAACGCCCAACAGGGAAAGATCGCGCGGCTGTCGCCGCTCGGCTTCGTCGGGGCGCAGCTCATGCTCGTGGGGCCGGTCGCGTTCCTTCTGGGGTTTGCGGGGATGGCGTGGCTTTTGGTTGCTCGACGAGCGGGACGATTCCGGGCGCTCGGCTGGGCGGCGCTCGTGGTTCTCGCGGTCTTCGCACTATCGATCTCGAAGCCCTATTACTACTCGCCCGCGTGGACGATTCTCTTTCCGGCCGCCGGCGTCGCCGTCGAGGCGTGGAGCGTCGGGCGGTTCGAGCGTGTGGTTCGCGTTGCGGCGAGCGTGCTCGTCTTGGCGATCCTCGTCGCCGCTCCGCTCGCTAAACCTCTCATCTCCGAGGACCATTACGTCCGCTACGCCGCCGCGCTCGGGATCACACCCGGCAGCGACGAGAACCAGCGGCTCGGACGGCTGCAGCAGTTCTTCGCCGACATGCACGGCTGGGAAGATATGGCCAAGACGGTCGCCAAGGTCGCGGCCGCGCTTCCGCCGGAGGATCGGGCGAAGGCCTGTTTCTACGGCCAGAACTACGGTGAAGCCGGAGCGATCGATTACTTCGGCCCAGGTCTCGGGCTGCCGCCCGCGATGTCCGGGCACAACAGCTACTGGCTGTGGGGGCCTGGGAAATGCACCGGCGAGATCGTTCTCATCTTCGGCGGGAATCGCGATGATCACCTTCGGAATTTCGCCTCGGTGGATCCCGGCGGCGAATTCCACTGCATCGACTGCATGCCGTACGAGAACGACCGTACGATCTGGATCGCACGGGGGTTGAAGGTGCCGCTGGCGGATGCCTGGGCCGGGTCGAAGCACTACGAGTAGCTCGGGCTCGCGCCGCCTACGGAGTCTCGACCCAATCCGCCACGAACAGGTTCGTCTCTCCCGGCTTCGCGTCGTTCCGGTTCGACGCGAAGACCAGCTTCTTCCCGTCGGGCGAGAACATCGGGAAGCCGTCGAAAGTCGGGTGGAACGTGATCTGCTCGGCCCCGGTGCCGTCGTCCTTGATCATCCAGAGGTCGAAGTTGCGCCCCTTCGGGTCGCCGACGTTCGACGCGTAGATGATCCGCTTCCCGTCGGGGAAGAAGTACGGCCCGAAGTTCGCGGCGCCGTTGTGGGTCACCTGGCGGGCGTTCTTCCCGTCGGCGTCGCCCACGTACAGCTCGAGCGTCATCGGCTTGATCGTGTTCTCGGCAAGAAGCTCCTTGTAGGCGGCGATTTCCTCCGCGGTCTTCGGGCGCGACGCCCGCCAGACGATCCTCTTCCCGTCCCGCGAGAAGAACGCCCCACCGTCGTACCCCAGCTCCTTCGTGATCCGCTTCACGTGCGAGCCGCCGGGGCGCATCGTGTAGAGGTCGAGATCACCGTCCCGCAGCGAGGTGAAGATGATCGTCTTCCCGTCGGGGGAGATCGTCGCCTCGGCGTCGTAGGCCGGGTTGTTCGTGATCCGCTTCGGCTCCGACCCGTCGGGGTTGGCGGTGAAGATCTCGTACCCCGGGTAGAGCTTCCAGATGTACCCCTTCGAGTAATCCGGCGGCGGCGGGCACGCCTCGGCGGTCAGGTAGGTCGAGGCGTAGAGGATCTTCTTCCCGTCCGGGAAGAAGTACGAGCAGGTCGTCCTCCCCTTCCCGTTCGAGACCCGATGGACGTTTCCTCCGTCGGCGTCCATCACGAAGATCTGGTCGCATTCCATCGTGTCGTGCTTCGACTGGAAGATCAGCTGCTTCCCATCGGCCGACCAGTACGCTTCCGCGTTCTCGCCCCCGAAGGTCAGCTGCTTGATGTTCTTGAGGTGGACTTCCTTGGGATCGCGGAGCGGGTCGGCTTCCTGCCCGGTGGTGATGCCGCAGACGGTCAACAGGGCAGCGGCAACGGCCGCGTTTCGCAGTCGCTTCGTCATCATGAGACCTCGGTTACGGTTCGAGGAACAGCTCGTTCGAGCCCCTATCGTAGCCGAACAGCTCTGCGAAACGGCCCAACGCGAGCGCGGTCTCCAGCTCCTCCTCCGCCTTCTCGCCGAATTCCGCCCGGAATCGCTCGACGAAATACGAACGGTCGATGCGTTGGTCGTCGTCGTTCTTCAAGGCGTCGTAGATGCGCGAGATCGCCGGCAGGCGCAGGACCCGCCCCGCGATAAGCTCCTTGCGGGCGAGAATGCTCGCGTCGGCGTACGTCTCCCCCAGGGCCGTCAGATGAAGATCGCCCTGCTCCACGGACAGGAGGCCGAGCAGCTCCGCCGCGTCCACGATCGGCAGGACGTCGTCCAGCTCGAGCTGGAGCTCGCCGGAGAGGCGGTAGAGGTCGGCGTGCCCCCCCTCGACGAACAGGGTCTCGACCAACCCCGCCAGCGCGTTCAGCCGGGCGCGTGGGAGCCGCCGCGCCCCGGGGCGCTTCTCCCCAGGCTCCGGCCGCGCCCCGCCCGCTACCAGCGTGTAGACGTCGTCCGCGAGAGCTTGAAAGGCCGTGTCCTTGCGGCGGCGCGGATGTTTGAGCGTCACCGCGACCTCCGCGACGATCCGCCCCGGGTCCCTGGTCATCACGAGGATGCGGTCGGCCATCATCACCGCCTCCTCGATGTTGTGGGTCACCATCAGGATCGCCTTCATCGGCATCGAGTGTCCGTGCCACAGCTCCATCAGTTCGCCGCGGAGCGCCTCCGCCGACAGCACGTCGAGCGCCGAGAACGGCTCGTCGAGGCACAGAAGCTCCGGCTCCACCGCCATCGCCCGCGCGAACCCCACCTTCTGGCGCATCCCTCCCGACAGCTCGCGCGGGTAGGCCGACTCGAAGCCGTCGAGGCCCACGGTGTCGAGGAGCTTCACCGCCTTGGCACGCCGCTCCGCCGCCGACAGGCCGCGCGCCTTGAGAGGCAGCTCGACGTTTTGCTCGACCGTCAGCCACGGGTAGAGGGCGAAGCTCTGGAAGACGATGGTCGCGTGCGGGTTGATCCCCGAAAGCGGCACCCCCGCGTAGAGGACGCGACCGGAGGTTGGAGCGGAGAGCCCCGTCACGATCCGGAGCAACGTCGATTTGCCGCACCCGGACGGACCCAGCAGGCAGACGAACTGACCCGGCAGGATCGAGAGCGAGACCTCGCTCAAGGCGGTGAAGGTGCGCGGCGGGATGCCGAATATCTTCCCGACCCTTTCGACGTCCAGCAGTCCCGCCCCGGTTGGGGCCACCTGAGGCTCCATCTCCGGTCCTCCCCTTCACTCCATGCGGTAGCGGGATTCCGCCACCCGGTAGAGACGCCTCCAGAAGAGGCGGTTCACCGCGACCACCGTGCCGACCATCGCGAGCGTCCCCGCAAGCAGCAGCGCCCCGTCTCCGCGCGCGGTCGCATCCGAGATGACCGCTCCGACCCCGATCGTCGCGTGCGTCTGTCCCCCGAACTCCACGTACTCGGCGACGATACTCGCGTTCCACGCCCCGCCGCTCGCCGTGATCGCTCCGGTGACGATGAACGGGAAGAGGCTCGGCAGGATCAGCCGGCGCCACCGATCGATGCCGCGCAGCCCCAGGAGATCGGTCGTGTCGCGCAGGTCCTGCGGGATCGCCGCCGCCCCCGCGATGACGTTGAACAGCACGTACCACTGCGTCCCCAGGAGCATCAGGACGATCGCCGCCAGGTTGAGACCTCCCGGAAGCTTCAACAAGAGGAGGAGGAGCACCGGGAAGAGCGCCGTCGCCGGGATCGCCGCCAGGATCTGCGCCGCCGGCTGGAGGACCAGCGCCCAGCGCGGATTCATCCCGATCAACGCGCCCACCGGCACCGCCCACAGGAGCGCGATCGCGAGCGAGATCGTCACCCGCAGGAACGTCGCCGCGAGCCCGGCTCCCAGATGCGCCCACGCCGACGCCGGAAGGGTCGCCAGCAGGCCGGTGGCCCGGAAGGCACCGTAGACCGCCGCCGCGAGGAGGATCGAGCCGGCGGCGATCGCCGCGACCGACGGCCGACCCGGCGCGTCGCTCTCCTCCAGTCCCGTCGGCGCCGGGGGGGCGGTCCGCCCGAGCGCGCGATCGATCCACTCGAGGAATCGCGACTCGAAGACGCGCCCTACCGCTCGCGCCAGGAACGATCGCGCCAGCGTTTCCTTGAACCACGGAATCGGCATCGGATCGGCCGCGACCGTCTCGATCTTGAACCGCTGAGCCCAGGCCAGAAGCGGCCGCCACACCAGCTGGTCGAGCGCCACGACGATCGCGACCAGCACCGCGACCCCCAGGCCGACCGCGTGGAGATCCCCGCGCGACGCGGCGGTCTGCAGGTAGGAGCCCAGGCCCGGGAGCCGGAAGTCCCGCGACCCCACGTGGAAGATCTCCGCTGCCATCAGGAAGAACCACCCGCCGGCCCAGCTCATCACGCTGTTCCAGACGAGCCCGATCGCAGCGAACGGAAGGTCGAGATGGCGGAAGCGAAGCCACGCGGGAAGGCGGAAGATCGCCGCCGCCTCCCGTAGCTCCACCGGCACCGTGCGCAGCGACTGGTAGAAGCCGAACGCCAGGTTCCACGCTTGCGAGGTGAAGATCAGCACCACCGCCGCGATCTCCGCCGCGATCCCTTGCGGCAGGATCGCGGAGAAGGCCAGGAGGACGACCGGAAGGAACGAGAGGATCGGCACGCTCTGCAGCACGTCGAGAAGAGGAAGAAGGACCGCCCGGGCGGTCGCGTGCCGCGCGGCCGCGTAGCCGTAGGTGAGGCTGAACACGAGCGACAGCGCGTAGGCCGCCGCCATCCGTCCGACGGACAGCATCGCGTACCAGGGCAGGGCCGTCGGCGAGAGGGAGATCGCCGGCCCGGCGACGACCCGCGGAACCGCGAACGCCAGCCGGGCCCCCGCGTAGACGATGGAGGCGATCCCCAGCAGGATCGCCAGATCTCCGGTCGTGAACGCCCGGGCCCGCGTCAGCGCCGGGCCGAATCGGAGTCTCCGCACGAGGCGGCCCTCAGCGGCCCGGCATGTCGGCTTCGAGCAGGCGGCGCCAGCCGTCGGGGATCGGAACCGAGATCCTGGCGGCGAAATCGAACTGGACCTGGGTCGAGGTCCCCTCCACGACGAGGCGTCCGTCGTCCTGGACGCGCCCCTCGTAGGCCAAGTCCCACGACTTGTTTCCGACCCGCGTCGGGGCGAGCGAGATGGCGACGACCTCGTGGAAGTAGACCGGCGCCCTCCAATGGATCGTCGCCGTCGCCAGAACGAAGTCCACCTGCTCGATGCGGGTGAGACGGCGGCGCTCCACGATCCAGTTCGTGCGCGCCTCCTCGAACCAGGTGAGGTGGACGGCGTTGTTGACGTGGCCCAGGCCGTCGGTGTCGCGAAGGGTCGCTTGGACGGCGTGCGTGTACGCCCAGCGGCTCACGTCGCCTTCCCTTTCAGCTCGAGAACGATCGCTCCGATCCGCTCCCGCGTGGCGGGCGAGAACCAGCCGTCCAGCCACTCGGGGAGGAGCAGCCGGTTGTTCGCGCGAACGCGCTCGACGACCGGCGAGCGGAGGTAGCGCTTGGTCACCGCGAACGACGTCCCGTCCTTGGAAGCGAACTCCTCCGCGCGCTCCCGGGCGACCGTCGGCACGCCGTCCGCGTCGGCCAGCTCGTCGGCCAGCCCGGCCGCGACCGCCCCCTCGTCCGAGAAGTTGCGGCCGAGGAGCGCCACCGCGGTGAGCGCGTTCCGGGGAACCGCATCCCTGACGATCAGCGCCACGCCGAACGGCAGCGGAACGCCGACCTTGACCTCGTTCAGTCCGACGAGCGCCCCACGCCGGAGCACCCGCCAATCGGAGCACAGCCCGACGATCGCCCCCCCCGCGAGCGCGTGCCCGTGCATCGCGGCGACCACCGGCTTCGGGAACTCGTACAGGGTCAGAACGACGGCGGAGAACCGCTGCATGAAGCGCTCCATCGCCGGCCGGTCGAGCGGGTGGAGCTCCTGCAGGTCCAGGCCGGGGCAGAAGATCTTCCCGGAGGCCGCGAGCACCACGCCGCGGATCGTGGGGTCGGCCTCGGCGTCCATCAAGACCGCCTGGAGCCCTTCGAGGAAGTCGTGATTGATCGCGTTGCCGTGCGGGCGGTCGATCCGCAGGACGGCGATCGCCCCTTCGCGCGTCAGCGTTACGGCCGGAGACGAGGTCGCCACGGATCACCTCCAGAGGTCCGCCTATAATAGCCGTGGGGGAGATCGGTCATGAAAGCGGTCGCCATTCCGCATTTCGGCGGGCCGGAGGTGTTGGCCGTCGTCGATCTCCCGCGCCCG
Source organism: Acidobacteriota bacterium (assembly GCA_041500265.1). Lineage (GTDB taxonomy): Bacteria > Acidobacteriota > Polarisedimenticolia > Polarisedimenticolales > DASRJG01 > DASRJG01. Next base: position 9,033 of record JBGQLU010000085.1, on the reverse strand, counting down.
AAGCCGGCGCGCGGCGAGATCCTGATGAGGATCGTCGCGGCCGGCGTCAATCCCGTGGACTGGAAGGTGCGCGAGGGGCGCCTCCAGCGGATCCCCCACGCCTTTCCGCTGATCCCGGGGTGGGACGCCGCCGGCGTCCTCGAGGAGCTGGGCGAAGGCTGCCAGCGCTTCCGGAAGGGGGACCGCGTGTTCACCTTCGCGCGGAAGCCGTTCCTCCAGTGGGGGACCTACGCCGAGTACGTTGCGATGCCGGAGCGCCACGTCGCGTTGATGCCCGCGAACCTCCTGTTCGAGGAAGCCGCGGCGATCCCCTGCGCCGGGCTGACCGCTCTCCAGGCTCTCGGCCGCGCGGGGCTCGCCGCCGGGGCGAGCGTCGTGGTGTTGAACGGATCGGGGGGCGTCGGACATTTCGCCCTGCAGCTCGCCCGAGCCGCCGGGGCCACGACGCTCGCCACCACCGGGCCGACGAACCAGGAGTTCGTGCTCGCGCAGGGCGCGATCGCCGGGATCGACACGAGCCGGGATGACGTGCCCGGGGCGGTGCGGCGGCACTTTCCCGACGGCGCGGACATCGTCTTGGACGCGATCGGCGGGGAAGAAACCAAGCGCGCGCTCGAGCTCGTGAAGCCCTCCGGGATCCTGGTCAGCGTGGCGGGCGAGCTCGATCCGGAGATCGCCAAGGCCCGCGGCATCCGCTACGAGCGGATCAGCTCGGAGCCCTCGGGAGAGCAGCTCGCGGTCCTCGCCGCTCACGCCGAGCGAAAGCGGCTGCGACCGCAGGTCCAGACGATCCGGCCGCTGTCGGAGGCGCGGGCCGCGCAGGAAGAATCCCGCGCCGGGCACGTCCGCGGCAAGCTGGTGCTGGCGCTGTGAGCCTGATCAGCGCCGTCTTCGCGACCCCCGACGGCGCCGAAATCGCGTACCGCATCCGGCCCGGCAGAGACCCGCTCCTCCTCTTGCACGCGCTCGGCTGCGACGCTTCGATGTGGGACGGGGTCGTCGCCGCCCTCCCCTCCGACCTCGGGATCATCGCCCCCGACCTCCGCGGCCACGGCCGCTCGACCCTCGGGTGGCGCACGCCTTCGGTCGATCTCTGGGCCGACGACGTCGTTCGCCTCCTGCGCCAGAAGCGGATCGAGCGCCCGGCGGTGGTCGGGCTCTCGATGGGTGGGTACACCGCATTCGCGATCGCGGCGGCGGCGCCGGGGTTCGCGCGCGCGTACGCGTTCGTGTCGACCACGGCGGCCGCCGACGACGAGGCGAGCCGGCAGCGGCGGGCCGTCGGGATCGCGACGATCCGCCGCGAGGGGTGGCGAGCCTACCTCGAGAGCCAGGCCCCGTCGCTGCTGAACCCGAGCCGCCCGAACTTCCCGGCCCATCGGGAGCGGCTCGACGCGATGTTTTCTCGCGCGGGGGACTCGGGGCTGCCGCCCGCGCTGATGGCCCTGGCCGCGCGTCCCGACCGCCGGGCGATGCTGATGGGGATCCAGGCCCCTTCGGTCGTGATCGTCGGGGCCATCGACGCGCTCACGCCGCCGGACAAGGCCCGCGCTATCGCCGCCGGAATCCCCGGCGCGCGCCTTCACGTCCTCGACGACGTCGCCCACCTGTCCGCGCTCGAAGCCCCTCAGAAGGTAGCGGGGCTGGTAGGAATGCTATGAACGGGGGCAGCAACCGAATTTCGAGGCAGCGAAATTCGGTTGCTGTCCCCCTGCGCGTCGTGCTCCACCTCGACATGGACGCGTTCTACGCGGCGGTCGAGGTCCGCGAGGACGCCGCCCTGGCCGGGAGGCCGCTGATCATCGGCCATCGTGGGAAGCGCGGAGTGGTGAGCACCTGCTCTTACGAAGCCCGCGCGTTCGGCGTGCGCTCTGCGTTGCCCTCGGTGACCGCCGAGCGGCTCTGCCCGGACGCCGTCTGGCTTCCGGGCCGGATGGGGCTGTACGTCGAGGTCTCCCGGAAGATCCGGCGGATCCTCGAAGACGCGGTCCCCGTCGTGGAGCCCCTCTCGATCGACGAGGCGTTCCTGGATGCGACGGGGCTGGCCGCGGACCTCGACGAGGGCATCCGCCTCGGCGCCCGCCTGAAGGAGCGCATCCGCGAGCAGGAGCGCCTCACCGCTTCGGTCGGCGTGGCGCCGAACAAGTTCCTGGCGAAGCTGGCCTCGGATCTCGAGAAGCCGGACGGCCTCGTCCGATTCCGGCGGGAGGATGTGCCGACGCGCCTCTGGCCCCTGCCGCTCGAGCGGCTCTGGGGGGTCGGGCCGAAGGCCGCGGAGAAGCTGCGGCGCGGCGGCCTGCGCACGATCGGCGACGTGGCGCGGGCGGGTACGACCGCCCTGGCGACCCTCACCGGCGACTCGCTCGCCGCCCACATCGAGGCCCTGAGTCGCGGAGACGACGACCGTCCGGTTTCGTCCTCCCGCGAGACGAAGTCGATCTCGGAGGAGAGAACGTACGCCGACGACCTTTACGACCCCGCAGCGATCGACCGCGCGCTCCTCGCCCGCTCGGAAGGGGTCGCGCGCCAGCTTCGCCGCGAACGTCTGGTCGCTCGAACCGTGCACCTCAAGCTTCGCACGGGAGACTTCACCACGTGGACGAGGGCGCTCACGCTGCGCGAGCCCACCGACCTGTCCGACGCGATCGTCGAGGCGGCTCGAACGCTCGTCCGGGAGCGGATCGAGCTCGGAGGGCGCGGCGTCCGCCTGCTGGGCGTGGGGGTGTCGGGGCTGGCCGAGGCAGGAGCCTCGCTCGCGTCGCTCTTCCCGGACGAGAAGACCGAACGGGCCCGCAAGCTCGCCCGCGCCTCGGACGAGGTCAAGGACCGGCTCGGGGAGGACGCCCTGACGCGGGGAAGCCTCTTGCGCAAGAAGGGGGAAGCGTCGAGCCTTCCCAGCGTAGACTAGGGAACGGAACGCGGAGGGCAACCTTGCCCGTCACTCACGAGCTCGACGACACGCACCGCATCGTACGGCTGAAGGTCTCCGGAACGCTGACCACGGCCGAGATGCTCGAGGCGCTCGACCGCGCGAGCCGCGATGTCGCCGGCCGAGGGCGGTACCGCGTGCTCTCCGATCATCGCGGCGTCGAGACCCCGGCGACGCGCGAGCAGATCGAGGCTGTCGTCGCGCACCTGGATCGCGAGGAGGGGGTCTTCCGCGGAACCCGATGGGCGGTCGTGACCGTCAAGCCGGCCTCCTACGGAATGATCCGGATGCTCGCCGTCCTCGCCGAGAAGATCCCGATCGAGGTCGGCATCTTCGAGCGGGTGGCCGACGCCGAAGCCTGGCTCGGCCCCCCGTGACCACGGCCCTCCGGCTTGCCGTCGAAGCCGACGCCGCCGCGATCGCCGCCATCTACGCCCCCGCGGTGACCGAGCGCGCGACCTCGTTCGAGGTCGTAGCACCGGACGCAGCGGAGATGGCCCTGCGGATCGATCGCCTGCGCGCCCGGTTCCCTTGGCTCGCCTGCGAGCACCACGGAACCCTGGCCGGTTACGCCTACGCAGGCCCTCACCGCGATCGCGCCGCGTACCAATGGTCGGTGGAGGTGTCGGCTTACGTCCGCGCCGACCTGCAGCGCGCCGGCGTCGCCCGCGCCCTCTATACCTCCCTTCTCGCCGTGCTCGAGCTGCAGGGGTTCCGGACGGCCTGCGCGGGCGTCACCCTCCCCAACCCCGCGAGCGAAGGGCTGCACTCGGCGATGGGATTCACGCCGGTGGGGGTCTACCACTCGATCGGGTACAAGTTCGGACGATGGCACGACGTCGCCTGGTCACAACGGTCGATCGGAGCGTACGAGCCCGATCCCCCGCCGCCGCGCCCGCTCGTCGAGGTGACCGCCGATCCGCGATTCGGCCGGGCGCTCGCGTCCGGCGAGGCGCTCGTGCGCCTTCCTTAAGGAACGCCGCGGGCCCCTGGGGATGCCATTTCGGCGTCCGGAACCTAGATTCCGCCACGATATGGGGCTTTCGATCCGACGCGTGGCGATCTACGCCGCGATCCTGGTGGCGGTGTCTTCCGCCCGCGCGGCGGTGTTCACGGTCACCAACACCAAGAACAGCGGAGGCGGATCGCTCCGCACCGCGATCACCAGCGCGAACGGGACCCCGGGATCGACCGTCCAGTTCGCGATCCCGACCTCCGACTCGGGGTATACCGCGGCGCGCGGCGTCTTCACGATCCGGCTGACCGGCGCTCTCCCCGCGATCACCGCCAACGGGACGATCGTGGACGGGACCACGCAGACGACGGCGATCGGGAACACCAACCCGAGGCTCCTGGGAACCGGAGGGACCGTCGGCGTCGACGGTCTGACCCTCCCTCTCGTCGCCGGGCCGGAGATCGAGGTGGTGGACGGAGGCAACCTCGCGGTCGGGATCGACGTCCAGGCGACCGACGTCACGATCCGCGGGCTGGCGATCTACGGCTTCGGCACCACGTCGAACAGCGACACGAGCGGCGACATCCGGATCGGCGCGGCCGCGAATCGCGCCCTCGTCGACGCCGACGTGCTCGGCACCCCCGCGGATAGTTGGGCCGACCCCGGCGCAGCGAACCGGTCGATCGGCGACCACGTCCGCGTCACGGGCGCCGATAACGGCATCATTCGCGGCTCCCTGCTCGGTTACTCCGCGGGCAAGGGGCTCGAGCTCAACAACGGATCGAACGGCTGGCTCGTCGAAGAGAGCGAGTTCCGGCGGAACGGGATCGGGAACTCGAACCTGGACGCGATGGACGTCGAGAACGGGAGCGGCACGACCACCGTTCGCGGGAACCTCCTCGTCCAGTCCGAGGCCTGCGGGTTCGAGTCGTACCAGAGCAGCGGCGGCAACCTCGTCCAGAACAACACGGTGCAGGGGAACGGGCTCGGCGCCGCGGCCGGCCTCGAGGACCCGGGCGTCCGGCTTTACGGAGCCGGGAGCACGGTCGACCGCAACGTCATCTCCGGAAACCACGGGGCCGGCGTTCTCGTGAACTCGGCATCGACCGGGAACACGATCACGAAGAACAGCATTTTCGGAAACGGCCCGGCCACCGGCGAGATCGGCATCGATCTGCTCTCGGCCGCCGACGACCAGAACCTGGGGACCGCCCCGTTCGTGACGAGGAACGACGCGGCCGACGCCGACACCGGCGGGAACGGGCTCCTCAATTTCCCCGTCGTCGTCGCGGCGACCCTCTCAGGCGCCCAGCTGACGCTGACCGGCTACGCGCGCCCCGGCTCGGCGATCGAGCTCTTCCTCGTCACGGCCGATCCGTCAGGGTTCGGCGAGGGATCCACCTACCTGACCACGGTGACCGAAGGGTCCGGAAGCGACCTCGACGCGACCACGGGGACCTATGCCGGCCTCATCAACGGGCTGAACCAGGGAACCGACACGACGAACCGATTCCAGTTCACGATCGCCGCACCGCCCGGCGTGGCGACCGGGTCGGTGCTCACGGCGACGGCAACGCTCGCGGGGGCCACGTCGGAGTTCTCCGGCAACGCGACGGTGACCGGCGGCCCCGCGATCACGCTCGTCAAGTCGGTCGCCCCGGGAGGCGCGCAGCGCCCCGGCACCGACCTCGCCTACACGGTCGTCTTCGCCAATGGAGGCACCGGGACGGCCAACTCGGTCGTCGTCACCGACTCCGTTCCGGCGTCCACCGACTTCAAAGTCGGCTCGGTTTTCACCAACCCCGGCACGACCGGACTGACGGTCACGGTCGCCTACTCGAACAACGCCGGGACCACCTGGACGTACGTTCCCGCCAGCGGCGCAGGCGGGGCGCCCGCCGGGTACGATCGCAACGTGACGACGATCCGGTGGACCTTCACCGGAACGCTGTCGCAGACCCCCCCCGCCAACCAGGGAAACGTCGGGTTCGTCGCACGAATTCGCTGAATCGGGGACAGCAACCGAATTAGAGATAGCCTAATTCGGTTGCTGTCCCCTCTTCAGCGCGCGACGATCCGCACCGGCGTGTCGTAGTACGCGGCGCCGCCCCCCGCATCGGTCTCTTTCGCCGGGACCAGCGCATTCGCGCAGCGGCCGTGGGCGAGCCAGCCTCCCTTCGCCATCAACACGACGTCGGTCCGCTGCCGCGCGTCGAGCGCCAGCCGCACCTCGAGCGTGCCGAGCTCCGATTCGAGCCGAGCGACGTCGCCGTCGCGAAATCCGGGGGCCGCGTCGGGGTGAACGGTCGCGACGGCCGGACCGTCGGCGATCGCCCTCGGCCGGGCCCACTGGGAGGACTGCGCCTTCTCGGTCGAAAAGGCCATCAGGAGGAGCGGGCGCTGCGGAGTCGGCCGCTCGGGCTCGGGGTCGAGGTCGTGGATCAGGTTCACGCGGCCGGTCGGCGTCATGAACTTCCGGTCCGCGAACAGCACCTTCGGCGCCAGCGGATTCCGGACATAGCCGTCGCGGATCGCCTCGAGCGAAGCCCCCCGATCCGCGACCTGGGCCAGCATCCGCCTCTTCCAGGATTGGACGTCCGGGGCGAACTGCTCCGCGAGGCCGAGCCGGGCCGCGAGCCCGCGCACGATCTCGTAGTCGGTCTTGACCCCGTCGGGCGGCGGGACGACCGGACGCACCTCGGCCAGCCAGTGATGGCCGTACGCGCCGACGAGATCGTCGTCCTCGAGCATCGTGGTGGTCGGCAGCACGACGTGCGCGGCGCGGGCGGTGTCGGTCAAGAAGGCATCGACCACGACGGTCAGCTCGCGCGTTTCCAGCGCCCGCTGGACCGCGCGCGCATCGGGGAGCATCGCGACCGGGTTTCCGGCCGTGATCCAGGCCATCCTCACGGGCGGATCCGACGCCTCCAGGATCGCGCGCCCGAGCAGGGGCTCCGGCAGCCGGCGCGGGATCGTGAAGCCGTCGTCGGCCCAGGAGGTGTCGAACGCGCCGCGCCTCTTGTAATAGAACGAGACGCCACCCCCCGGAACGCCGAGGTTCCCTCCGATCGCCGCCAGCGCGTCGAGGACCCGCACGGTCGCCGAGCCCCGCGCCTTCCGCTGCATCCCCCAGCCGACGAGAATCGCCGACGGCCCGTCGGCATACGCCGACGCGAGCGCTTCCAGCTCGGCGTCCGTCACGTCCGCGAGCCTCGCCCAGTCGGCGAGCGGTCGCGCGAAGGCGCGCTCGCGGAACTCGTCGTAGTGATCGCAGTACGTGGGCGCCTCGGGATCGGCCTGGCCCCGCTCGAACAGGGTGCGCGCGACGCCGAGCGCCAGCGCGATATCCCCTCCGGGACGCGGCTGGACGTAAAGGTCGGCCAAGTCGGCGCCCCGGTGCCGGACCGGATCGACGGTGACGATCCTGGCTCCGCGCGCCTTCGCCTGATGGAGGACCGGCAGCACGTGCACGCTCGACACGTGCGGGTTCTTCCCCCACAGCACGATCGTCTTGCTGTTCAAGAGGTCGAACAGGTCGTGGCTGTCCTCCTCGCCGAAGTCCGCGAGCTGCGCCGCGTCCCCCGCCCCCGAGCAGATGTCTCCGCTCTTCTCGGAGACCGGCCCGAACAGCCGGAAGAACCAGTCGCTGACGAACTTCATCAGGCCGAGCGACCCGCCGCTCCGGTAGTGGAGGATCGCGGCCGGCCCGGATTCCGCCTTGATGCGGAGCATCTTCTCGGCGATGTGATCGAGCGCGTCGTCCCAGGCGACCGGGGCGAGGACGCCGTTCCTGCGCAGGAGAGGGGTCACGAGCCGGTCCGGGTCGTACTGGCGCTCCAGGAACCGACTGGTCCGGTAACAGAGGAACCCGCGGGTGACCGGGTGGTCGGGGTCCCCCTGGATCGACTCGATGCGCCCGTTCTCGACCGTCGCGACGATCCCGCAGGCGTCGGGACAGTCTCGGTTGCAGGCGGTACGGACTTTCACGGGCTCAGATCGTCGTGCCGTCCGGAATAACGGCGTTCTTCGTCACGATGACGATGCCGTCCCGGATCGCCCAGCCGGGCCCTTCCGAGTCCTGCACGCCCTGCTTGTTCGTGATGCGGACGTTGCGCCCGACCCGCGCGTTCTTGTCCACGATCGCGTCCTGGATCAGCGACCCCTCGCCGATGCCGACCGGGGGCGCGCCGGGCGGGCCGTCGGGCGGATACGGATCGGCGCCCATGAGGAGCGAGCGCCGGACCGTCACCCGGTTCAGCGTCGCGCGGAGCCCGATGATCGAATCCTCGATCGTGCACTCCTCGAGCAGCGCCCCCTCGGAGAGGATCGAGCGGTTCAGGCGCGTCGCGTTCACCCGTGAACCCGGCAGGTATCGCGGATGGGTGTAGAACGGCCACTCCGGATCGTTGAAGTGGAACGGAGGGTCGGGCCGGACGAGATCCATGTGCGCGTCGTAGAACGAGCGGATCGTCCCGATGTCGCGCCAGTACCCTTCGAAGAGGAAGCCCTGGACGCGGCGCTCGGAGACCGCCTTCGGGATCACGTGGTGGCCGAAGTCGTGATAGGGGGTCGACTCGAGGCACTCCCGGAGCACGTCCTTCGCGAAGAGGTAGATCCCCATCGACGCCAGGTACGGGCGGTCGGGCGAGATCCCGGCCTTGGCGAGAAGGCTCGCGTCGGCCTTCATTCCCTGCCGGGCGGAGGCCTCCTTCGGCTTCTCGCGGAACTCCACGATGCGCCCCGCGGGATCCACGCGCGCCGAGCCGAACTCCCCGATCTCGTCCTCGGAGCACGGGAGGAGCCCGACGGTCACGTCGGCCTTGGCCTCGACGTGCTCGCGGAGGAGTCGCCGGTAGTCGAGCCGGTACATGTGATCGCCGGAGAGGATCATCACGAGGTCGCCGCGAGACTCGAGGATGATCTCCAGGTTCTGGCGCACGGCGTCCGCCGTCCCCTGGAACCACGCCTCGCCCCGCGGGGTCTGCTGGGCGGCGAGGATCTGGACGAAGCCGCGCGAGAACAGGTCGAACTTGTACGTCCGCACGATGTGCCGGTGCAGCGAGACCGAGTTGAATTGCGTGAGCACGAACATCCGCTCCATCCCGGAGTGGATGCAATTGCTGATCGGGACGTCGATCAGCCGGTACTT
>JBGQLU010000084.1:0-16323 GCA_041500265.1 Acidobacteriota bacterium | reverse complement strand
GTCCCGCCACGCGCTGTTCGCGGGAAAGGTGCTCGGCCGGGTGCTGGTCGCCGGCATCCAGATGGCGATCCTCCTAGCCGCCGGGAAGCTGCTCTTCCACCTGGATTTCGGCTCGTCTCCCGCGGGATTGGCCGCGCTCCTGGCCTGCTACGCCTTCGCGGTGGCCGGCATCGCGACGTTCCTCGGGGCGGTCTTGAGGAACCCCGAGCAGGCCTCATCGGTCGGCATGCTCGTCAGCCTGGTGATGGCGGCGATGGGGGGGTGCTGGTGGCCCGCCGAGGTCATGCCGGGGTGGCTGCGTACCGCGGCGCATGCGTTCCCCACGACCTGGGCGATGGAGGCGTTTCACGCCCTGATCAGCTTCGGCAGGGGGTTCGAAGCGGTCGTCGTGCCCTGCGGCATCCTGATCGCCTTCGGCGCGGTCTTCTCGCTCTGGGGCGCGCGCCGGTTGAGCGGCGCCGCAACCCCTTAGATCTCCCGGAAGACCGCCTCGACCCGCTCGAATGCCCAGTCGAGCTCCTCTCGGGTGACGTTGAGCGGCGGCGCGAAGCGAATCGTGTGAACGTGGGTTTCCTTGCACAGAAGGCCCTTGTCCCGGAGCGCTTCGCAGAATCGCCGTGCGCCGCCCGCCTCGGGGACCAGCTCGACGCCGATCCAGAGCCCCTTGCCCCGGACGTCCTTGATGGAGCGCGAGCGCAAGCTCCTGAGCTTCCCGAGGAAATACTCGCCGAGCTCGGCGGAGTTCTCGATCAACCGCTCGTCGATCAGGACGCGCAGCGCCTCCCGCGCGACGGCGGCCGCCAGGGGGTTCCCGCCGAACGTCGAGCCGTGGTCGCCCGGCTTGAACACCAGCATCAGGTCGTCGTCCGCGAGGATCGCCGAAACGGGGTAGTACCCGCCGGAGAGCGCCTTGCCGACGATCACCATGTCGGGGCGCACTCCTTCGTGCTGGAAGCAGAAGAACTTACCGGTGCGGCCGAGCCCCGACTGGATCTCGTCGCAGACGAACAGGACGTTGTGCTTGCGGCAGAGCGCCTCGATCCCCCTCAGGTACCCGGCCGGCGGTACGTGGATCCCGCTCTCCCCCTGGATCGGCTCGATCAGGACCGCGGCGACGTTCGGATTCATCGCCCGCTCGACCGCGGCCAGATCGCCGTACGGGAGCATGACGAACCCCGGCGTCAGCGGGCCGAATCCGTCCCGGTACTGGTCTTCCTCGGAGAACGAGATGATCGTCGTCGTGCGGCCGTGGAAGTTCCCGGTGAAAACCAGGATCTGCGCCTGGTCCTTGGGGATCCCCTTGACCGTGTAACCCCACTTGCGCGACAGCTTGATCGCCGTCTCGACCGCCTCGGCGCCGGAGTTCATCGGCAGCATGCGGCGGTACCCCGACAGGTCGGACATCTCCTTGTAGAGGAGGCCGAGCTGGTCGCTGCGGAAGGCGCGGGACGTCAGCGTCACGCGCTCCGCCTGCTCGATCATCGCCTTGCGGATCCGCGGGTGGGCGTGACCCTGGTTCACGGCCGAGTAGGCGGCAAGGAAGTCGAGGTACTTCCGGCCGTCGACGTCCCAGACCCAACACCCGGACGCCTTGTGGACCACGACGTCGAGCGGATGGTAGTTGTGGGCGCCGTAGTCGTCTTCGAGCTTGATGAGGTCGGCGGCGGAGAGCTTCAAGGTGTCCATCACGGAACGATATCACGCGGGTTGACGGGCTTCGAGCGAGCGCGAATAATCGCGCCTCCATGGACAAACCCTCGTCCGGCGAGGCTCCGCTCGGACGTAAGCAGCGCATCCTTTTGGCGATCGAGCGGTTCTCCCGCCGGCGGTTTCGGCTCGTCTTCCTCGCGTCGCTCGCGCTGTTCGCCGCCGCCGTCTGGCTCAGTGCGCGCATCCGGCTCGAGTCCGACATCCTCAACTTGATTCCTCGCGGCAACCGCAACGTGGACGTCTTCCGCACGGCGCTCCACGAGTTCGGCTCCATCGACTACCTCATGATCCTCCTCGAGGCGGGGAAGGACGAGGGTCCCGACGAGCTCGAGGACTTCGCCGATCTTTACGCCGAAAAGCTCCGCGCCCGGGACCTGCTCGTCGAGAACGTGGAATACCGCTTCCAGCCCGACGCCAGGTTCATGGAGTTGTTCTCGGAGAACGCGCTCCTCTTCCTTCCGCCCGACCAGCTCCCGGCGATCGCGGACAAGCTCAGCGACGAATCGATCCGGCGCCAGGTGCGCGAGAACCGGATCGCGCTCGCCTCGCCGACGGCGGCCCTCGCGGAAGGGCTCGTCCTGAAGGACCCGCTCGGGCTGATGCCGCTTCTCGTCGGGCGGCTCCTGTCCCATCACGGCGCCCTCAAGGTCGACCTCGCCGACGGCTACTACCTGTCCCAGGACAACCGGACCCTGATCATGCTGGTCAAGCCGGTCCACGCCTCCCAGGATCTCGCGTTCTCGAGGCGGCTCATGGCCGCCGCGCGCGACGACGCGGAGGCGACGCGCGCGGCGCTTCGCGAGGACGGCGCGCTCGGAGCGGCGACGGAGGTCCGGTTCAGCGGGAATCCGGCGATCCTGACCGAGGAGACCTCGCTCCTGCGCCGGACGGTGGCGATCAACGGCATCGTGTCGTTCGTCGCCGTGACCCTTCTGTACTGGATCTGCTACCGGCGATTCGCCGCGCTGCTCTACTCGACCGTGCCGCTCATCCTGGGGCAAGCGCTCACCTTCGCCGTGGCGGCTCTGGTGCTGGGGAGCCTGAACTCCGCCTCGGCATCCCTCCCCGCGCTCCTCATGGGGCTCGGGACCGACTTCACGATCGTCATGTACGCCCGGTACGTGGAAGAGCGGCAGACGGGGGCGACGCTCGCCGAGGCCACCGAGCGGATGGTCGGGGAGGGAGGGCTGGGCGTCTTCACCGGGGCGATCACCTCGGCCGGGACCTTCTACGCGATGTGCATCAGCAGCTTCAGGGGGCTGCGCGACCTCGGGTTCCTGATCGGCAGCGGCATCCTCCTGTGCGGGGTGGCGATCCTGTTCCTCCTCCCGGCGATGATCGCGTGGAACGAAGGGGCCCGGTCCCGGAAGACCGACGTCGTGGAGAAGCTCCACCTCCAGTCCTTCGGGCTCGAGCACCTCCTGGCCTTCTCGGCGCGCCACCGCCGCGCGGTGTTGGCCGGGGTCTTGGCACTGGCGGCCGCCGGGGGCGCGCTGGCGCTGACGCTCGACTTCGACGAGAGCCTGAACTCGCTCCGCAGCACGAGCGCCGCCTCGGTCCAGGTGCAGGCGGAGATCGCGGACAAGTTCGGCGCCTCGCTCTCCTACATGATGGCGATCGCCGAAGGGACGACCGTGGACGAAGCGATCGGGCGCGCGCAGCAGATCGAGGAGCGCCTGAAGCCCTTCCTGGTCGACGGGACCGTCGGCTCGTACGAGTCGATCCTCAACTACCTCCCACTCGCCGACCGCCAGGCGGGCGTGATCGAAGCCCTGAGGGCGGGCGCCACCGGCCCGTACGACGCGGCTCGCATTCGAGCGACGTTCCGCTCGGCCCTCGCCGAGAACGGATTCCGGGAAGAACCGTTCGACGCGTACCTGGAACGCCTCGGGAGGCTTCTGTCGCCGGAGCATCCGATCACGCTCGACGATCTCGAGGGGAAGGGGCTGGGGCGGCTGGTGGACCGGTACGTGCATCGCGATCCCGGACACGTCCGGATCGTCACCTACCTCTACACGCGCGACCCTCGATGGCGCCGGAATCCGCCCCCGAATCTCGTCGAGACGCTGGAGGCGGGCGATCCCGGCATCGTCGTCACGGGGACCAACGTGGTGGGCCGCGAGCTGCGGCACGTCTTCCTCCGGGATTCACGCGTCTCGGTCGCGCTCGGGTTGATCCTGGTGGCGGCGCTGCTGTGGATCGACTTCCGGAGCTTCCGATTGACCGGAATCGCGCTCGGGCAGCTCGTCTCGGGCGTGCTGATGATGCTCGGCGTGATGAGGCTGCTTGGCATGCACATCAACTACGCCAACGCCTTCGTCGCCACGATGATCATGGGGGTGGGGATCGACTACTCGATCCACCTCGTTCATCGCCTGCAGGCCAACGGCGGCCGTACCGACGAGGGGGTGCTGGAAACGGGGAAGGGGGTCGTGATGGCCGCCGCCACCAACGTCGCCGGCTTCGGCACCCTCGCCTTCGGAAGCTACCCCGCGATGCGCAGCGTCGGTGTGGTCGCCTTGATCGGATCCGTGACGTGCCTGGTGACCGCCCTGACCTTCGTGCCCGCCATGATGGCGGTCGCGGGCGGCGGCGAGCCGGGCGAGGGAGATGCCCGATGATCGTTCCGCTCCCCCTGGTCGCCTTGATCCTCGGGATCGTCGAGGGGGTCACGGAGTTCCTTCCGATCTCCTCGACCGGGCATCTCATCCTCGCCGCCCGCATCCTCGGATTCGAGGGGCCGAGGGCGGAGGTCTTCGAGATCTTCATCCAGATCGGCGCCGTCCTCGCTGTGGTCGTCGAATACCGGGCGAGACTTCTGGGCGTCGTGCGCGATCTCCCTCGCTCGCCCGCGGCGCGCAGCTTCGCCGTCGACGTGGCGCTCGCGTTCGCTCCCGCCGCCGCCCTGGGCCTGCTCTCCCATCATTGGATCTCGGAGCACCTGTTCAACTCGCGGACCGTCGCCGCCGCGCTGATCGTCGGAGCGGTCGCGATCCTGCTCCTGGAGGGCCGGGCCGCAACGCCCACGGTCACGAGCGCAGCCAAGGTCGGCCCCCGTCGCGCGACGCTGATCGGCTTCGCTCAATGCGCGTCGCTCTGGCCCGGGTTCTCGCGCTCGGCGGCGACCATCCTCGGGGGCCTGCTGTGCGGCCTCGACCGTAGGGCGGCGACCGAGTTCTCGTTCTTCCTGGCGATCCCGACCTTGGGCGCCGCCACGGTCTACGACCTGGTCAAGAAGCGCGACCTGCTCGCCCCGGGCGACGTGACCTGGCTCGCCGTCGCCACGGCCGTCTCGTTCGTCGTCGCCTGGGCGTCGATCCGATGGCTGATCCGGTTCGTCGCGACCCACGACCTGCGGCCGTTCGCGTGGTATCGAATCGCGCTCGGGATCCTCGTTCTCGCGGTCCTGCGCTGACCGCGAACGCCGCCGGGCGGCGCTTGACAGTCCGCGCCGGAACGGTTTAATTTTTCTGCCTTGGCGGCCCTACCGAGGTCTTTCATGGAACCGAGATCGCGCGCACCGCGGGAATCGTTCTCGCGGTGTTTCCTTTTGGGCCCCGTTTCGGGGCGTAGGGTCGTCCCGCGGCCGAAGGTCGCGGTGTTTCCGTCCGTGGACGGCGAGCACGCCGTCCGGCAAGGAGTGTTCGATGGGGACCAGGCTTTACGTCGGAAACCTTCCGTTCAGTGCCGACGAGCAGCAGATTCGAACGCTGTTCGAACAGGGCGGTCGCGGAGTCCGCGAGGTGAAGCTCGTCACGGACCGCGAGACCGGCCGGCCCCGCGGTTTCTGTTTCGTCGAGATGGCGACGCAGGACGACGCCGACTCGGCAATCCGCTCGCTCAACGGCCAGGCGTTCGGCGGGCGTCCACTGACGGTCAATGAAGCGCGCGAGCGCGAAGCCGGGGGAGGCGGGATGCGCCGCGGCGGTGGCGGCGGTGGCGGCGGCTACGGCCGCGACCGCTACTGATCGACACGCATTGCCATCTCACCCACCCGAAATTCGCCCGGGACCTCGATCAGGTGATCGCCCGGGCGAAGGAGGCGGCCCTCACCGGGTGCGTGACGATCGGCACCGGCGTCGAGGACGCGCGCCGCGGGCTCGAGATTCTGGAGCGATACCCGGGGTACGTGGCGGTGAGCGCGGGGATCGACCCGTTCACTGCCCACGCGGCCGGAGATGCGTTCGACGACGCGCTCGACGCGCTCCGCGCGCTGCTCCGCGACGGGGGGATCGTCGCGGTCGGCGAGATCGGCCTCGACTATCACTACGACCTCGACCCGCGCGGGGTCCAGGCGGAGCGGTTCGAGCGCCAGCTCGATCTCGCCGCGGCGCTGGACCGCCCCGTCGTGATCCACGTCCGGGAGGCGCACGCCGACATGGTCGCGATCCTGCGCGCGCATCGGCGGAATCGCGGCGTCATCCACGCGTTCACCGGCGGACCCGAGGAGGCCGCGGCCTACCTCGAACTCGGGTGGATGCTCGGGTTCGGCGGGGTCGTCACCTTCAAGAACGCCGGAGCCGTTCGCGAGGCGGCGCGCTCGGCTCCCTCGGACAGGATCCTGGTCGAGACCGACGCCCCGTATTTGTCCCCGGTGCCGCACCGCGGGGAGCGGTGCGAGCCGTCCTTTCTCCTGCACACGGTAGCGACGCTGGCGTCCGTGCGCGGCGAGAGCGAAGCCCGGGTCGCGGACGCCTCGACGCGGAACGCGCGCACCCTATTCGGACTCGGGGGCTGAGCGGGCCCCCCTGGGAGATGTCGTGCTCATGGAGCGCCCCCCCTACCGCATCACCGATGCCGCGTCCGCCGTGGATCCGAACGTCGTCCACGCCTTTCTCCAGACGTCGTACTGGGCGAGCGGGATTCCCCGCGAGACCGTCCTCCGAGCGATCGCGAACTCCTTGTGCTTCACGCTCCTGGAGGGCGACGCGCAGGTCGGTTTCGCCCGCGTCGTCACCGACCGCGCCACGTTCGCCTACCTGGCGGACGTCTTCGTGCTCGAGTCCCGGCGGGGGCGGGGGCTGGGGCGATGGCTGGTGGAAACCGTGCTGGCTCACCCAGAGCTCCGCGGGCTGAGACGATGGCTTCTCGTCACCCGCGACGCGCACGGCTTGTACCGGAAGCTGGGATTCGCCAACGCCGCCGATCCGAACGCGGTCCTGACGCGGCACGACCCCGACGCCTACCGGCGCGGCGAAACCCGCTAGCATGGTCCCGGGCGTTCCCGAAGAACGCATCGGGAGCGGGGCGCGCCTCGATCCGTTCGGCCTGCTCGATCCGGACGAATGGGAGTTCGCGCAGGTCCTCGCCCCCCTTGTGGGCGCGCGGGACGGACGCCCTCCGAATCAAGCCACCTCCGTCCGCCTGGCCGGGTCGGTCTCCGGACTCCACGTGAGGTTCGATTGCGCCGACGCCGAGATCCGATGCACGCGCGTTCGACGCGACTCCGCGCTGTGGGAGGAGGAGGCGGTCGAGATCTTCGTCGCCCCCGGGGCCGGAACCCCCGTGCGTTACGTCGAGATCGAGGTGAATCCCGCCGGCGCGATCTTCGACGCGATCGTGGACAACCCCGACGGGCGCCGCGAGACGATGCGGGTCGATCGGGGCTGGGACGCCCCGGGGCTGACCGCGCGGGTCGGACACCCGGCGCCCGGCCGCTGGACCGCGGAGCTTGTCCTTCCGTGGCGCGCCCTCTGGGGCAGCTCCGAGCCCCCCGGCGTTCTGAGGGCGAACTTCTACCGGATCGACCGGCCCCGGGACGCTGCCGCGGAGTTCACGGCCTGGTCGCCGACGTACGCCGACCCCCCCGATTTTCACAAGCCGGACCGGTTCGGCCGGGTCGTGATCGAAGGCGGGAAGGCCGGCCGAGGCCGTTCCGGCTGAAACCCCCCGCCACCGCTACCATGGATCCATGCGCCGGTGGGTCGAGACGGAGACGGTCATCGTCGGTGCCGGGATCGCCGGGCTCGCCTGCGCGCGGTCCCTGGTCGCGCGAGGGCGGACCCCGCTCGTGCTCGAGCGCTCCCGCGGCGTCGGCGGCCGCTGCGCGACGCGCCGGTTCGACGGCCAGCCGGTGGACCACGGCGCCGCGTTCGTGCACGGCTCCGATCCCCGGTTCCTCGGCGCGGCCCGCGCCGTTCGATCGGCGGCGGTGCTCGAAGGGTGGCCCCGCAAGATCGAAGGGGACGGACCTCCCTGTCTTCCCAAGGCGTTCGACCCGCGGGAGGAGCGTTTCGCGTACGCGGAGGGGATGACGGCGCTCCCGAAAGGCTTGGCCGACGGGCTCGACGTCCGCCTGGAATGCCCGGTGGACTCCCTCGCGGCACGGGGCGGGCGGATCGTGCTCCGCTCCGAGGCAGGGGAGGAGATCGCGCCGGATCACCTCGTCCTCGCGCTGCCGGCCCCCGCGTCCCGCCGCCTGCTCGCGCCCTGGGCAGGGGAGGAGCGCGAGGCTTCGGCGGTGCTTCGCCTCCTCGACATGGTCGGAACCCAGGCGTGCCTGACCCTGATCGCCGGCTACGGGCCAAGCGGCGTCCCACCGGACTGGGACATCCTCTACCCCGGAGGATCGACCGTGGTGCAAGCGGTCTCCCACGATTCGGCGAAGCGCCGAGCGCCGGCTGCGCTCGTGCTCGTGGTCCAGGCGCGGCCCTGCTGGTCGCTCCGGCACGGGGACGACGACCCGGCATCGTGGGCGCGGGAGCTGCTCGCGGAGACGGCTCGCCTCGTCGGTTCGTGGGCCGGGGAGCCGGCGTGGAGTCAGCCGCACCGGTGGCGGTATGCACGGACGGATCGCGGAAGCGAGATGTCCCGTCCGCTGGCCGTCCGGTTGCCCGGCGGGACCCGGGTCATCGTGACGGGAGAGTCATTCGCCCCCGGTGGGGGGATCGAGGCGGCCTGGCTCGCGGGGAATGCGAGCGCGGCGCGCCTCCTGGAAGAGGAGTGAACATGGCGGACGCCGCGTTGTTGGAGTCCCTCGTCGAGCGCGACCGGGACCACGAGTGCGAAGGATTCGGGGCGGCCAAGGTCTGCGTGAAGGTGGTCGGAGTCGCCGACCTTCCGACCCGGTTCGGCACCTTTCGAATCGTGGCCTTCTGGAACAACCGCGACGCCAAGGAACACGTGGCGGTCGTCCACGGGGACGTGATCGGCCGCGACGATGTTCCGACGCGCCTCCATTCCGAGTGCCTGACGGGCGATGCGCTGGGGTCGCTTCGGTGCGACTGCCGGGATCAGCTCGAGGTCGCGCTTCGCCGGCTGGGCGGCATGGAGCGCGGCTGCCTGCTGTACCTCCGGCAAGAGGGGCGCGGGATCGGACTCATCAACAAGGTCCGTGCCTACGCGTTGCAAGACGCCGGGCTCGACACCGTCGAGGCGAATCTGGCGCTGGGGTTCCGGGACGACGAGCGGGACTATGCGATCGCGGCGCACATGCTGAAGAGCCTGTCGATCGGCTCCGTTCAGCTGATGACGAACAACCCCCGGAAGATCCGCCAGCTCGAGCAGTACGGGCTCAAGGTCGGCGGGCGGATCCCGCACATGATTCCCCCGAACGCTCACAACCGCTTCTACCTGGAAACGAAGGCGCACCGCTCCGGCCACTGGATCGATTTCAGCGGGAGGACGCGGCTTCGCGAGCAGAGCGATCCGGTCATGGTGGAGGGGATGCCCGCCGAGCGGGACTGAGCGGCCGATCGACCCCGACATCTTACGAAAACGCCGGCTGGTGGGTTGACACCCGAACCGGAAACGTTCATATTCACGGCGGCTTCTTGCAATAGTTGAAAATAATCTAGGACGGGCGTGATGCGAGACAAGTCGGTCTTCACGACGTTCGAAGCGGCCAAGCTTTGCCACGTCTCACCGCTCTCGATCATCAACTGGGTGAATGCGGGACGCCTTCCGGCCTTCCGGACCCCGGGAGGACACCGGCGGATCCGCCGTGACGACCTCGCGCGGTTCATGCGCGAGAACGGGATCCCGCTCCCCGACGAATTGCGCGATGGGTCCGGACGCCCCCGGCTGCTCGTCGTGGACGACGAGGCGACCATCCGCGAAGTGATCGCCGAGAGCCTGGCCCGGCGCACGGTCAACCCCTACGAGGTCATGACGGCCGCGGACGGCTTCGAGGCCGGCCGCCTGGTCGCCACGTTCCGGCCGGACATCGTCCTCCTCGATCTCCGCATGCCGGGGCTCGACGGGTTCCAGGTCTGCCGGACGATCAAGGCCGACCCGGAGACCTCCTCCACGATCGTCGTGGCGATAACCGGATATCACACCCCCGAGACCGAGACCCGGATCGTCGAATGCGGGGCCGTCCGGTGTCTCGCGAAGCCGATCGAGCCGTCGGCCGTCGGCGCGGCGATCGATACGATTCTCGAGCAGGCGATCGCCGGGAAGCGGCGCCGGAAGCCGGTCCGGGCCTGACGCCCGACCCCTCTCAGCGGAGATAGCTCTCGAATTCCTCGGCGTGGACCGCCCGCGCGGCGGCCTGGTCGCGGTCCACCTTTCCGGTGCGCACGAGCCGCGCGAGGGATTCGTCGAGCGTCATCATGCCCGCGCCCCGCGCCAACGCCATCTGCGCGTGGATCTGGTGATTTTGCCCACGCCGGATCAAGTTCCTCGTCGCGTCGGTCGCGAAGAGAATCTCGACCGCCGGGACCCGCCCGCGCCCCTGCTTCAACGGAAGCAGCGTCTGGATCACGATGCCGGCGAGCGAGAGGGCGAGCTGAGCCCGGATCTGACCCTGGCGGTCCTCCGGGAACACGTCGATGATTCGGTCGAGCGTCTGCGCGACCGTCGCGGTGTGCAGGGTGGAAAAGACCAGATGACCCGTCTCGGCGGCGGTCAGCACCATGGCCATCGTGTCGCGATCGCGCATCTCTCCGACCAGCAGGACGTCCGGATCCTGGCGCAGGGCGCTCCGGAGAGCGGCCGAGAACGAGCTCACGTCCCGGCCGAGCTCCATCTGCTCGACGATCGCCGTGCCGTGAGCGTGGCGGTATTCGACCGGGTCCTCGACCGTCACCACGTGGACGTTGCGCGTGCGGTTGACGGCGTGAACGAGCGCGGCCAGCGTGGTCGTCTTGCCGCAACCCGACGGCCCGGCGATCAACACCAACCCTCGCTCGAGCGCGGCGAACCGGCCCAGCGTCTCGGGGAGGTTGAGCTCGTCGAGCGTCGGAATCGCCGCGGGAAGCGCGCGGATCGCCACGGCGACCGTCCCTCGCTGATGGTGGACGTTGCAGCGGAACCGCCCCCGTCCGGGCCGGTCGAAACAGAAGTCGATCGAGCGCTCGGATTCGAGCCGGCGCTCCTGCGCCTCGTCGAGGATTTCCTGAGCCAGCGCCCGCACGCCTCGTCCGTCGAGCGCCGACGGATCGACGGCGATCAGCCGCCCGTCGATCCGCGCGGTCGGCGGAATCCCGGCGACGAGGAGGAGATCGGAGGCCCCGGAGTCGACCACGCGCTCGAGGAGGCGGTCGAGCGTGAGCCTGCCGGCGGCGTCGCGCTCCACCGCCGGGAGCGACACCCCTCCCGAGAGGGCATTCAACTCCCTCACCAGGCGCGAAAGCTCCTGGTCGAACGACGCCATGCCGGGAATGTACCTCCTTTTCGCGAGGATGCGGGCGAAAAGCCCGCCGAACGCGTCAGGGTGCCGGCTCGCACGGAAACGTGGTCGTGGTTCCCGAAAGCGACAGGACGATTTTCGAAGGGTCCAAGGCGCAGTTCGTCAGCGTCGAATCGCAGCCGAGCACGCCGGCCTTTCCGAAGTCCATCCGGAAGAAGCTGTTCCTGGAGGGCGCCGTCTTGAACGTCACGTCCTTGCAGACGAGGGAGAGGCCGCCGGCCGGCAGGACCACGGCGGCGGTGCGCTCGCAGGCGTCGCCGATGCCGTTGGCGTTGAGGTCGGGGGGCGTCGCGCCGGTGGAGCCGCGCGGGCTCGGATACCAGAGGCAGTTGTCGAAGCCGTCGGGAACGTCGTCGACGTCTTGGTCGGGGATGGTCGGCTTCCCCTGGTTGTCGAGAATGGAGCAGGCGTCCCCGACCCGGGAGACCTCCGCTCCGAGGTCGACGTCCGCCTGGTCGGGGTTGTAGACGATCGGACAGTTGTCGGTGGCGTTCGGAATGCCGTCCCCGTCGGGGTCGGCCGTCGGCGACAGATCCTGCCGAGCGGCCTGCCGAAGCTCGATGCGCGAGAAGCGAACCTTGAACGTGACCTTCTGGTCGACCCCGGGGGCGAGCGTCAGCCCGCCGCTCCCGCAGGCGGAAGAAAACGACACCAGGCTCGCGACGTTCAGCTGGTAGTCGCAAGGGGCACGGCGCAGGAACGAGTACGTCCCGTCGAACCCGGTGATTCCCGAGGCCTCCGCGGTCTCGATCGTCCAGGACACGATCTGGGGCGTCGGAGGCGCGGTCCGCTGGGTCCCGATCGCGCTGTCCGTTACGTCCATGGTGAGCGCGCTTTGGGGGGGGAACGGGTCCCGGACCGTCTGGCAGGACGGCGAGAGCCCGAGCGCTGCGAGGAGGAAGGCCCCGCGCGTCAGGCGGCCCACGGGCTTCCGGCTCCTACTGGATCGAGACCGTGTTCAGCAACACGGTGCGGAATTTGGCAGGGTCGAAGGCCGTCAGGCACGGTGTGCCGGCACCACAATCGTCCTGGCACGTGAAGGCGCCGTCATACCCCTTGAGCATCGTGGGAACGTCCACTGTGATGCTCAGCTTCGTCTGGCCCGGGCGCACGGTGAACTGGAACCCGTCCGACTCGTCGAAGACGTATTCGGCCGGCACTTGGGCGAACGCGGGCCCGCTGGGAACCGAGACGAGCCGCTTGATGCAGTCCGCCGAGGCGGTGTCGGGGTTCTCGTCGACGAGCTGCGGGGGGACGATCTTGATCTGCGTGACCTTGTACCCTCCGGGCGCGAGCGCCACGTGGGACAGCGTCTGCGGGACCGTCGTGGTGAGATCCGCCGTGATGCCGGCGCCCAAGGTCAGGTCGTTTCCCGGAGTTAGCGCCGCGAGCGCCGGATCGGCGGGAACGAAATTGACGCTCGTGATTCCCATCGATCCCTGTTCGAACCGGCCGGCGCCGGACGGACTCGGGAGATAGTTGACCGCGAGGCCCGCGGTGCTCGACGTCACCGTGTCGTGGCTGCAGCCCGGAAGACCGACGACGGCAGCGACCGCAAGCGCGGCGACACACCCCAGCCAAACCCTCGACGTCATGGCGACAGCGTCCTCCGTGCCCGCAACCGGCCGAGGCCGGAATCTATACTTCGAGGCGAAACGAACGCGGAACTATAAACGAGATCCCGCGGTGGGACAACCGCGTCGCGGATCTCGGAAGCCCGCCCGAACGGCGGGCCGAACGGCGCGGCCGGAGGCCGCTCAGGGGCACGCGGAGGTCGGCAGCCGCTCGGCTCCCCCGGTGGCGAACCCGTAGGTCCCCCCGCCGCAGACGTTTTGCGCGCGCACCATGTAGTAGTACCCGGATCCGGGCGACGGATCGGGACGAGCGTCGTTCCACGTGTTGGCCGGAGCGTCGTTCTGCAGGCACGTCGCCCCGGAAGCGCCGTGCGCGGAGATGAGCAAGGCGATCCCATCGCCCGCGACGTCGTAGACGATCCCCGAGCCCGAGGCCGCCGTCCAGGCCAGCGTCGTGCTCGCGCCCTTGGTCACGGTGACGCCGCTCAGTTCGCCCGGCGGTGCCGAGACCGCGGGGTTGAGCGGCGCGCAATCGAGAGCGTCGGGGACGCCGTCGTTGTCGTCGTCGGGGTCGCACGCGTCCCCTAGGCCGTCGCCGTCGAAGTCGGCCTGGGTCGGATTCGCGACCGTCGCGCAGTTGTCGCAGATGTCGCCGCGCCCGTCGGCGTCCGTGTCGGCCTGGTTGGCGTTGGCGACGGTGACGCAGTTGTCGCAGGCGTCGCCGCGTCCGTCGAGGTCGACGTCGGCTTGGCTGGCGTTGGCAACGCTCGGACAGTTGTCGCAGGCGTCACCCTTGCCGTCGCCGTCCACGTCGGCCTGGTTCGCGTTCGAGACGAGCGGGCAGTTGTCGCTGGTGTCGTTCACGCCGTCGTTGTCGTCGTCGGGATCGCACGCGTCGCCGAGCCCGTCATGGTCGGCGTCGGCCTGGCTCGAGTTCGCGACCGAAACGCAGTTGTCGCAGGCATCGCCCACGCCGTCGCCGTCGGTATCGGTCTGGGTGACGTTCGCGACCGCGATGCAGTTGTCGCAGGCGTCGCCGCGCCCGTCGCCGTCGGTGTCGGCCTGATCGACGTTCGCCAAGCTCGCGCAGTTGTCGCACGCGTCGCCGACGGAGTCGGCGTCGACGTCCCCCTGGGTGGCGTTCGCAGTGACCGGACAGTTGTCCGCGATGTCCTTCGGCGTGTCGGCGTCGCTGTTCCGATTCGCGGCCGCGCACGCCGCCAGCGCGGCGTGGTTTCCGGTCGCCGTGCTCTCGCCGCAGGAGTTCTTCGCGCTGACGATGTAGTAGAAGCCGCGGCCCGGGGTGGGGGTCGTGGGATCGTTCCAGAGGCGGCTGGTCCTCTCGCTGTCCTGGCACGTTTCGTTGTACGCGAACGGCAAGCCGTTGCCGAACGTTCCCTTGTAGACGCCGTAGGTATGCCCCTGGTACGAATGCAGCCAGCTCACGTCGCCGTTCTTTGCGACGCGGAGAGAGTTCGCTACAGGATTCGGGGGTTGCGTGACCCCTTTGGCCAGCGGAGCGCAGTCCGTCGCGTCCGGGACGCCATCCCCGTCGTCATCCGTGTCCTGCCAATCGGGGGTGCCGTCGCCGTCGAAATCGGGCGAGTATTCGTACGCTCCCATGTCGGCGGTCGCGGTGCCGTTGTAGTCGGCGTCCTGGATGCGCGGCGCGCCACCGAAGTCGGACGGCAGCGCCGTGGCCACGGAGTTGTCGCCCACGTCGATCACCGGGCTTCCGGGCTGCAGGTGATAGTCGGGTGGGGTCCCGTTGCGGTTCACGTAGAGGGGGTCGACGCCGATCCCGCCGTTGACGCCGATATAGTCCGCGTCGGTCTTCCCTCCGGCGACGTTCGTCGGCGTGTTGCCGAAGATGTCGTTGTTCCGGACCGTCGGGCTGATCCCGGGGTAGACGTAGATGCCCCCGCCCAATCCGGTTCCCGTCGCCTGGTTGAAGGTCACCGTGTTGTTGACGAACTCGGCGAGGTCTCCCGCGACGTCGGTGTTCCCGAAGTAGATCGCGCCCCCGTGGAGCGAGGCGTTGTTGTTGTCGAACGTGTTGTTGTAGAACTTCGCGAGCGTGGTGATCGTGCCGATGGCGCCGCCGTCCACCCCGCCGTTGATGTAGAAAATGTTGTTGTCCACGGTCGCCCGGGACGGCTGGTGCGGGGTCAGCTTGTCGTACTGTCCGAACGCGATTCCGGCGCCGTAATCGGCGGCATTGTTGTCGCTGATGGTGTTCCGTCGGATGATCGTATCGGCGACCGTGACGCGGCTGTAAGCCGCGATGCCCCCCCCGTCGCCGAACTGGTTCTGCGTCGCGGGATTGCCGGCTCGATTCGACTTGATCGTGTTCGAATCGATGATCGGGGCGGAGTTGTATCCGATGTAGATCCCGCCGCCGTCCCCCTCGCTCGATTTCGTCTGGCTCTGGCCGGCGGGCGGATCGGCAGCGTTTCCCTGGATCAGGTTGTTGGTGATGATGGGGCGAGGAGGGTTCGCCGGATCCAACCCGTTGATGTAGATCCCGCCGCCGTAAAAGATCTTGTACTGCGTGCTGGCGATCGAGTTGCCGACGATCTCGTTTCTCGTGATCGTCGGGGACGAGCCGTAGACGGTCATCCCGCCGCCGATTCTCGCGTTGAATCCGGACTGATCGATGCCGGTGCCGTTGATGATGTGGAACCCTTCGAGGCGGCTTCCGGAGTTCGCGGCCGAGCCGAAATAGACCGTCGAGCAGCCGGTCGTCGCCAAGACCGTGCAAAAATCGCTGGAGATGCAGGCTTTGCCCGCGCCGTCGAGGATCGTCACCGCGGGGCCGTCGGTCGAGACGACGGCGACGTTGGCCGCGATGCGGATGGCTTCGTGATAGGTGCCCGGCATCACGTTCACAGACCCGCCGGAGGTCTTGATGTTGCAGATCGCGGTCTGGATCTTGCAGTAGGGATCGCCCTGCGTGCCGGTCCCCGTTCCCGCGCAATCATCGGCCCAGACGGTCGTCTGGGCCCAGGAGGACGGTCGGGTGGAGGACAGCCCGGCGGCGGCCAAAATCAGAACCAGGCGCGCGATGGTCCGCGTCCGCATCGATCCCTCCCCCCGAGGACCCCCGAGGTCCCGCCAAGGTCGGAATGACAAGAATCCCCCCGCCGAGCGAGTCATATACGGTGAAGCCGTCAGACCCGCAATGCCACGCTGCCGTGGCCTTCAGGACCCGGCCGGAGTTGGGCTGAGGGGACGCAGGATTTCCATTGCGGATTCGCGTCCCCGCGGGTCCATGACGAGGCCCGCGGCGCGCTCGGCACGGGAGCGCTGGTCGCGCCGGACCCAGCGCCGGACCATCTCCAAACGCAGCTCGTCGGGCTCGGGAGGCGTGCGCAGCGCGCCGAGCACCACGGACAGCGGGTCGACCTG
>JBGQLU010000083.1:0-16384 GCA_041500265.1 Acidobacteriota bacterium | reverse complement strand
GGTCGTCGACCTTCCGGCGGGATCGGAATTCCGCGCGCTGCAGCTCGCCGGCGTCCGGCAGGTCGAGATGAACGCCGGCGCGGATCGCTCCGGCCGCGGCCGCGATCGGTCGGTCGGGCTGGCCGCCTGGAACGCGATCGCGGGTGGAGGTGCTACGGCACGCGACCGTGGCGGCTCTGCTGCCGCCGAGGTTCCGCCGGACGACGCGCTCCTCCCTCCGGCGGCGGACCTAGACGCCGTTCGCGCGTCGAGCCGGTTCGCCGCTCCGGCGGCCGCACCAGGG
The DNA here is from genome assembly GCA_041500265.1 of Acidobacteriota bacterium. Taxonomy (GTDB): domain Bacteria; phylum Acidobacteriota; class Polarisedimenticolia; order Polarisedimenticolales; family DASRJG01; genus DASRJG01. The sequence continues at coordinate 16,101 of JBGQLU010000083.1, read as the reverse complement.
GGGCGGCGATTCGAGGCCGCGACGTCGTCTCCGCGGGGTCCGTTCGGCGCCACCGACGTCAACACGAGCGAATACCTGGCGGGCTCGGTCAGCGTGACGATCGTCCTTCCGGAGAGCGACGGGTCCGTCGATCCCTCGACCGAGACTTGGTCGGCGGATCGCGAGGCCGACGTCGTGGCGCGCATCGCGGCCGGCCTCGAATGGGTGCGCCTCCAGGAGCCGCAGGCCGGATTGAGCTTCGTTTACCACCTGATCGCCGGACGCACCGACCCGCGGGCCCGCACCTCGTACGAGCCGATCCGCCGCGCGGCCGACCCGGGAGGGACGACCGGCGAGGACCTGTGGGTGAAGCAGATCGCGTCGAAGCTCGGCTACGCCTCGGGAGATCGCTTCACGCGGATGCGCGCCTTCGACGCCGACACGCGGGCGGCGGACGGGACCGACTGGGCGGTCACGATCTTCGTGGCCGACTCCCTCGTGGACGCGGACGGGAAGTTCGCCGACGGGCGATTCGCCTACACCTGGATCGGCGGTCCGCACATGGTTCTGACGTACGACGACGCCGCGTGGGGAATCGACCGGATGGACATGGTCGTCCGCCACGAGATCCTCCACTCGTTCTGGGCGTTCGACGAGTACGCGGCGAGCGCCTGCACGTGCTCCGAGCATCGGGGCTACCTGGACGGAGCCGACGCGAACTGCACCGCCTGCAACCCGGCCTTCGTACCGTGCGTGATGATCACCGACGGCGACGCGATGTGCCCCGCCACCCGGCGCCAGATCGGGTGGGCCGACCTCGACGGCGACGGCACGATCGACGTCGTCGGCGAGGATCCCGCGACGTTCCTCGATCCCGTCACCTCGCCCGTGTGCGGCGTGCCCGCGCTGTCCGGCCTCGCCACCGTCGTCGCTCCGACCAACCGGAATCCGGCGACGAGCACGTCGCGAGCGAGCATCAGCATCAACCGGATCGCCGGTGTCGACGTCCGCGCGGACGGGGCGCCCTGGGCCGCCGCCTCGGCGGCGGACGGGGGATGGGGCTTGCCGCAAGAGCGGTTCTCGGCGTCGTTCGCGGGGCTTACGGCCGGCTGGCACCATCTCGAGGCGCGGGCGATCGACGATCACGGCAACCTCCAGGCGGCCGCCGCCGTGGCCGACGTCGCCGTCTACGCCCCGGCCGCGTCGATGGGGGACACGGTGCGGGCCTCGCGCCTCGCCTCCGGCTCCGTCCAGCTCGGCTGGTCTCCGTGCCCGGGGGCGACGTCGTACCGCATCTACCGAGCCTCCTCGGGGGCGGGACCATGGACGGCGGCGGCCGTCGCCGCCGCCGCGTCGTGGGTGGACGCGGCGCCCTCGGGGCCCGCTTACTATCAGGTGCGTCCGGTGGATGCCTGCGGGGCCGAACAGGCGCCGTAGGGGACGTCCTGCGCGGTAGCCGCTCCGGAGGACTCCCGCTACAATTCGCCGCCCGGGGAGGGGGTCCATGACTCGCGAGAAGCGCCTCATCGTCATCGTCGCCGCCATCGGGCTCGTGGGGATCGCAGCGTTGGGGGTCCTCGCACGCCAGCTCGGGTCGCGCGTTCCATCGAAGTCCGTGCACGATCTGCCTCCCGCCGAAGCGCCCGCCCGGATGCCGGATCTCTCCGCCGCTCCCGTGACGACCGCGGCGCCGCTCACGCCGGCTCGTCTCGTGGACGGATTCCTCGCGGGACGGAAGGCCATCGCCGCCGTCATCGCGCGCTCTCCGCTCAAGTTCAAGAAGATCGACGCAGAGCTCTCCGGGGATTACACGTCGATGAAGGGCGTCCGGACCGGGATCGAAGTCGACGCGATGGCGGCCTACAAGGGAGAACGGTACGAGGCGCTCGCCGCCGCGGGACTGAGCGAATCGGATTACGCCTCCGTTCGCGCGTCGTGGCGTGCCTGGAAGTCCGGCGGCACCGTCGATCCCGCGCTCCACGACGAGTTCGAGAAGAGGAAGGACGCCCTGGCCGCCGCGGACCTCGGGTCGCTCGAACGGCTCGACGACGCGGTGAAGTGACCGCTAGCCGTTCCGGCGTTTCTCGAGCGCGTCGAGCCTCTTCGTGGTCGCGGTCAGCCGTCGCCCGAGCATGGCGAGGTAGGTGACCAGGCCGATCCACACGACCAGGTAACCCCAGAACAGGAACGTATAGCTCTTCATCGGGACCTCCCGGCGTTCTCTTCCAGCACGGCCACGCGATCCTCGATCGACGCCAGGCGCATCCGCGCGATCAGAAGGACGAGGTAGAGGACGAGAATCGCGACCATCGCGATGCGCAGCGCGACGTGCATCTCGGGCGTCAGAGGATCGGCGAGGCCGGGACCGAAGACGATCGGGTGCTGGCCGCGCCACCAATCGACCGCCTTGTAGATCACCGGGACGTCGAGCGCCGCGACGATCCCCAGGACCGATCCGACGCGGGCCCCCTGCTCGGGGGTCGCGGCATAGCGGCGCGCGAGCAGGCATCCGGACAGGAGAAGCCACAGGATCAGGGTCGTCGTCAGCTTGGCCTCCCAGGTCCACCAGACGCCCCACGCCGGCTTCGCCCAGATCGGGCCGGTCACGAGGACGAGCGTGCAGAAGACGAGCCCGACCTCGCACGCCGCGATGGCGAGGTGGTCCCAGATCGCCGCGCGCGTCCAGAGGTAGCCGGCGCTGCCCGCGAGCAGGATGAAGACCGAAAGGAACGTCACCATCGCGATCGGGACGTGGAAGTAGAAGATCTTCTGCACCGCCCCCATCACGCGCTCCTCGGGGGCGACCAGGAACACGTAGTACAGCGCCCACGCGAGGAGGATCGCCCCGGCGGCGAGCAGGGCGGCGTAGAGCTGGGAGACGCGCTGGCGCATCATTCCTCCAGGATCGCATCGGCGATCAACCAGGCGACCAGAAAATACAGGACGTCCAGGCCGGCGGTCACCAGGAGCCATTTCGAGTCCGCCGCCAGGCTCCCTCCCTCGAAGATCGTCCCGGTGCAGTGGACCGCCGAGAGGAACAGCGGGGTCGCGGCGGGAAGCAGGAGGGTCGCCAGGAACGCCTCGCCGCGGCCGAGCCTCGAGACGACGGCGCCGAAGACCGTCCCCAGCTCCGCCAGCCCCAGCGAGTGGAGCAGGACGACGCCGCCGAGCGGAAGCGCGACCGAGACGAGATCGAGGTCGAAGAAGATTCCGGTCAGCGGGATGACCACCGCTTCGAGCACGACGAGCATGCCGAAGTTGGCGATCGTCTTCCCCAGGATGATCGCGCCGCGATCGACCGGCGCCAAAGCCAGGGCGGTCATCGCGTCGCGCGCGCGCTCCATAGCGTACGAGCGGTTGAACCCGACGATCGCGGAAAAGGCGAGGGTCACCCAGAGCATCCCGGGGACGATCTTCGACGTCCCGAGGCGGCGGATCAGGTCGAGGTCGAACGAGAAGGCGAAGACGACGAGGACGATGAGCGCGAAGAGGACGGTGGCGGCGAGCGACTCCCGCGTCCGCCCCTCGATCGCGAAATCCTTCTTCGCGACCAGAAGGGCGGCGCCGAGGAAGCCCGGGGGCGCGCCCCCCTCGCGCGCGCTCACGCGATCTCGCGCAACCGGGCCACGAGGCGATCCGCGTCGGGGCCACGGTTGGTGCCGGAGTCCTCCACGCGGCCGCGCTCGAGGAACAGCCACCGGGGGCACAGGGCGAGCCCTTCCTCGGCCGCGTGGGTGACGAGGATCCAGGTGGCGCCCTCGGCCGCGGCACCGCGCAAGGCGTCGTGAAAGCGCGCGCGGGCGGAGACGTCGAGCCCGGTGCCCGGCTCGTCCAGGAGCAAGAGGGGAGGCGCGTGCACGAGCGCGCGGGCGAGCGCGACCCGCTGCTGCATGCCGCGCGAGAATGACCGGACCGGGTCCTCCGCGCGGTCGCCGAGGCCGAGCGCCGCGAGAAGCTCCTTCGCGCGCTCGGCGGGGTGGGGGACGCCGTGGAGGCGCGCGAAGAAGACGAGGTTCTCCTCGGCGCTCAGGTCGTCGTAGAGGAGCGTCCCGTGGGCGACCACGCCGACACGGTTCCGGACCCGCGCCGGGGCGTGGCGCGGCTCGGTCCCTTCGATCGCGATCGACCCCTCGGTCGGGCGCAACGATCCGGCGAGGAGCCTCAGGAGCGTGGACTTTCCCGCTCCGTTGCCGCCGAACAAGGCCAGCGACTCGCCCTCCACGACCTCGAAATCGACCCGGTCGATCGCCACGCGCGCTCCGAACCGCCGGGTGAGGCCGCGCGCGGTCACGAGCGGCGTCGCGGTCGAGGAGCTCAGAGCGGCTCCTTGCCCGCCGCGGCGGCATCGATGCGCTTCATGAGGTCGATCGCCTTCGCCTCGAGCGAACCCTTCATGGTCGCGTAGTCCAGGTCGTCGAGCTTGCCGGTGGCCCGGTCGTCCTCGAGGTCGCGAAGGGCGGCGACCGCCATGGCCTGGTGGGCGTGCAGGTCGTCCTCGGCCGAGAGGCGCTTCGCGACCCGCTCCGCCTCGGCGGCGTCGGAACGGAAGAGCGGGGCCAGCACGAACCCAGCGGCGCCGAGCGCCGCGGCGGCGATGAGGAGGTACGCGATCAACGGAGGTCCTCCACGTCGGCCGCGAGCCGCGCTCGATAGGCGGCGTCGTCGGCGGACGGTCCGGGGAGACCCGCCGGCGGTGCCGTGGGGGGCTTACGGCGCCAGCGGAGCATCGCCAGGCTGATCACGAGGGCCGCAGCCACGATGCCGACCCCCGGGCCGACCCAGGCCACGAGGTTGAACCCGGAGGCCTCGGGGGAGATGAGGATCTTTTGCCCGTACTTCGCCACGTATCCGGCGATGATCGCTTCGCCGCTCTTCCCCGAGGAGGCCTCAGAGGCGATCGCCGTCCGCATCTCCTCGGCGCGCGAGCAGGCGCATTCCTTGGCGGATTGCGGATGGCATCCGCAATCACACAGGATCGTCGACGCGGCCTTCTCGTAGGCCTGCCCTGCGGCGCCGGGAGGCACGACGAGGGCGGGGATCATGGGGTCGAGCCCGCGGCCATCAGGCCGCCGCGCGCTCATCGACGGCCATCGCCGCCTGAAGGCGTTTCCGCTCCCGCTTGTCGGGGAGGATGCACAGGACGGCGCCGAAGACGAGCACGAACCCTCCGGCCCACAGGAAGTTGACCATCGGGTTGACGAAGACGCGGAAGTTCGCCTGGCCGGTGAACGGGTCGACGCCCAGCGGGGTGACGTAGAAGTCCTCGCCGAACCGGTTGAGTGCCGCCAGCGAGGCGCTCTTGTGGATCGCGACCTCGGTGGACGGGGTCTTGACCTCGCGCCCCGCGCTTCCTTCCAGCCGGTCGATCGTCTGGAAGACGTCCTGAACCGCCGCCCGGTAGGAAGCCCGGTCGCCGAGCCGCGCCGACTTGGCCCTCAGGAACGAGGCCTTCAGGTCGGGGAACAGCATGTTCGGGTGCCAGCGCTGCTCGGCCTCGAGACGCCCGACGAACCGGCCGTCCTGCCACAGCGAGACCTCGGTGACGGCGGAGACGAAGTCGTCGATCGCCTCGAGCCGGTACCCGTCGTAGGTCATCGCGTAGCCGTCGATCTTCAGCGTCCCCTGCGGCGCCAACATCTGGACGGTTTCTTTCTTGTAGGCGGACGAGGCCGCGATCCCGATGAAGACGACCACGGTCCCGACGTGGACGACGTACCCGCCCCAGCGCCGCTTGTTGCGCGCAATGAGCCGGTAGAACGCCACGCCGACGCTTTCCTGGTGCTGGTGGAGCCTCGCGCGAACGCCGCGCCAGAATTCCAGCACGACGGTGGCGAGGACGAACCCGGACAGTCCGAAGCAGATCGCCGGGTAGAAGGTCTTGAGGGCGTCGAAAAAGCTCGCGGGATCGGCGTGGAGGATCGAGCGGCCGCAGGCCCGGAGCGCATCCTGCGCGGGGCGTCCCAGGAGAACGAGCGCGAGCAGCAGAACCCAGACGCCGGCCACCCCCGGCACGACGAAGTTCCGCCGCAGGTTCTCGCGGGAGGCCTTTCTCCAGGCGATCAGCGGGCCGATGCCCATGAGCGCCAAGAGCACGAGGGCCCAGGGGATGTTGACGAGATTGAAGATCGGCGGGCCCATCGTGACCTTGCGGCCGGTCGCCGCCTCGGAGAACAGCGGGAAGGTCGTCAGGAGGAGCACGGTCGCCGCGATGCCGACCAGCACGACGTTGTTGAAGAGGAAGCTCGCCTCGCGCGACACCACGGATTCGAGTCGCGCCTCGGAGGCGAGGTCGGGGAGGCGCAGGACGAGGAGCACGAGCGAGCCGAAGAACGTGATCCCGAGGAACCAGGCGAAGGCGGGTCCGATGTCGGAGGTCGCGAACGAATGGACCGACGAGATGATGCCGCTCCTCGTCAGGAACGTGCCGAAGATCGAGAGGCAGAAGGCGAGGATGATCAGCGACATGTTCCAGACCTTGAGCATCCCCTTCTTCTCTTGGATCATCACGGAGTGGAGGAAGGCCGTCCCGGCGAGCCACGGCATCAGCGACGCGTTCTCGACCGGATCCCAAGCCCAGTACCCGCCCCACCCGAGCTCGATGTAGGCCCAGTACGATCCCATCAAGATGCCAGCCCCGAGGAAGAACCAGGCGAACACCGTCCAACGACGGGTCGTCCGGAACCAGATGTCGCCGGTGCGGCGCGTCGCCAGCGCCGCGATCGCGAAGGCGAACGGGATCGTGAATCCGACGTAGCCGAGGTAGAGCGTCGGCGGGTGGATCATCATCCAGTAATTCTTCAGCTGGGGGTTCAACCCGACGCCGTCGGGGCGCCACGGCCCCAGCTCGAAGGGGTTCGCGATGAAGTTGACCAGGACCAGGAAGAAGCTGAGCACGATCGCGATGACGTGCGTCGCCCAGGGCATCAGCGCGCGGTTCTTGACCCGGTTCGTCGCCACGACGATCGTGGCCATCACCGAGAGGATGAGCGCCCAGAGCAGGAGGCTTCCGGCCTGGCCGCCCCACAGCGCGCCGATCTTGTAGGCGAGAGGCTGGGCGACGCTCGAGTAGTGGTAGACCGCGTCCAGCCGGAAGTCGTTCGTGACGAACCCGTACTCGAGCGCGACCACCGACACGGCGATGCAGGCGCATGCGGCGACGAGCCCCCGCTCGGCGCTCCGTTGCAGCCCGCGCCCCTTGGAGACGGTACCGAGCCATGCCGCGGTCGCGGCCCACGCCGAGGCGGCCAGGGCGAGGAACAGGAGGAAGTGTCCGAGCGTCGGCACGTTCATCGCGCCGCCCGCTCGTTCCCGGTGGCGGCCTCGTACTTCGAGGGGCACTTGGCGAGCAGGGTCGTCGCCCGGAAGACTCCGTCCTCGCCCTGCTTCCCCTCGACCACCACGTCGGCGTCCTCGACGAAGGTGTCGGGGATCACGCCGGTGTAGTCGACGGGGAGGGTGGCGGCCCCCCCTTTGTCGATGATCGTGAAGAGGACCCGCTGCCCGTCCGGCTTGCGCTCGATCGTCCCCTTGGCCACCTTCCCGTTGATCCGAAAATGCCCGTGCGGCTGCCCTTTGTCGAGAAACTCGTGCACCGTGACATAGTAGGCGAATCCGCCATCGGGCTTCTGCGTGCCGACGACGAGCATGAACCCCATCGTCGCGACGATCCCGAACCCGATGAGAACGAACTTGACGCGGCGACCGTCCATGGTGGCTCTCCCCGCCGGCCCCCTGGCGGAAGTTCATGGTAGAGGGGGGGTGGAGGGGTGTCAACGCGTCCCAACTGACCCCGGATATCCCTTACTGGGAGAAAACGCCCCGGCCTGCTAATGTTTTCCGGTTCGACCGGGAGGTTTCGCGTGAAAGAGGTCCGCGACAAGCTCGAGCAGGAACTCAAGGCCCTGGAGCGCGAGCTGACCGTCGAACTTCCGAGGGAGATCAAGGTCGCGGTCGCCATGGGGGACCTCCGCGAGAACGCCGAGTACCACGCCGCCCTCGATCGTCAGCGCTTCGTGAGGGCGCGGATCGGCCAGCTCCGGACCCGCCTGTCGGAGCTCGCGACCATGAACCTCGACAAGATCCCGCGCGACCGTGCGGGGCTCGGCTCGCGGCTGACGATGATCGACCTCGAGACGGAGATCGAGTTCACCTACGAGCTCGTCATCCCGGAGCTCGCCGATCTCGAGAAGGGGCTCGTCTCGATCGCGTCCCCGATCGGGCGCGGGCTGATGGCCAAGAAGGACGGCGAGATCGTCAAGATCGAAGTTCCGTCGGGGACCAAGCGGTTCGAGATTCTCATCGTCAAGACGATTCACGACAAATAGGGGGCAGTCCTACCTGTACTTGAGGATCGTGCTCACGATCTTCGCGCCCGCGAGCACCGTCCCCCGCGCCGTCCCGGCGATCTTCGAGCGCCCCACCCGCCGCCGGTACGACACCGGGACCTCCGCGTAACGAAGACCGAGCTTGAACGCCTTCACCTGCATCTCGGCCGTCCACCCGTAGTCCCGATCCTCCATCCCGATCCGCGACAGCGCCTCCCATCGCACGGCGCGGAACGGCCCCAGGTCGGTGACGGTGACGCCGTACAGGCGCCGCATCAGGAACGCCGCCAGCGCATTGCCGAACCGCTGCTGCGGGTAGAGCGCGCCGCGCTCGCTGCGCCCCAGCGCCCGCGACCCGACGACCAGGTCGGCCCGGCCGCTCTCGATCGGGGCGAGAAGGTCCGGAAGCTCGTCCCCGTGGTCGCTGTGGTCGGCGTCCAGGAAGACGACCGCGTCGGGAAGGGGAGTTTGCCGGCCGACGGCGGCAAGCCCGGCGAGGCAGGCCGAGCCGTACCCGCGCCGCGGCTCGCGCACCACGAGGCAGCCGAGGGCGCGCGCCACCTCCCCCGTGCCGTCGGTGGAGCCGTTGTCGGCCACGACGATCGACCGCACGCGATCGCGCGGGAGGTCGCCGATCACGAGCGGGAGGGAGCCGGCCTCGTCCAGGGCGGGCAGGACCACGTCGACGATCAGCATCGTGAGGTCGGGTAGTATAGGAGCGCCTCGAGGAGAGCCGCCTCCCGCGTGTCCGAACCGGCCCGTTCACCCGCGATCGCCTTCGCCTTGGCGCTCCGCCCGCGCCAGTGGGTGAAAAACGTCTTCGTGCTCGCGGCGCTCGTCTTCGCCGGGCGTCTCGACGACCCCTCCGCCGTCGGGCGCGCTCTGGAGGCGTTCGCCGTCTTCTGCGCGCTGTCCTCTGCGGTCTATCTCGTCAACGACGTCCGCGACCGCGAGGCCGACCGGCTGCATCCGGTCAAGCGGCGGCGCCCCATCGCGGCGGGGGAGGTCTCGCCGGGAGTCGCCGGGGGGGCGGCGATCGTTCTCGCGGGGGCGGCGCTCCTCGCCGCGTTCTGGCTGTCGCGAGGGCTGTTCGGCGCGGCGCTCGCCTATTTCGTCCTGAACGTCGGGTATTCGTTCGGATTGAAGCGCGTCGTCATCCTCGACGTGATGATGGTGGCGACCGGCTTTCTGCTGCGGGCCTGGGCGGGCGCCCTCGTCCTGGGTGTCGCCATCTCCCACTGGCTGGTCCTCTGCACGGGCCTGCTCGCGCTCTTCCTCGGGTTCGTGAAGCGGAGGCAGGAGATCGCCGCCCTGGACGGCGACGACCGGACGCGGCCGATCCTGCGCGAGTACTCGCTCCCGTTCCTGGACCAGATGATCTCGATCGTCACCGGCGCGACCGTGGTGGCCTACTCCCTCTATGCATTCTCCCCGGAGGTCGCCGAGAAGCTGGGCACCCGCCACCTGGGGCTCACGATCCCGTTCGTGGTCTTCGGGATCTTCCGGTACCTCTATCTCGTCCACCAGCGGGGCGAAGGGGAGAATCCGACCGCGGTGCTCCTCCGCGACGGGCCGCTCATCGTGGACGTGCTCCTCTGGGGCGCGGCGGTCGTCGTCGCCCTCTACGTGTGGCGCTGACCCCCACGCGGGGCGGGCGTTTCCGGGGCCTTCCTTGACGCGCCCGGGGTGCGGTCCCTACGATTCACCACGCCACGACTTCGAGGGGCCGGCATCCAAGATGAGCGTCGCCACTTCCGGAACGGCCGTGCGGCACTCCGTGCTGGTGGTGGACGACTCCAACCTGCTCCGCGGCATCCTCAAGGAAGAGCTCGAAGCCGAGGGGTTCGACGTCCACATGGCCGAGGACGGCCCGCAGGCGCTCGAGAAGGCCCGGGATCTCCGACCGGACGTCATCCTGCTCGACGTCGGGCTGCCGGGAATGGACGGGTTCGAGGTCTGCCGGCGGGTGAAGGGGGACGCCGCGACGAGCGACATCCCCGTGCTCATGATCACCGCGTTGAACGAGCTGAAGGACAAGCTGGCCGGGTTCGAGGCGGGAGCCGACGACTACCTGACCAAGCCCTTCTTCACCAAGGAGCTCCTGGCCCGACTCCGTAAGAACCTGCGCGTGCGCGAATCGATCCACGCGTCTCGCAAGCTCGGGCAGAGCTACCTCGAGATGCTGTTCGGGATCGGCTCCGCGATCACGTCCCCCTTCAAGGTCGACGACGAGATCGAGATCATCCTCCGGCAGGGTCTCTACGCCGTGCAGGCGACCAAGGGGGCGATCCTCCTTCTCGAGCACGAGCAAGGCAACCTCGAGGTCCGGGGGACGATGGGCTGCGCCGGCAAGGGCGATCCGAAGGTGGGGGACCGGCACCGGATCTCCGACAAGCTGCCGGTCGTGGACTCGGGCGGCGAGGACGGCCCCACGGGGATCCGGATCTACGAGGACACCGCGCGGCACGTCGTGTTCGTGCCGATGGTCTCGAAAGAGCGCCTCGTCGGCGGCATCGAGATCCACCTCGGGGACCGGAGGAGCCGGCTGACCGTCAACGAGCAAAAGCTCCTCTACGCCCTCGCGTCCCAGGCGGCGATCTTCCTCGAGAACGCCCGGCTGGAGCGGGACGTCCGCTCGATGTTCCTGAGCATCATCGTGTCGATGGCGGGGGCGGTCGACGCCAAGGACGCCTACACGCACGGCCACTCCCTGCGCGTGGCGCGGGTCTCCCTGATCGTCGCGCAGGAGCGGGGGCTCCCGCGGGAAGAGCTCGAGCCGCTGCTGCTCTCCGCGATCCTCCACGACGTGGGAAAGATCGCGATCCCGGACAACATCCTGAAGAAGCCCGAGCGGCTGAACCGAGAAGAGTTCGAGATCATGAAGGGTCACCCGATCGCCGGCGCGAAGATGCTCCAGCACATCCGCGCGCTCGAAAACGTGATCCCCGGAATCCTCCACCACCACGAGTACTGGAACGGCTCCGGCTACCCGCACGCCCTCGCGGGGGAGATGATCCCGCTCCAGGGCCGGATCATCCACATCGGGGACGCGTTCGACGCGATGACCACCGACCGGGTCTACCGCCGCAAGATCGGCGTCGGCGGCGCCGTGGCCGAGATCGAAAAGTTCGCCGGCGTCCAGTTCGATCCGAAGCTCGTGACCTGCCTCCTCGAGGCTCAGCGCACCGGGCGGATCCACGAGGACCTCCCCGATCAGACACCGTCCCTGTACGAGCTGATCGACCAGATCCGATGACGACGCGAGCCGCGACGGGACGGGCGCCCAGGCTCCTGGCCGTGGACGACAATCGCCTCATCCTCCGCGTCATCCAGGATTTCTTCGTTCCGAACGGCTGGGAGGTCTTCACCTTCGAGAGCGCGAAAGCGGCCCTCGCGACCCTGGACCGCACCCTCCCGGACGCGATCGTGTCCGACATCCTGATGCCGGAGCTCGACGGCTGGGCCTTCTTCGAGCAGGTCCGGCGCCGGCCGGCCACGGCCGGGACGCCGTTCGTCTTCCTGACGGTCGAGGGGGAGCTGCCGCAGAGGCTGCGCGGGCTGCATCTCGGCGCCGACGACTACATGACGAAGCCGTTCGCGGTGGAAGAGCTCCTCGCGCGCGTTCAGAAGCTCGTGGAGAAGAAAGAGGCGCTCGAAGCGGCGAGCCACGGCGGGGACGCCCTCCTCGCCGGCTCGGTCGAGCATCTGGCGATCTCCGACCTTCTCCAGATCCTCTCGCTGAACGGGAAGGACGGAACGGTCCAGCTCCGGCAGGACGACGCCGAGGGGCGTATCGAATTCGTGGCCGGCCAGATCGCCGATGCCGAGGCGGGCGTGACGCGGGGGACCAAGGCGCTGTTTCGCTTGCTCGGCTGGACCGAGGCCACCTTCAGGGTGCTCCCGCGCCGGGGCCTGCTCCCGGAGACGACGATCACGACCTCGACCTCGAACGTGCTCATGGACGGACTCGTTTCCTTGGACGAGTGGGGCCGCTGGCGGAGCCTGCTGCCGCCCTTGGACGCGCGCCTCGCGCTCGCCGACGACGCGCGAACGCGGCTCCACGGGCTTGCGATCACCCCGGCGGAATTCGACGTCCTGGCGCGGGCGCGCGGCGGAGCGACGGTCGGGGAGGCGATCGAGGCGTCCCCTCACCCCGACGCGCAGGCCGCCGAGGCGATCTGCACTCTCATGACACGAGGCGTCGTCAGCGCCGCCTCGAACGCCGGAGCCCCCGAAGCCTCGTCGTCGCGGCTATAATCCGCGGCCGCCCATGGACGCGCTTCCCTCCGTCCTCATGGTTTTCACCGGAGGGACGATCTCGATGACGATCGCCCCCGGTCGCGGCGCCGTTCCCGCGCGGAGCGGCCGCGAGATCCTCCTGGCCGTCCCGCGGATCGGGGAGTACGCGCGGGTCGTCGGCGAGGACTTCGATCGTCTCCCGGGGCCCCACTGGAGCGCGGAGCGGATGCTCGCGCTGGCGCGCCATCTCGATGTCCGCCTGGCCGATCCCGAGCTTGCGGGGGCGGTGGTCACGCACGGCACCGACACCATGGAGGAAACGGCCTACCTGCTCGATCTCGTGCTCGCCACCGACAAGCCGGTGGTGCTCACGGGGGCGATGAAGACCGCCGACGACCCGATCTGGGACGGCCCGGGCAACCTGATCGCCTCGGTGAGGGCGGTGGTCGCGCTGCGGGGGCGGGGATGCGGCGTGACGGTGATGATGGGGGAGACCCTCCACGCGGCGCGTCAGGTGGTGAAGTCCCACACGGAATCGCTCGCGGCGTTCTCCTCGAGCCACGGTGGACCGCTCGGGGAGCTCGAGGCGGACGGCCTTCACCTCTTTACGTCTCCCGCCGCTCGCGAGCGGATCGGGACGACCGCGATCGAACCGCGCGTGGACCTCGTCGCCGCGTGCGCCGGCGCGGACGCGCGGTTCCTCCGGCACGCCGTGGCGACCGGCGCGCGGGGGATCGTCATAGAAGCCCTCGGCCGGGGGAACGTCCCGCCGGCGATGCTTGTGGGGGTGCGGGAGGCGTGCGGCGCCGGGGTCCCGGTCGTCGTCGCGAGCCGGTGCGGCCACGGACGCACCGCGCCGCGCTACGGGTACGAGGGGGGAGGGGTGACGCTCCTCGACGCCGGGGCGATCTTCGCCGGCGACCTCCCCGCGCCGAAGGCGCGCATCAAGCTGATGGTCCTCCTGGGCTCGGGAGCGACCCCGGACGAGATTCGCCGGTCGTTCGAGCGGCCCGGGTGGTGAGCGACCCGCCCGCGCTCCGCTACGTCAAGGGGATCGGACCGAAGCGCGCCGAGCTTCTGGAAGCCGCCGGCATCGTCGAGCTCGAGGACCTCCTGTACGTTTTCCCGTTCCGATGGGAGGACCGCGGCGCGTTCGCCCGGGTCGCCGACCTCCTTCCGGGAGGGGCCGACGCCACGCTCGACGTGCGCATCGTCTCCGCGCGGCTCATCCGCACGCGGCGCCGGGGGTTCACGATCATGAACGCCCTTCTGGCCGATGCGAGCGGCTCGATCAAGGCCGTTTGGTACAACCAGCCGTACCTGCAGCGAGTGCTCGTTCCGGGGGCGCGCCTGGCGGTCTTCGGCCGCGCTACGCTCGACCGGCGCGGGCGGGAGGTCGTGCTCGAAAACCCCGAGACGGAGCGGCTCGAGGAGGGGGACGACGCCGGCATCCACACCGGGCGCATCGTTCCGATCTACCGGAAGATCGGCGGGATCGGAGGACGCGCGCTCCGTGCGATCCAGGCGGGGGTCCTCGCGGGGCTTCCGCCCGAAGGGCTTCCCGAGATCGTTCCGGCCGAGATCCTCCTGCGGCGGGGGCTCATGGGGCGGAGCGCTTCGCTCCGGGCGGTTCACTTCCCTCCGCCGGGGACCTCGATCGGCGAGCTCGAGACGGGCCGCACGCCGGCGCAGCGGGCGCTCGCGTTCGAGGAGATCTTCCTCGTGCAGCTCGCCCTGGCGATGCGACGGGCGGGGGTCGAGCACGCGCCCCGGGCGGCGCACTACGAGATCCCCGACGCCCTGCGGGTCAAGCTGGCGAAGCTCCTCCCGTTCAAGCTGACCGAGGCGCAGAAGCGGGTGCTCAAGGAGATCGGGGCCGATCTGCACGCCCCGCACCCGATGAACCGCCTCCTCCAGGGGGACGTCGGATCGGGGAAGACGATCGTCGCGCTGCTCGCCCTGCTGGTCGCCGTCGAGAACGGGTACCAAGCCGCGCTGATGGCGCCGACCGAGATCCTCGCCGACCAGCACGCGCGGAACATCCTCGACATCGCGAGAAAGGCGGGATCGGACCTGCGGGTCGCGGTCTTGACCGGGTCCCTCAAGGCCGCCGCCCGCAGGCGCGCGCTCCAGGACATCGCGACCGGCCACGCGCAGCTGGTCATCGGCACCCACGCCCTCTTCGAGGCCGGCGTCGAATTCAAGCGGCTGGCGATGGTCGTCGTGGACGAGCAGCACCGCTTCGGCGTGATGCAGCGGGCGGCGCTCGCCGGGAAGGCCGACCGGCCCGACGTCCTCGTCATGACCGCGACGCCGATCCCTCGCTCCCTCGCCCTGACCCTCTACGGCGACCTGGACCTCTCGGTGATCGACGAGCTCCCCCCGGGGAGGACGCCGGTCACGACCGTCGTGCGCTCGGAGGAGGACCGCGACAAGGTCTATTCCGGGATCCGCAAGGAGGTCGCCCAGGGCCGCCAGGCCTACGTCGTCGTGCCCCTGGTCGACGAGACGGCGGCGTCGGACCTCAAGGCGGCGACCGCCTTCGCCGCGCACCTTCGCAAGGAGGTCTTCCCCGAGCTCGCGATCGGCCTCCTCCACGGGCGGCTCAAGTCCGACGAGAAGCAGCGGGTGATGACCGACTTCGCGCGCGGCGCCCTCCAGATCCTGGTCGCGACGACGGTCGTCGAGGTCGGGGTGGACGTCGCCAACGCCTCGGTCATGGTCGTCGAGCACGCCGAGCGGTTCGGACTGTCGCAGCTCCATCAGCTGCGCGGCCGTGTGGGGAGGGGCGCGTCGCGCTCGTACTGCGTGCTCATGGTCGGGGAGGCGGCTGGAAGCGCGGCGGCGCGAGATCGGTTGAAAACGATGGAAGCCACGAGCGACGGGTTCAAGATCGCCGAGAAGGACCTCGAGCTGCGCGGGCCCGGCTCGGTCTTCGGGACGCAGCAGCACGGGCTCCCCGACCTGCGTTTCCTGGCGGAGATCCTCCGCGACCCGGCGCTGCTCGAATCCGCTCGCGACGAGGCACGCCGCCTCCCGGAGGGGGAGGCGGTCCGGATCCTGTCCGAGCTGCGGGGGGCGTGGCGGAAGCGGCTGCGGCTGGCGGCGGTCGGGTAGCGCCTACCCGCCCTGCATCATCATCAGGAACTCCTCGTTCGACTTCGACTTCCCCATCTTGTCGATCAGGAGCTCCATCGCCTCGACCGGCGACATCTGGTTCAAGATCTTGCGCAGGATCCAGACCTTGTTCAGCTGCTCCTTCGAGAGGAGCAGCTCTTCCTTGCGCGTTCCCGAGGCGTCGATGTTGATCGACGGGAAGACACGGCGGTCGGTGAGCTTCCGGTCGAGATGCAGCTCCATGTTCCCGGTCCCCTTGAACTCCTCGAAGATCACGTCGTCCATGCGCGAGCCGGTGTCCACGAGGGCGGTGGCCATGATGGTCAGCGATCCGCCCTCCTCGACGTTTCTCGCCGCCCCGAAGAAGCGCGTCGGACGCTGCAAGGCGTTGGCGTCGAGCCCTCCGGAGAGGACCTTGCCCGAAGGCGGCTGGACGGGGTTG
>JBGQLU010000082.1:0-16555 GCA_041500265.1 Acidobacteriota bacterium | reverse complement strand
GACTTCTTCCCGCCGGTCGTGGACGATCCCTACGCCTTCGGCGCGATCGCGGCGGCCAACGCGATCTCGGACGTCTACGCGATGGGGGCGACGCCGCTCTTCGCAATCAATCTCGTCGGATTTCCCGAGGACATGGACCCGTCGATCCTCGCTGAGATCCTGCGAGGCGGCGCCGAGAAGGTCCGGGAAGCGGGAGCCGTCGTCGCCGGGGGTCATTCCACCACCGACAAGGAGCCGAAGTACGGCCTGGCCGTGACCGGCATCGTCCGCCCTGATCGCGTCCTGTCGAAGGGCGGGGCGCGCCCGGGAGACGTGCTGATCCTCACCAAGCCGCTCGGCGCCGGAATCGTCACGACCGCGGCGAAGCGGCAGAAGGCGAGCGTTCCCGACCTCGCCGCCGCGATCGCCTCGATGTCGAGGCTCTCCGCCGGCGCAGCGAGGATCCTTCGCGAGGCGCACCCGCACGTTCACGCGCTGACCGACGTCACCGGCTTTTCCTTGCTGGGGCACGCGCACGAGATGGCGCACCTCTCGGGGCTCGCGCTGCGCCTCCGCTGGGACGAGCTTCCGCTCCTTCCGGGGACCGAAGGTTACGCGCGCGGCGGGAACCTCACCGGCGGCGGGCGCAAGAACCAGGAGTACTACGGGGACTTCGTCGACGTCCGCCGCGCGCTCGAGCCGTGGCAGCTTTCGGTGCTTTTCGACCCGCAGACGTCGGGGCCCCTTCTCGCGGCTGTCGATCGATCGGCCGCGGACGGCGTCGTGGCCGCGTTCCGCGCCGCTTCCGAGCCGGTGTGGGTGGTGGGGGAGGCGACGGCCGGGCGAGCGGGCGGGATCGAGGTCTCCTAGCGGGGGCGCCCGAAGCGCCGATCCAGCTCGAGGTTCACGAGCAGCACGTTGACGCGGGGCTCTCCCAGAAATCCGAACGTCCTCCCCTCGACGCGGCGCAGGATGATCGCCTCGACCTGTTCCACGGGAACGCGCCGCGCCGCGGCGACCCGGGGGGCCTGCCAGCGCGCCGCGCCGGGGCTGACGTGCGGATCGAGGCCGCTCCCCGACGTGGTGACCAGCTCGATCGGGACCGCGCCTCGGGCTTCCGGGTTCTGCGCCCGCAACCGTTCGACATCGGCGGCGACGCGATCGCGTAGCGCCCGCGATGTCGGGCCGAGGTTCGATCCCGATGAGGCCGCCGCGTCGTAGCCGCGGGCGCCGGCCGCCGAGGGTCTGGGCTGGAAGTACGTGGGGTCCTCGAACCTCTGCGCGATCAGCTCGGAGCCGACGACGCGCCCGTCGACCGACACGAGGCTGCCCGCGGCACGGTGGGGAAAGGTCACGTGGGAGATCCCCGTCATGGCCAGAGGGTAAGCCAGCCCGGTCAGGACGAACGTCGCGAGCGTCATGCGCAAGGAAACCGCGATCTCCTCTTTCACGGTCGCACTCCTAGGTGAGTCCGACGGCGGCCAAGACCATGTCGATGAGCTTGATTCCGACGAACGGCGCGACGATCCCTCCCAGGCCGTAGATCAGCAGAGACCTGCGCAGGAGGGCTGCCGCGCCCAACGGGCGGTAGCGCACCCCTCGAAGCGCCAGGGGGATCAAGATGACGATGATGATCGCGTTGAAGATGACCGCCGACAGGATGGCGCTCCTGGGGGAGGCGAGCCTCATCACGTTGAGCGGGGCGATCTCCGGAAACGCCGACAGGAAGAGCGCCGGAAGGATCGCGAAGTACTTGGCGACGTCGTTCGCGATCGAAAAGGTGGTCAGGCAGCCGCGGGTCATCAACAGCTGCTTTCCGACCTCCACGACCTCGAGGAGCTTCGTGGGGTTGCTGTCGAGGTCCACCATGTTCCCGGCCTCGCGGGCGGCCTGCGTGCCGGTGTTCATCGCGATCGCGACGTCCGCCTGGGCGAGGGCCGGGGCGTCGTTGGTGCCGTCGCCGGTCATGGCGACGAGCTTCCCCTTCGCCTGCTCCTCGCGGATGAGCCTCAGCTTCATCTCGGGGGTCGCCTCGGCGAGGAAGTCGTCCACCCCCGCTTCGGCCGCGATCGCTGCGGCGGTCAGCGGATTGTCGCCCGTGATCATCACCGTGCGCATCCCCATGGAGTGGAACCGCGCGAACCGCTCCTTGAGCCCTCCCTTGACGATGTCCTTGAGGTGGACGACGCCGAGCACGCGCGCGCCGTCGGAGACGGCGAGCGGCGTCCCGCCGCTCTTCGCGATGGCGACGACGGCCTGCTCGACATCGGCGGGCACGCGCCCCCCCATCGCTCGGACGTGCGCGGCGATCGCGTCCACGGCCCCCTTGCGCACGACCCGCCCATCCAGGTCGCATCCGCTCATCCGCGTGTGGGCGGAGAAGGGGACGAAGTGGACCTCGGGTTGGGCCAGCTCGCGCGCCCGAAGCCCGTGGCGCTCCTTCGCCAGCACCACGATCGAGCGCCCCTCGGGCGTTTCGTCGGCGAGGCTGGCCAGCTGAGCCGCGTCAGCGAGCTCGTCGACGCCGACCCCCGCCGCCTGCAAGAACTCCGTGGCCATCCGGTTTCCGAAGGTGATCGTCCCCGTCTTGTCGAGGAGGATCGTGTCCACGTCGCCCGCCGCCTCGACGGCGCGCCCGCTCATGGGAATGACGTTGTGCCGGATCAGGCGGTCCATGCCGGCGATGCCGATCGCCGAGATCAGCCCGCCGATCGTGGTCGGGATCAGGCAGACGAGGAGGGCCACGATGACGGCCACGGAGAAGTGGAGCCCCGAGTAGGCCCCGAACGGCACCAGGGTGACGCACGCGATCAGGAAAATGATCGTCATGCCAGACAACAGGACGTGAAGCGCGATCTCGTTCGGGGTCTTCTGCCGCTTCGCCCCCTCGACGAGCCCGATCATCCGGTCGAGGAACGACTCGCCCGGGTCGACGGTGATGCGGACCAGGATCCGATCGGACAGGACCCTCGTCCCTCCCGTGACCGCCGAGCGGTCCCCGCCGCTCTCCCGGATCACCGGCGCCGATTCGCCCGTGACGGCCGACTCGTCCACCGAGGCGATCCCCTCGATCACCTCGCCGTCGCCGGGGACGACCTCGCCCGCCTCGACGATCACGACGTCGCCCCGGCGGAGCGCGGAGGCGGGAACGCGTTCTTCACCGCCGCCGGCCACCCGGCGGGCGACGGCCTCGTGCCGGAGCCCGCGGAGAGCGGCGGCTTGCGCCTTGCCCCGTCCTTCCGCCAGCGACTCCGAGAAATTCGCGAAAACGACCGTGAACCAGAGCCAGAGCGCCACCTGCCCCGTGAACCACGCGGGGGGCGCATCCAGGGAACGGGACATCAGATCCCTCGCCCAGATGACGGTCGTGAGAACGCTTCCGACCTCGACCACGAACATGACCGGGTTCTTCGCCATGACCCGAGGATCGAGCTTGCGCACGCTGGCGAGGCTCGCGGCCCGGAGGAGCGGCCCCTCCCACGCGGAGATCGCCCGGACGCGTCGAGTACTCACGGCTCAGAACACCTTTCCGGCGTTCGCCACGAAGTGCTCGACGATCGGCCCCAGGCTGATCGCCGGAAAGAACGTCAACGCGCCCACGACGAGAATGACGCCGACCAGGAGGCAGGCGAACAGCGGGCCGTTCGTCGGAAGCGTTCCCGGACCCGGGGGCACCGATTTCTTGCCGGCCATGAACCCGGCGATCGCGAGCGCGGGGACGATCATCAGGAATCGTCCCGCGAGCATCGTCAAGCCGAGGCTGAGGTTGTACCAGGAAGTGTTCGCGTTCAACCCCGCGAACGCGGAGCCGTTGTTCCCGGCGGCGCTCGTGAAGGCGTAAAGGATCTCCGACAGCCCGTGCGGGCCGGCGTTCGCGAGCGACGACAGTCCGTACGGAGCCACCGCCGACCAGGCCGCGAACGCCAGGATCACCACCGGGAAGATCAGGACGTAGAGCATCGCGAGCTTGACCTCCCGCGTCTCGATCTTCTTGCCGAGGTACTCGGGGGTCCGGCCGACCATCAGCCCGGCGATGAAGACGGCGAGGACCGCCATGACGAGCATGCCGTACAGGCCCGCCCCCACGCCGCCGAAGACGACCTCGCCGAGCTGGATGTCGAACAGGGGCACGAGCCCGCCGAGTGGGGTGAAGCTGTCGTGCATGGCGTTCACCGCGCCGCAGGAGGCGTCGGTGGTCACGGTTGCATAGAGGGCCGAATTCGCCACGCCGAATCGGACTTCCTTCCCCTCCATGTTCCCGAGCCCGGGATCGACCCCGAGCGACCGAACGATGGGGTTCCCGGCCGCCTCCGCCCAGTAGCAGGCCGTGACCCCCGCGAGGAACAGGAACGCCATGGCGGCGAACAGCGCCCACCCCTGACGTCGATCCTTCGCCATGCGCTCGAACGTCGCCGTCAGTCCGGCCGGGATCACGAAGATCAAGAACATCGAGAGGAAATTCGTCAGCGAATTGGGGTTCTCGAACGGGTGGGTCGCGTTGGCGTTGAAGAACCCGCCTCCGTTCGTCCCGAGCTGCTTGATCGCTTCCTGGGAGGCCACGGGCCCCATCGCGATCACCTGCTTGCTTCCTTCGAGCGTGGTGATGTCCCCGTACGGGGCGAGGTTCTGGATCACGCCCTGCGAGACGAAGAGCAGCGTGCAGACCACGGAGATCGGAAGCAGCACGTAGACGGTCGCGCGCGTGAGGTCGACCCAGAAGTTGCCGATGGTTCCCGGCCCCGTGCCGTCCCCGCGGCGGGTCAGCCCTCGCGCGAGCGCGACCGCGATCGCGATCCCCGCGGCGGCCGAGATGAAGTTGTGCCAGGCGAGCCCCGCCATCTGGCTGAGGTAGCTCATCGTGGTTTCGCCGGCGTACCCCTGCCAGTTCGTGTTGGTCGTGAAGCTCGCGGCGGTGTTGAACGCGGAAGCCGCCTCGACCGGCCCGAGGTGCTGCGGATTGAAGGGGAGCCACTGCTGCGTACGCTGGAGCACATACGTCACGACGAGCGTGAACGCGCTGAATACGAGCAGGGATCCCGAGTAGGCCTGCCAGGATAGCTCGTCTCCTTCGACGCCGCCGACGCGATACACGAGACGCTCGAGCCAGCCGAGGGGGCGCTGCAGAACGTGCCGTTCGCCTTCGAGCACCCGGTAGAGAAACTTCCCCATCGGCGGTGTGACGAGCGCGATCGCGGCGAAGAAGACGAGGATCTGGAGCCAACCGTTGGTCGTCACGGCGTAGTCGACCTCAGAACCGTTCCGGCTTCAGCAGCGCGTACACCAGGTAGGCGAGCAAGAGCAGGGACAGGATCAGGCCGATCGCGTACTCGAGTCCCATGGTGCCTCCGCTTCTCCTAGATGCGTTCGCACGCGCGGACGTAGCCCCAGGTCGCCAGGAAGAACAAGAACACGATCGCGACGAACAGGAGGTCCTTCATCCGGTGCCTCAGAACTTCACGAGAACCGCCAATGTCAGGCGGTTCTCCGCCTTCACCAGATCCGGAGTCCAGCCCGGCACGTTCGAGCCGGGCGCCCCCTGATTGCCACCCGGCGGGGTCACGCCGCCGGACCCCGAGAAGTACGGAACATCGGCGGCGCGATGGTTGTACTCGAGCCGGAAGGTGACGAACGGACGCGGCATGTAGTCGCCGGTCACCTGGACGTCCCAGGCCTTGAACTTGTCTCCGGGGCTCTCGGTGAAGTAGGGCGTTCCGGAGAAGGCGGTCGCGCCGTTGATCGGAGGGAGCAGCACGAGGTAGCGACCGGGGTTGTCGATCATCCCGCCGCCGACGGTGAAACCCCATCGGTCGTGGTCGAACCACAGCCGGTTGTAGACCATGAACCCGAGGAAGTACTGGGACGAGCAGGAGGCGCCGCCTCCCGATTCGCAACCGGCGTCGATCGTGAGCGAGGCCGCGGCCTTGCTCAAGATGCCGGCCGGATTGTCGTAGTACTTCCCCATGATGCTGTCGTCGGTGTGGTAGCGCTTGCGGTACTTGATCCCGAGCGTATCGGTGCCGTAGTACTGGTTGCCGACGATGGAGAGCTTTCCATTGGGACGCCAGAGGATCTGCCCGCCGACTCCGAGAGCATCGTTGAAGCGGCCGTACGATTGCCACCCGTTGATCAGCCAGGGCTCGATCTTCAATTTGTCGCTCACGAAGATCTGCGCGCGAATGCCGTTGAAGAACCACGGCGTGTTCGACGACACGTAGGAGGGCTGGTAGGTCCAGTTGTCGAAGTTGTAGTAGCTCCAGAGGCCGATGTACGACATGAAGATCCCGGCCTCGATGTTGATCCCGTTCAGCTTGTCGATGTGGTAGCCGCCGTACGCTTCGGAGATGTACCGGTAGGCGTTGTCGAGCCCCCACTGGCCGCGCCCCGTGCTCGCGTCGTTTCGCGGCGTCGTCTGCGAGTACATGCCGAACTGAGTCATCAGCCGTCCGATGACGTTCTTGTACAGCAAATCGCCTCCGATGCCGATCTGCGTGACCTGGAACTCGCCATGGCGGAACACCTCGCTCGAGCCCGAGATCGTGTCGTCCTGCGGACGGTTGAAGCTGTAGTGGTAAGCGGTATCGATTCTGAACTCTCCGGTGAACGCCTTGGTGACGAGGAGCGGCTTCTCGTTGGAGCCGTAGTTGCCCGGCACCCAGGAGAAGTCGGCGAACGCGAAGGGCTCGGCCGGGGGCGGTTTCTGCGCGGGCTCGTCGGTGGCCATAAGGGGAACGCCGGACAATGTCGCCAGCAGGACGAATACCGTCTCGATGCCGGCGGCCCGATACTGAAGCCCGCGCGGGACTCTCGACACGTCACACCTCGCCGCGGATTCGGGGTGACTCGATCGATCGAGCGCGTCCCAACCGCGACGGGCGTTATAGCGCTTCGCGTGTCAAATTCTCGTCAAGACAACGGACCGGAACGTAAGGGTTTCATCGATCGTTTCGCGGGCGAAGGTGTGCCATCGTGGTGAAATGAATGAACGCGCCGCGCCGGCCCCCTGGCGCCAGTGGGGCACGGGCCTCGAGGCGAGCGCCGTCGAACAGATGGCGAACGCCTGCAAGCTTCCGGTCGCGGTGCGCGGGGCGCTGATGCCGGACGCGCACCTGGGGTACGGCTTGCCGATCGGCGGGGTCTTGGCCACCAGGAACGCGGTGATCCCCTACGCCGTGGGGGTCGACATTGCCTGTCGGATGAAGCTGTCGGTCTACGACCTCCCGCCATCGACGATCGGGGACGCGACGAACCGTCTGAAGGAGGCGATCGAGCGCGAGACGCGATTCGGGGTCGGCGTTTCGTTCAAGGACCGCCGCGAGCACGAAGTGATGGATGAAGACTGGTCGGTCACCGAGGTGACCGACAAGAACAAGGACAAGGCGTGGGGACAGCTCGGGACGAGCGGCAGCGGAAATCACTTCGTCGAATTCGGCACCTTCAAGGTCGATCACGGAGGTCTCGGAATCAAGCCGGGGGAGTACCTGGCGTTCCTGTCTCACAGCGGAAGTCGCGGTGTCGGCGCGTCGGTCGCGGGGCACTACAGCAAGCTCGCGATGAACCTTCATCCCGAGCTTCCGAAAGAGCTACGGCACCTGGCGTGGCTCGATCTCGACTCCGACCTTGGGCGGGACTACTGGGCGGCCATGCAGCTGATGGGGAAGTACGCGGCGGCCAACCATGCGTGCATCCACCGGCACATCGCGCGGAATCTGGGCGCACACGTCCTCCTCGACTTGGAAAACCACCACAACTTCGCCTGGAAGGAGATCCACGACGGCGAGGAGGTCATCGTCCACCGGAAGGGAGCGACGCCGGCGGCGCCGGGCGTGCTCGGCGTCATCCCGGGATCGATGGCGAGCCCCACCTACATCGTGCGCGGGAAGGGGAGCCACGACGCGATGAACTCGGCGGCTCACGGGGCCGGGCGCGTGATGAGCCGGACTCAGGCGAAGAAGACTCTCGCCTGGGCGGACGTCAACCGGTTCCTCCAGTCCCGTGGTGTGACCCTGATCTCCGCCGGCCTCGACGAGGTTCCGATGGTCTACAAGGACATCGACGCGGTCATGGCCGCTCAAAAGGACCTTGTCGAGACTCAGGCCGTATTCCACCCGCGCCTCGTGAAGATGGCTCCGGGGAACGAGCCCCCCGAGGATTGACGTCGATTTTCCGGGCGCGTCCCCCCCGAGCGCGGTAATCTCCAGCCAAATCATCGAGGGAGAACCGCCATGCGGATCGTCCACGGCAGTCTGGTCGGCGCGGTCGTGACCGGCGTGCTCCTCGGCGCGACGGCGTCTTCGCAAGCGACCTCGTTCACCAAGACGATCGACCGGAGGTTCCCCGCCTCGGTCTACTGCCCGATCGACAATGACTCGTTCGACCTGTCGTTCACCGCGGAGACCAGTCGGGTCAAGATCCGCATTCAAGGGCCCAACTTGACCGGGACCGGCAACTGGCTCATCCAGCGGCTCGACAACATGACGGTCGTCGCGAAGAGCGTCTTCGACGCCCACCGCCTGGTCACCCCGGGGTTCTCGTCCTGCTACCTGTCCCCGGGGCCTCCCAACTACAAGGGGTACGACTTCTCGGCCGCCGGCACGACGGAGAATTTCCTCGACCTGTTCGACACCGGCGCCGCGGCGTGGGACCTGACCAACTACGGCTGGTTCGACAACACCAGCTTCAACGCCTCGGCCCCGCGCGACCCTGCGACCGGCGCGGACCGGACCGGGGGGGCGCTGGCGCTCGGACACTTCGAAGACGGCGCCGTCACCGTGGGGACCGACTTCACCGTAACCGGTCTGAGCGTGGGGACCGTTTACGTCCTCACCGGCTGGTGGTACACGGACAACCTCAACACCTTGACCGTCACGTTCGACACGAACCCGTGCGTGGACGCCGACGGCGACGGCGTCACCGACTGCGCGGGAGACTGCAACGACGCCGACCCGAAGATCCGCCCGGGAGCCGCCGAGGTGTGCGACGGGCGCGACAACGACTGCAACGGCGCGATCGACGACGCGGCGGCGTGCGTCCGCACCTGCACGACGCCCTCGAAGCTCGGATCGGACGTGCGGGTCACGACCGCGGACTTCATCTCGGAGCGGCCGTCCCTCGTGTGGAACGGCATCGATTACGGCCTCCTCTGGAAGGACAGCCGCAACGGCGATCAGGAGATCTTCTTCACCCACATGACGACCGCCGGGACGAAGGTGGGAACCGAAGTCTCGGTCACCGGGCCGTGCTCCGACTGCATCAACCCCCGCCTCGTTTGGAACGGAAGCGAATACGGAGCCGTGTGGAGCCAGAACGGCAACATCACGTTCAGGCGTCTCAATCGTTCGGGAGCCGTGATCGGCGGCGCCGCGACGCTCGTCGATCCCGCCGGCTTCTCCGCCGACGAGCCCGACCTCGTCTGGACAGGCTCCGAGTACGGCGTCGTGTGGGATCAATTCATCTCGGCCCAGGAAGTCCGGTTCGCGCGCCTCGACCGGCAGGGGAACCTGCTGAGCCAATACCTCAAGGTCACCGACGCGAGCGGCTTCGGGGGCAATGCTCGCCCGCGCGTCGCGTGGAGCGGATCGAAGTACGGCGTCGCATGGCAAGGGGACGGCGGAGGGCAGCTCGAGATCTTCTTCAAGCGGATCGACCCACGCCAGGGTCCGCTCCCTTCGCTTCAGGTTACCAGCACCGGCTCGGGGGCCTTCGCTCCCTCGATCGCCTGGAACGGGAGCGAATGGGGGATCGCCTGGCAGGACCACCGTACGTTCACCGAAGTCTTCTTCCAGCGCGTCAGCGCCGCCGGGGCCGCGGTCGGATCGAACGTCCCGATCACCAACGCGGCGGGCGTGTCGAACGAGCCCTCGCTCGCCTGGACCGGCTCGGAATACGGGGTCGTCTGGGAAGACGATCGCAGCGGCGACCTCGAGCTCTGGTACGCGCGAATCTCGTCGACGGGAACGAAGCTCGGGTCCGACCTTCAGCTCACGAACGCGGCGGGTCAGTCCCAGCAACCCAGCCTGGCCTGGGGCAGCTCGAAATTCGCGGTCGCGTGGAACGACGACAGGTTCCTCAGCGACCAGGAAATCCTCTTCCTGAGGCTCGGCTGCAACTGCACCGACGCCGACGGCGACGGCGCGTCGAGCTGCGTCGAGTGCGACGACACGCACGCCACCGTCTTCGGCGGCGCCGCCCAGATCTGCGACGGTTTGAACAACGACTGCAACGACGTGAACTGGCCGCTCCTGAAGGGCACCAACGAGGCGGACGGCGACGGCGACGGGTTCACCACGTGCGGAGGGGACTGCAACGACGCGAACGTGGCGGTCTGGGCGACCCCCGGCGAGGTGAGATCGCTCGTGCTCTCGCACAACAAGTCCACGTCCACGACGACGCTCAACTGGACTCCCCCCGCGCAGCTCGGCAGCGTGTCGGTGGTGTACGACACGTTGCGAACCCCCACCGCGTCGAACTTCACCTCGAGCGCCACGTGCCTGGAGTCGAACGACGGGTCGAACACGGCGGCCAGCGACACGGCCGCTCCATCGCCCGGCGGTGTGTTCTTCTACCTCGTGCGTGCGGAAAACGCCTGTCCGTCGGGGCAGGGCGTCCTCGGCCGCAACGGTGCGGGAACCCCGACGGCGGGGCGCAACTGCCCGTGACGGGTTAGCGCAGCCCCGTCAGGACGAAAGGCGCCCAGTAGAACGGCGCCGCAGTCGCGGGATCGGATCTCACGGCGCGCTTCGCCGCCGCGAGGGCCGCCGGGTAGTCCGCGGCGCGCCCCGCGACGCTCGATTCGGCGATCGACTCGAAGAACGAGGCGACCAGCGTCGCCGTCGACGCGTCGTCCACGGCCCACTGGCTGGCGACGACCCGGCGCGCGCCGCGAGCGAGGAAGCCGCGGCTGAGCGCGAACACTCCTTCTCCCGCGACCGACGTCCCCGCGTGTGTCGCGCACGCGGAGAGAACGGCGACCTCGGAGTCGAGATCCAGCTCGTAGATCTCGAACAGCTGGAGGAGCCCGTCGTCCTCTGGTCCGTGCGCGGCCGCCCGCGACGGGGCGAGCGCTAACGCCGCGAGGAGATCGCCGCGCCCGGAATCCACGAGCCCGTGCACCGCGAGATGAACGAATCGTTTCCCTGGGAGGGCCGCACGGACCGCCGGCTCGCGGGCATCGGCCCCGCGCAGCAGGGCCAGCGCCACCCCGGGAGCCTTGGCGCGAAACGCCGCGGCGACCAGGTCGCTCTCCCGGGCCGTTCCGGGGAGCCGCGACCATCGGGACGATCCCGCGGCGCCGTAGTCGGGATCGGCGACGCTGAGCAGGCCGCCCGAGGACGGGACCGGCGGGCGGCCGGCGAGCGCACGGAGCACCGTCGCCGAAACCGAGTAGCGCACGGCGGGGCCGCCGTCGATCCAGTAGCCGGGCCGCGGCATCAGCGCCTCGAACGGAAGGCGCGCGAGCGGACCATCCGGGATCACCACGGCGCCGTTCGCAGACTTCCAGTCCGCGCGCGAGGTATCCGGCACCAGCACCTCGAAGAGGGCAGCCAGGACCTTCGGGGTGTCGTCGGGGAAGCCGGGAACCGGAGGTCGCTCGAGCTCCGCGAGAAGCCCGGCCGGCCCGTCGAGGACCTTCTCCAATCCCGCGCTCGTGAGCGGGCCGGCCGCGAGACCCAACTCCTTGGCTGCCGCGGGGCCCACCGCGAGCCGTCGGAAGACCGCAGGGGAGGCTCCTCCGGGAATCTCGATCAGCCAGCTCCCCTTGGTCCCGATCTGGTACGCGTACAGCCTTTCGCCCGGGGCCAGCAGGCGTCGCACCCCATCGACGTCGACGGGATCGCCCCCCGACGACGATCTCCACAGCGTGCTCTCGTTCTTCGATTCCTCGTCGACCCTCCGGACCTCCGCCGCGGCCTTCGCCAGCTCGCGTCCGGCCTCCTCGATGCGCTGCTGGCGCACGGCGGGCTCGAGATCGTCGCGCGAGGGGAGCGCGGCCGTCCGCGCCTGCCACTCCGCCAGCCTCGCCCTGGCCGCCGTCTCTCGAGCCTTGAGCTCCGACCTCCGGGGCTCGGGGATGCCCTGGCGGAGATCGACCCTCGCCGAGGCGAGCTGATCGAGGAGCACGCGGCCGCGCGCCCGTTCCGACCACGCAAACGCCGCGGCGAGCCCTCCTCGCGATAGCTCGAGGTCGACGAGCCCTTCGTAGACCTCGACGTGCTTCGCGAGGAAGCTCGCGCGGGTCGCCTCGCCCCCACCCGCGCGGGGGCGCAACGATTCGACGATCGCGGCGGCGGCGGTCAGGTCTGCGCGGGCCGCCTCGGTATCGCCGCGCCGCCGTGCGAGCTCGGCGCGAAGCACGCGCGCGTCGAGCGCCGTCTCGGGATAGGCCGAAGTTGCGTCCAATATCGAGAGGGCGCGCGCGAGGTTCGCCGAGGCGCGGGTCTTCTCCGCGGCATCTCCGGCGGATTCCGCGCGGGCGAGCTCGGTGAGGGTGGCGGCGACCTCGAAGTTCGACCGGCCGAAGGCCTTTTCGCGAATGGCGAGCGCGCGTCTCAATCGAGGGAGAGCAGCAGCGGGGCGGCCCGCGCCGGTATCGAGGACGCCGCGATCGTGAAGGGCCTGGGCCAGCAGCGGGTGATCGGGCCCGAGCGTGCGCAGCAAGAGCGCCAGAGCTTCGTCAGAGAGGCGCCGCGCGTCGTCGATGCGCCCGGTGTCGCGATAGAGGACGGCGAGCTGACCGAGGTGGGTGGCGAGATCCGGGTGGTCCGGTCCCAACCCCTTGCGCGCGAGCTCGATCGACTTCAGGTAGAGAGGCTCCGCCTCGGCCGCGTTCCCTTCGAGCCTGTAGATCTCGGCGAGATTGAGATACCCGACCGAGAGGTCCGCGGGATCGGGCTCGGCCGCGGCTTCCCTCAAGGCGAGCGAGCGCCGCGTCAGGTCCTCCGCCCCCGCGAGGTTCCCCTCATCCTTGAGAAGCCCCCCGAGGTTGTTCTGAAGCCGCGCGAGCAGGGGGGCCGCCGGCGCCCCTAATTTCTCCGCGTCGGCGATTGCGCTCCGGAACGTGCGCTCGGAGTCCTCCAGCCGGTCCTGCTGGCGGTACGTTTCCGCCAAGGAGTTCTCGGCCTCGAGGAGCTTTCCGGGATCGACGCCGGTCGCGCCGGAGTAGATGCGGACGGATTCCGTGAGAAGCGGCTCCGCGTCGGCGAGGCGCCCCTGGCGAACGAGCACGACGCCGATCCCGTCGAGGCTCTCCGCGATCCCGGGATCTCCCGCGGGAAGCGCTTCGCGACGGATCTCCAGCGCACGCCGCTCCCAGGTCTCGGCGTCGTCCCACCGCCCCCGAAGATAGGCGAACGTGGACAGCGTGCTGAAGCTCTTCGCGGTCTCGGCGCCCCGCTCGCCGAAGGCGCGAGTTCGCAGCGCGAGGGCGCGGCGGAATGCTCCCTCGGCCGCGGCTATCGCGGCGTCCGAGCCTCCCGTGCCCTCGAAGACGGCGGCTCCGAGGTCGTCGATCGCCCCGGCGGCGGCGGCGGGATCGAGCGACGCCTGCGCCTCGCGGGCGTCGAGGGCGGAAGGGAGGGCCGCGAGCGCCTCGTCGGCCTTGCCCGCGGCCAGGGCGTCCTTCACCCGCGCTTCCTCGGCCGGGATCGGCAGCGCCGAGGGAGCCTGCGCTCCCATCGTGCCCACAGCCCCGAAAACGAGGGCCGCCCAGACGACGGCGCGACGCGGGACTATCATGCGGGCCTCCTCTATGTCGACGATCGGCCACTTCCGGATGGTCCGAGAGATCGGTCGCGGCGGAGCCGGCGTAGTCTACCTCGCGGAAGACGTGGACATTCCCGGCCGCCGCGTCGCGCTCAAGCGTCTGCGGCCCGAGGTCGCTGACGCCGGCGCGGAGGTGCTGCGGCGCGAGGCGGCCGTCCTCGCCTCGATCGAGCATCCGCACATCCTGGTCGTGCACGAGGTGGGGCTCGCGGACGACGGCCTGTTCCTGGTCACCGAGTACATGCCCGAGGGCTCGATGGCGGAGCGGGTGCGGCGCGGGCCGTTGCCGGTCGCGGAAGCGCTGGCGGCGGCGCGGCAGACCGCCTCGGCGCTGGCGGCCGCGCACGAGCTGGGGATCCTCCACCGCGACGTCAAGCCGGGGAACATGCTGATCGCTTCGGACGGACGGGTGAAGGTCTCCGACTTCGGGCTCGCCGTGCACACGGTGCCTCTCGCGAGCGACGCCGGCGGAGAGGCGACCGCCACCCTGACCCTTCCCACGAACGAAGGGGGGGACGGAATCTTCGGCACACCCCTCTACATCCCGCCGGAAGCGTTGGCCGGCGCTCCGCCGTCGGCGGCGGGGGACCAATTCGCGTTCGGCGTCGCGTTCCACGAGATGCTGGCCGGACGGCGCCCCTTCGAGCGCACCCGGGGGATCGAAGCCGTCCTCGAGGCGCCGTCGATCGATCCGAAGTGTCCCTCCGACCTCGCGCGCATCATCGGGCGCTGCCTATCGAGAGACCCGAGTGCGCGATTCGCGAGCATGGCCGAGGTCGTGGCCGCGCTGGACCGCGCGATCGCGCGCCGCGGACGCGACCGGCGGCGGCTCACCTGGGTCGTCGCCGGCGTCGCCGTGGTGGCGCTCCTCGCGGTCTCCGGATGGCGTCTTTCCGTCTGGCACGCGGGGCGGGAGGCGCAGCGCCTGAACGAGGAAGGGCGCGCCGCTCTCGAGGCCGGGAACTTCGGCGACGCCCGCCGCCTCTTCCTTGCGTCGCGGGGCGCGGATCCGGGCTACCTCGCGGCATGCACGAACCTCGGGACCCTCGCCCTCCTCGACAGCGATCCGTCGTGGGCGCTCGCAATCCTCGGCGACTGCGCGACGACCTTCGGGGACGTGGACGTGGTCGTTTACAACCATGCCTCGGCGCTGCGGCGCTCGGGCGACCTCAAGGGTGCGGAGGCGGCGCTCCGGCGAGCCGCGGACATCGCGCGCGGAGGGCCGCTCGAGGCGGCCGCGCTGAACGAGCTCACGCTCGTCCTCACGGTGGAGGGGCGCGCCCAAGAAGCGCTCGCGATCGTCGGTCCGCGAAGGCCGGCCGCCGCCGACACGCCGGAGCAGGCGATCCTCCTGAAGAGCATCGGCCTCGCCGAACTGGCCGGCGGGTCCCCCACTGCGGCCGCCGCGACTCTCAAGACGTCGATCGCCGGCCCGCTTCCGAAAGGATCCCGCGTCGACGCCCTGGTCGGGCTCGGGCACGCCCTCGCCGCATCGGGAAACCGCGAGGGGGCGGTCGAGGCCTACGCCGAGGCGATCGCCTCCGGGGCCGAGGGGGCCGCGCAGGTCGAGGCGACGCAGGGGATCGCGCGCGGTGGAAGTCCGCGGCCTCCCGAATCGCGATAGACTCGATCGAAGATCCCGGGAGGATGCCGATGATCGCACTCCGTTTCGCGGGCGCCGGAGCGCTCGCCCTCGCGCTGACCGCCTCTTACGCCGATACGCCGCCGGCACCCGCCGCGGGGGTCGTCGTCGGTGTCTCCGGACACGCGGTCATCGAGCGGGCGGGAGCGGCGCCACGCGAGGCTGCTCTCGGTATGCGGCTCGAGGCGGCGGACGCGGTGGTCGTCGAGAAGGGCGGATCCGCCGAGATCTACCTCAAGGGGGGAGGCATCGTGCGCTTGCGCGATGCGAGTCGATTCGAGGTGCCCCGCGGAACGGAGGCCGCGCCGAAGACGGCAGCGCGCGCGAGTCTCGCCAGCGGATCGATCGCCCAGCTCGAGAGCGGGTTGTGGGTCCTGAACGACCCCGCGGGGAGCCTCCTGGTCAGCCCGATGCGCGGGGATGGAGCGTGGTCCGCGAGCGACGCGGCGATGCCGCTCTCCCCGCGCTACGAGGTTCTCACGGAGCCTCGCGCAACGTTCGTCTGGAGCGGCGGTCCGGCCAAGGCGCGGGTGGTCGTCGCCAAGAAGCGGGATGTCGTCTGGCGGAGCGATCCGGCCCCGCCGAGCCTCCCTCTCACGGCGGGAGCGGCGCTTCAACTCGAGCCGGGGGAGGTCTACACGTGGTGGCTCGAGCCCGAGGCGGGGGGCGCGCCCCTTTCCGCGGGCACGCCGTTCCGCGTGGCGACCGCGGACGTGCTGCAGCGGACGAAGGACATCGAGGCAGACCTGCGATCGCTGGGCGCGGCCGACTACCTCCGCGTGGCCCACTACACGGGCGCGTCGGGTTGGACCAAGGTGCTCGTCCTCGCGACGCGCCTGGCCCCCGGGGAAGCGCGGAGCCGGGCGCTCGACGCCGCGGCGGCGGGCCTCCGGCTGGACGCGCGGTCGGCGGCGTCGCTCGCGGCGCTCCTCGAGAAGGAGCCCAAGAACTGAGCCCCGGTGTACATTGTGGGGCCACCGCAGCGCCAATTCTGGGGAGACGATGGATACGCTCTACGACCCGCTGGTCAAGGCGATCGAAGGGATCGTCTACACGCCCGAGCAGTTCAACGCCGAGCATCTGACGAACTACGGCCGGATCTTCCACTGGACGCCGCGCTTCGTGGTCTACCCGAAGTCGCGGCAGGACATCGTGGCGCTCATCGAGTTCGCCCGT
>JBGQLU010000081.1:0-16737 GCA_041500265.1 Acidobacteriota bacterium | reverse complement strand
GCGAGGCCTTCGGGGCCTAGAGTGTTGATATCAATGAACATTTGGCTTCCGAAGAAACGCGAATTATAGCAGGGAGCCCCCCCCTGTCAAGAAACGGGAGGGTGGGTTGCGGCGGGCTAGCGCAGGGATTCGAGCTCTTTGAGCGCTCCCTCGTGCGTGGGGGCGAGCGTGAGCGCCTCCTCGAACTGCTTCTTGGCGCGGAGCTTGAGGCCGCGCTTCTTGTAGAACCGTCCCAGGGTGACCCGGTACTCGGCGTTCCACTGATCCAGCTCGGCGGCCTTCAACAGGCTCTGCTCGGCCATACGCTGCCAGCGCGCCTCCGGGTTCCGGACCTGGCACTCCCCGAGGAGAAAGTAGAACCGTGCATCCTCGGGGGCGTAGCTGATCGCGAGCTTGCCGTACTGGATCGCGTTGTAGTAGTCCCCGTCCCGGACGTACTTCTTCGCCTTGGCGTAGTAGCCGTCGGCGAGCTTCACATTTTCTTCCTGGGCCATCTTGGACTTCGTCTTGTCCAACTCGACCCGGACCAGGAGATCGTCGGCGCCCGTGGGCGAGGCGGAGTGCTGCGCCTCCTCCGAGCGCGCGCTCAAGTCGCCGCTTCGCGCCTGCGTCATGGTCAGGTACGCCTCGACGAGCCGGCTTTCGATCACGGCGAGCTCGGCCCGCAGCTTTTCCCGGATGCGCGGCAACATCCGGTCGCGGCTGAAGCGCTCCTTGGCCTCCTCGTAGGCACGCTCCATCGACTCGCGGGAGGGGCTGGTGGGGAGCGCGAGGATCTCGTGGGGGTTCTTCCCCCGCATCCCCTCATACGCCTCGAGGATCATCCTCTCCTGGGTGCGCTCCAAGGCCACCGTGTCGGCGTGGTCTCTCAGGATCGTGGCGACCCGGAACGGCCCTTCCCCGACCGGCGGGTCGTACTGGACGACCCCCATGACCAGGAGGCCGTAGAGGAACCGGCAGGCGAGCCCCTCTTCCCCCGGGGGGAGGATGGAGAGCACGTCCTGGATCCGGCTCGCGCCGTCGACGCGGGAGAGGATGTAGCCGTGCGCGGGCGAGAGAGCCAACCGCTCGACGGGGAGCGGCGTCGGCCGCCGCAGCTTGATGCGGCTGTCCAGGCTCTTCATCGCCTCCTGGATCGGATCGAACCCGACCATCGAGCCGATCCCCTTCAGGATCACCTCGAAGGTCAGAACGATGTCGCTCTCGAAGATCTCCTGGAGGAGCCAGCCTTCGCTGAACTCCGCCGTTCCCCCTTCCCACTGGAAGATCGACTGAATGACCCGCTCGACGATGTAGCGGACCGTATGGGAGAGGGTTTCCTTGCCGATCAGGCCGCGGTTGACGAGGGCCTGGGCGAGGTCTTTCGGCTCGCTGATGTTGCGGCGCGCCTCGGCGAGAGCCCCCGGGGAGATCTTCCCCTCGTTGACGAGCCTCCGCCCGAGGTCTTCGTCGTCCGCCCCGGATTCGGCGAAGAGGATCATCCCCCGGTCGAAGTAGATCCTCTTTTCGACGTTCCCGCGGGCGATCTCCAGGACGCCGGAGCGTTCCCCGACGTAGAGGTCGCGAAAGATCTCCGCGAGCGTCTGGCTGCTGAAGTTCGCCTGCATCCCCGTCGTACCCGACCGAACGTACCCCTCCGGCGGGAGCCCTGCCCGCCTCACGAACGCCAGGTCACTATACTGTTCGTCGAGAACAATATAGACGTCGGGGGCGGAAAGGAAAGTCGTGCGATCCGGCGCTTGGATCCTCCTCGGGGCGCTCGCGTTGGCCCCGCCGGCACGGGCGGAGTACGCCGCAAAGGAGACTCGCGCCGCCAACGCGACCGTGCTGGCCCTCCTCCACGACGGGCGTTTTTCCCTGGCCAGGAAGCTCCTCCCTCCCCAGGCGGCCGACCCGGACCAGGCGTTCCTCGCCGCCTTCGTCACCTACTGGAACCTGGTGTTCGACGACGAGAACACCGACTTGCAGCACACCATGGAGGCGCAGATCCAATCCGTGCTCGATCTGTGCGACGGATCGCAGAAACGGGGGGACGATCCGGCAGGGACCGCGGTCTGGGGAGGGACGGCGCATCTCCTCCTCGCCGAGCTCCGCGCCGAGCAGCGCCGGCCGCTGGGCGCCGCGTTCGAGGCCAAGAAGGCGAAGAAGATCCTCGAAGCCGCCTCCCACGGTGGGGCCGACACCTCGGACGCGCTGTTCGCGCTCGGGACGTACAACTACATGGCCGACACGGTCCCCGCCTACGTCAAAGGCTTGCGGGCTCTGCTCTTCCTGCCCAAGGGGGATCGCGATCTCGGCCTGTCGCAGCTTCAGACCGCCGCGTCGTCGAGCCCGCATTTCGGATTCGAGGCGCGGGTGCTGCTGATCACCATCTACGCCAACCGGCATGAAAAGCTCTACGACGACGCCTTGGGTCAGGCGGCCCGCCTCTTGGCCGACGCCCCCGGCACGATCGGCGCGCTGTACGCCGCCGCCCGCCTCGAGATCTCGCTCGGGAGGAACGCCGACGCGCTCCGCCGTATCGAAGAGGCCTTCGCGCGCGCGCGGGTTCTGGGGGACGTCGACGGGGTCGTGCTCCGCTCCCTCGATCTGCTGCGCGCGCGGGCGGAGTTCGCGGAGCTGAGGCCCGACCTCGCGGCGGCGACGGCGCGATCGGCGCTCGGCTCGCCGGATGGATTGACCCGCGAGATCCGCGGCGATCTCGAGAACCTCCGCGCCGCCGGCGAGTACAACGCGGACGGCATCCCGTGGCAGAAGGTCGACGCCAGCGGGACGGCGGAGGGGCTCGCCGCGCTTGCCGGCGAGGCCCCCGGGCGGCCGCTCCTCGCGATTCTCGCCGGGGATGCTTATCTCCGTGCGGGGCGGCCGCAGGACGCGCTCGTCTGGCTTCGCCGCGCCGACACGCCGCAGCTTCCGCCCGGGCTCGTCGGACCGAGGCTCCTGCGGCAGGGTCAGGCCGCGGACCTCCTCGGGCAGCGCCCGCTCGCGCTGACCTGTTACCGGCGGGCCGCCGACCTGTCCGGCTTCCCCGCCAAGGATGCCGCCGTCTATTTCCAGCAGACCCCCTACCAGGCGGTGCGGTGAGCCGGGCGCGCGCGCTCGCGCTGACCGGAGCGCTCGCGATCCTGGCCGGCGCCGCCGTCTGGGTCTCGTCGCGGAAGAGCGCCGCGCCCCGTCCGCTCCCCGCACCCGCGCCGTCCGCCACGGATGCGCGGGGCACCGCGATCGCCTTCGAAGAGGCCCGCGCGCGGCTCGCCGGGTTCCGGTCCTACCGCGCTCTCTTCGATCGCCACCTGGTGAGGGGAGCCCACGTGCAGGCGGACGGGGCGGTTCGGATCGACGTGGACGTCCGGGGCCTGGCGCATGCGGCCCTGCTCCGCGCGGGATGGACCGACCTCGAAGACGCGCTCCCCTCGGGCGCGACCGCGACCGTCGCCGCTCTCCCCGGCCGCGTCGTCGAGTCGTTCGTCTTCGCGTGTCCGGGGGGATGCGTGCTCGACCTGTTCGCGCGGCTGCCCGGCTCCCCGGCTCGCGCGCCGTTTCCCCTCCCCGGAACCCCCTTGGCCGTCGCCGAGTTCAGCCTCGATCGGGAACGTCTCGCCGATCTCGACATCGGCGGTGGCAGTCGCCGGGCTCTCGATCAGCGGGCCTCCGTCCTGGAGCAGATTCTCGGGAGGCCGGTCCGCGCGCCGCTGGCCGAGGATCTCGTAGGATCCGGCCGCGCGGCGTTCTACCAGGACGGCCCGGCGGGAAGCGGGCGGACCCTCCTCGCCCTGGAGCTGCGCCGTAGCGATCGCGTCCAATCGCTGGTCGATCTCCTCCTCGGGCTCGCCGCCCTGACCCGCGGCGCGACGATCGAGCGGCACGCCGGCGTTCCCGTCGGAGCTTGGTCCTCGGGCGCAACCGGGCTCGCGATCGCGGTGGACGGCCCGTTCCTCCTCGTGGCGAGCGCCCGGTCGCCGGTCGAAGACGCGATCGACCTCCGCCGCGGCGCGCCGCCCTCACCCGATGCGGTCGCGGCCGAGGCCCGGAACCGTGAGGCGAGCTTCACGCTCGACGGGGGCCCGTCGTGTCGCGCTCGATTGACGCATGACGGGGACAACTGGCGGCTCGACGCCTCGGGCGACCGGCCGCTTGCCGAGAGCGACGTGGTGGCCGGATGGCTCCGCAGCGTGCGGGCGAGGACTCAGCGCGCCGAGGGCTGAGCGGTTTCGACCGCGCGGTCGAGCACCTTGAGCACGTACCCGCGGGTCTCGGCGAACGGCGGGATGCCCCGGTGCCGGTCCACCGCGCCCTCCCCGGCGTTGTATCCGGCCAGAGCAAGGTCCACGCGGCCCGCGAACCGGTCGAGCAGGAAACGCAGGTAACGG
Source organism: Acidobacteriota bacterium (assembly GCA_041500265.1). Classification (GTDB taxonomy): domain Bacteria; phylum Acidobacteriota; class Polarisedimenticolia; order Polarisedimenticolales; family DASRJG01; genus DASRJG01. The sequence continues at coordinate 12,367 of JBGQLU010000081.1, read as the reverse complement.
GCTCCCCCGTCGATGTTCTGCGCGGCGTCGAAGATGTTCGTGACGCCGAACCGCTTCGCCGTGCCCGGCATCAGCTGGAGGATCCCGCAAGCCCCCCGCGGCGAGACCGCGAACGGATCGAAGTTCGATTCGACCTTGGCCACCGCGGCGAGGAGGGCGCGGTCCAAGGCGTAGCGGTCGGCGGCGGCGGCGAGAACGGGAGCGAAGCGGCCGGCGGCGGCGCTCCAGGCTCCGTCGATCCGCAGCGTCTCCGCCTCCGCCTGCGCCGCGGTCGCGTCGTGGGTGTCGTCGGGCGGGAGCTGGTCGCCGGGATCGACCGCGCGCTCGATCGCGACGATCGACAGCGCGGGGACAGTGACGCCGCCGCCGTCCTCGAGCGTCAGCGTCGCGAGACCCTCGGCGATCGCGAACGCTCGCACGCGGACCCCGCGTCCGTCCTCGAACAGGACGACGTCGGTCGCCCAGGCGGGTCCGGCGAGGCACACCGCAGCCATGAGGGGTAGGAGCCAGCGCATCACCTCGCTATATACGGGGGAATCCCGCTGACGTCAACGGCGCCTAAAAGCCCGCTCGATCTCGTCCAGGGTCAGCCGGAAGAGGATCGGCCGGCCGTGCGGGCAAGTCGTGGGGTTGTCCGTCACGAACAAATCGTCGAGCAGGCGCTGCATTCCCTCGTGGGTCAGGGGGTAATTGACCTTGATCGCGGCCTGGCACGACGCGCTCGTGACCAGTCGCCGGCGCAGCTCGGGGACCCCCGTGGCGACGGACCGGGTCCGGGCCGCCTCCCCGATGAGTGTGCGGAAGAGAGCTTCCGGCGCGACCTCCCGGGCGAACGCGGGCACCGCGTCGAGCCGAATCGTGTTCCCCCCGAACGCCTCGAGGACGAACCCGAGACGCCGGAGCTCTTCCGCCTCGGCGGCGGCGAGGACCGCCTCGTCGCGCGGAAGCTCGACCGTGACCGGGAACAGCAGCCGCTGGACGGGGACGGCGTCCCGCTCGACCTCCGCGAGGTAGCGCTCGAAGAGAACGCGCTCGTGCGCCACGTGCTGGTCGACGAGGAGGATCCCGAGGGCGTCCTGCGCCACGATGTACGAGTCGCGATACTGGGCCAGCGGGACCGCCCGCCGGCCCGGCTCGACGGCCGGGCTCCCCTCGTCGAGCAGGCTCGCCGGCGCTTTTTCGGCGAGGGTCGCCGGGCCCCGCCACGCTGCCGCCGCCGTCGCCGCGTAGGCCGGCTCCGGGTTCGTCCGTGGCCTGAGGTCGCGAAGCTCGGGAACCGCGCCCGCGGACGACAGCGCCGAGGCGATCGCGTCGCGCACCGCGTCGTGCACCTCCGACGAGCGCGCGAACCGGACCTCGGTCTTCTGGGGGTGGACGTTGACGTCCACGCGCGCGGGATCGATCTCGACGAACAGGATCAGCGCCGGGTGAAGCCCGCGGGCGACCGCATGCGCGTACGCTTCCCCCGCGGCGTGCGAGAGCACGCGGTCCTGGACGGCCCTCCCGTTCACGAAGAGGTGCTGCTGGTCGCGGCGGGGGGAGGCGTCGACCGGCCGCCCCACGAAGCCGTGGGCCTCGATCCCGGGTAGGGCGCGCTGAAACGGCAGGAGCTTCGCGGCGCTCTCCCGCCCCAGGATCTGGGCGACCCGCTCCGCCCGGTCGACCGCCGGCGGCGCGTCGAGCAGCCGGCGGCCCTCGTGGTCGAGCCTGAACCGGACCTCCGGGTGCGCAAGCGCGAAGCGGGAGACCATCCGCACGACGTGGGCGAGCTCGGTGGGCGCGCCCCGCAGGAACTTCCGCCGCGCCGGGACGCTCGCGAACAGACCGGCGACGGCAACCGAGGTCCCTCGCGGGCAGCCGATCTCCCGCACCGATTCGATGCGCCCTCCGCGCACCACGATCTCCGTCCCGTCCCCGTCCCGCGCCGCGGTCGTCAGGACGAACCGCGACACGGCGGCGATGCTCGGGAGGGCTTCCCCCCGAAAACCCAAGGTCTCGATCGCGTCCAAGTCCTCGAAGCGGGAGAGCTTGCTCGTCGCGTGGCGCTCCAACGCGAGGAGAGCGTCGTCGCGCTCCATGCCCGATCCGTCGTCCGCGACCCGGATGAGCCGGCGCCCTCCGTCCTCGAGCGCGATTTCGATCGTGGAGGCTAAGGCGTCGAGACTGTTCTCGACCAGCTCCTTGACCACGGAGGCCGGCCGCTCGACCACCTCGCCCGCGGCGATGCGGTTGACGAGGTGGTCGTCCAGGACGCGGATGGCGGGCACGAGGTCTCCGGAGGCGCCGCGACGAGCCTCGAGGGTCGCGAGCGCGCCATTCTTGCATGTGCGTCCACCGGGGGCGTCACCGCGACGCGACCCGGATGGTAGCGGCGCCCATCCTCCACTGACTCGATAGGCTTAGAGAAGCCGAGTCGTCGAGGCGATTTTGCGACGAATTCCCCACCAATTCGGTCCTGCGGTCCGGCCGCAGCGTTCCGCGCGTCCGGAAGGGAACTTCGGCACGACCGTTGCTGTATCACCAGGCGGAGGGGACGGTGAGGAGATCGCGATGATCCTGCCGCTGCTGCAAAAAGAGCTCTCGATCGACGACTACGTCGATCGTGACGACGAGTGCCGGCTCTCAACCCTTCTCGCCGATCCGAAATCCGAAAGCCAGGAAGAGAAGATCTACTCGAAGGAGGTCAACTCCCTGGTCAGCCGCGCGCTCGGGCGTCTCGACGAGCGGGAGCTACACATCATCCGGAACCGGTTCGGTCTCATGGGCGGCGAGGAGCTGACGCTCGAGGAGATCGGACGCAACTTGAACCTGAGCCGCGAGAGGGTCCGCCAGCTGGAGCGCGAGGCGAAGGACAAGCTTCGCCTCTCTCTGGGCCCGCATCGCGCCAACCTACGTTTTTCCCTGGCCTGACTCCGAGGTCCCCGATAGAGCCTCCTCCCCCTGCGACCGCCGCCGGCCACCCCCCCCCAAACCCCCCGCTCCGGCCGGCGGCGGTCGCGCACTTCCCCGGCCGTCCCGTCAGAACACGGCGCCGATGGCGACGACGAATTCGCCCGGCGACTCCCCTGGTTTGCGGTCGAGTTTCCAGCCGTACTCCACCCGGATCGCGCCGATCGGGGTGTCGAGGCGAAGACCCAGGCCCGCGGACGAGCGGATGTCGGTGACGTCGAAGTCGGCGAGGGTCGGGTAGACGTTCCCCGCATCCAGGAACAGCTCCCCCTTGAGCGCCTTCCAGATCGGGAAGTGCAGCTCCTCGTTCAGGATCAACAATCCTTCACCCCCGGCGTTGAACGATTCCTCGTTCTTGCAGGGCGCCGGCGGCACCGGCGCGGGCTGGTCGAGGCAGGTCGGGATCAACTGGCCTCCCACCGAGTCGGTGGCGAAGCCGCGCAAGGTGTTGGAGCCTCCGGCGAAGAACCGTTCCGACAGAGGCACGACCTCGGTCCCGCCGAAGGGCTGCTCCGCGCCGATGCGAAGGAAGCTGGCGAACTTGAAGCCCCGCTTCAGCGAGATGACGACCGATCCGCGGAGGAACAGCTTGGCCAAATCGGCCTCGGAGCCCAGGAGATGGGAGAACACCGAGCCCTCGATCGAGCCGTACCCCCCGCGCGTCGGAACGAACGCGTCGTCCCGCGTGTCCCGCACCAGCCCGACGCCGATGTCGGCGAGACGGATGTTGCTGAGATGGTCCTCGAAGATCTGGTTGATCGACCCCTGGAAATCGGTGATGTCGAAGATGTTCACCTGTTGCAGCCGGTAGCGCACGAACCGGATCCAGCGCGGCTTTGGCCGCTGCTCGAAGCGGATCGCGGCGGAGTCGCGCTTCTCGCTGAACCCGGTCTCGACCGTCTTCTCATAGAGCAGCGAGACGAGCGAGTCGGTCGCACGGCCGAAGAGCTGCCGTCTCCTGAAGGTCACCTGGCCACGCTGCTGGTTCGCGCTCACGAGCCCCTGGACGGCGATGCCGACGTTGCGCCCTCCGAGGTTCGAATACCCGACGAGGAAGCTCGCCCTCGGCCCGTCGTCCGAGTCGTACCCGATGCCCAAGCCGAACGAGAGCGGCGGCGCCTCCTCCACCCGCACGGTCACCCTCTGGGCCGAAGGATCCCCTTCGTCCACCGCCGCGTAAGTCATGCGGACCGACGAGAACAGGGCCGTGCGGTAGAGCTGCTGCTGGCTCTTGAGGAGGTCGTCCCGCGAGACCACGTCCTTCACGCCGAAGGTCAGCGCCTTCGAGATCGTCCGGTTCTTGGTCACCCGATTCCCCTCGATCGCGATCGCGGCGACGTGCTTCTTCCCGCCCGCCACGACGTCGAACGCCACGTCGGCGGAGGCCGCATCGAGCGTCACCCGCGATTCGACCGCAACGTCCGGATAGCCGAGCTCGTCGAGGTGGTCGCGAAGCGTCTGCTCGCTCTCCGCGAGCAGGCGCGGCGCGAACACCCCTCCCTTCTTCAAGGGGATCCAGGCCGCCATCGCGTCGCCGCCCACGGGGGCGTCCACGGGGAAAACGATCTCGTGAACGAGGAACCGCGGCCCCTCCTCGATCGTCACGTCCACCTCGGCCGCCTCCCCCGAGGCGGTCAGCGTGACGACCGGCGCTTTCACCCGCACGCGCGCGTACCCCTCGTCGCGGTAGAGGGCGCGGACCGCCGCGAGATCGGCGGAGAGGACCTCGGGCCGCAGGAGCCGCTTCTTCAGCCCTGACGATTGCAGGGAGGCCATCTGAGCGTCGATGCGGAGCTTGGGGAGGGCGGTGGCGCCGTGGAATCGGACCGCTCGGAGCCGCGCCGGCTTCCCTCGGTCGACGTGGAATCGCAAGACGCGCCCCTCGCCGTCGCTCGCGGCGAGCTCCTCCCAGGTGACGTCGGCGGTGTAGTACCCGTCGCGCTGCAGCTGCACGAGCAGGGCGTGGGCGGCCTGGTCCCAGTAGTCGATCGTGTACGCGGACTCCCGCCAGAACGCCGCGAGCGATTTTCGCATCGCCTTCGTGCCTTTGCTGCTCGGCGTGATCAGCTCCACCGCCGTCTTCGGACCGGGGGCCGCCTTGTAGACGACGTCGTAGCTTAGGTCGCCGGGATCGCGCGTCGCGTCCGAGCGCACGCTCGCCTGGAGGCGTCCCGCCTTGACGAGGGCGAGCCGGATGCGCTCTCCGGCGGCGAGCATCGCCCCGCGCTCGAACGGCCGGCCGGGAGGGAGCTTCGCCGCCTTGGCGAGATCCGGCCGCGCGAGCCCCTGGTCGTCGATGACGCGCACGCTCCGGAGCGTGCCGGGCAGATCGGCGCCCGCCGCCGCCGGTACGACGGTCCCGCCGGCCGCGGCGGGATGCGCGCCTCCGAACTGGCGCGAGTACTGGAGCTCGCCGCCGAGCCCGGTCTCCGTGTCGCTCTCGAGGAGCACGCGCACGCGCCGCGTGGCGTCCCAGACGACCTGGTAGGTCTGCTTCTGCGCCGTCCCGATGTCCTGCGAGAAGACGATCTTCACGTCGTCGCTGACGCGCTTGCCGATCGTGACCCGCGCGGTCGGATCGTTCTGCCCCTTCAGGAGCAGGGGGGTCACCTCCAGCTGGTCGATCCCGAGGGAGTGCTGGATCTGCTTGCCGAACGTCGAGGTCATGAGCCCGGCGAAGTAGTAGGCCGCCATGTCCGCGGGAAGGGCGGAGGCGGACGCCGACCCCGAGATCGTGTCGAGGGTCTTCCCGGTCACGAGGAGCGAGATGATGTCCTGCGACGCGAGCGGCGGGGTCGAGGTCAGCTCGTAATCGAAGTGGTCCATCGTCCCCTCGACGCGGAGCGTGATCTCGTACGCGCCGACACGCGTGTGGCCGCGGATGTCCACGTACGGGTTGATCTTCCGGCGATCGGTCAAATCGAGGGTTCCGTAGTCGAGGCGGTAGTCGACGTCGCGGTAACGGATCGTGCCTCCGGAGACGAGCGAAAGACGGCCGGTGACCTCGGGACGGGCGAGCTCTCCGCCGACGTGGATCTCCCCCAGGGCCTCGAGCTTCGCGACGTCGTTCCGGAGCAGGATGTTCCCCTCGGAGACGACGTCCACGGAGAGGGTGATGTCGCGCGGGATCGCGGACTCCTCCGGCCCCTCGAACGCGCGGCGCGGGCCGCCGACGAAGTTGAGATCGAAGTCCTTCGAGTAAAGGCCGCGCACCACCCGGATGCGTCCGGTGATCGCCGCTCCCTTCCGGGTGCCGTCGACGGCGAGGCTCCCTTCGTAGACGCCGGAGAACCCCTCGGGGTAGCTGGCGGCGACGTTGGACGCCGCAAACTCGGCGTGGTAGCCGGCCGGCCGGAGCCCGTCCAGGGTCAACCGTCCGGTCGCCGAGACCTCGCCACCGCCGAGCAGAGCGCGGAACGAGGTCAGTGACAGCATCTCGCCGGAGATCGCCGCCTCGGCGTCGATCTGCTCCAGCGTCTGGCGGTACCCGAGAATGCGGAGCCGCCCGTCATGGATGCCGACCCTTCCCTCGAGCGAGGGGGCCGCGATCGTCCCCGACAGGGCGACGTCGAACTCGATCCCGCCGGAGCCCCGCAGATCCGACACCAGGGCCGACGCGACGCCGAGGTCGAGGGTGCCGGCGAACCGGCCGCCGATCGCCCCTTCGAGCGAGCCGGAAGCACCCACTTCGAGGCGGGCGCCGTCTCCTTCGAGCCGGCTCGGCCCGAGCGCGAACCGTCCCGCGTCGAGGCGGAGCGGAAAAGGGGCCGTTGATCGGAGCACCCGCGAGCCCAGGCGCAGCGCCGCTTCGTCGATGGCCCCGTTGATCTCGAGATCGGACGGCCGTACGAGCTCTCCCTCCGCCTGGATCTGCCCCTTCAACCGGAGGTCGGCGCTCTGCCCCAGCGCGCTCCCGGCCCCCAGCGTGAGGTCCTCGAAGTACAGGACCGCGGAGATCGGAAGCGACGGCTTGAACCCGAGGAAGGCTTCGAAGGTCCACGCGGAGACGGGCACGGCCCGCACCGAGATCGCGGCGCCCTGCGGTGTCACGTCGGCGCTCCCCGTCAGGTCGCCGAGCTCGAGCTCCCTCAAGCCGTTCCTCTCCACTTCGATCCGGGCATCGCTGGCCGCGAGCACGACCGAGCCGTGGGGGCCGTCGGGCAGGAGCGCGATCGTCCCACGCGCTTCGATGCGGCCGCGGGCCGAGGCCCCCGAGTCGGCCAGCGTGCGGGACGCGGCGAGATCGAGAGTCAAGGGATCGACGTCGATCGAGCCCTCGTGGGTCCCGAGGTCGTACACCGCGCGGCCGCGCGCCGCGAGGGCTTCGCCGAAGATCTCGATGGCCTCGAGCACCACGAGATTTCCCTCGACCCGCACCGGGCTCGTCACCCAATCCGCGATCTCGTGGCCGACGATGATCCCGCGCCCGGTCACGGCACCGGCCGCGGCCAGGACGCCGTCGGCGCGCGTCCCCTTGAGATCGAGATCCACCCGCCCGTCGGCGGGAGCGGTGCCGAGCACGGCGGTCAGCGCCCGCCCCAGGCGCACGTCCCGGGCGTGGAGGTCGACGCTCAGCAGGCTCGCATCGGCCCCGGAGAACTGAGCCGATCCGCGGACCGTCTCGCTCCCGCGCGATGCGTCGAGGCGGCGGATCGCGACGCCGCCCGGGTCCACCCCGAGGTCGAGCGCCGCGTGCTCGAAATCGTTTCCCGCCCATGCTCCGTCCTGAAGGTCGAGCGCGAGGTCGAGCTGGGTCGTCTCGCCCGTGCGGAGCTGCGCGCGGACGGCGCCGTTCCCCGAGATCGGCTCGGTCGCGAACCGGTTGCGGGGCACGCCGAGCGCATCGAGCAGCACGAGCGTCGCGCGCTGCGTCGCCGCCGCGTCGCGGGTGGCGCCGTCCACGAGGAGCCGCACGGAGGCCGGCTTGACCTCGAGTCCGGCCTTCAAGTCGAGACGGAAGGCCGCATCCCCCAGCTCGAGGCGATCGGAGACGACGCGCACGGCTCCGTCGCCGAACTCGAGCCGCCCGCGCCCGCGCGCCGGGATGCGCGCGGCGCCCCCCGGCGCGGGGACCGCGTCGAACGTTCCCCCGCCCGTCCAACTCGCGAGGTGCGCGGGATCGCCCGTCACCTTGAAGGTCATCCCCGCGATCGCGGCGATCGGCAGCTCCCGCCCCGTCAGCGCCGTCACCCGCCCCAGATCGACTCCCCGGCCGACCAGGTCGGTCGTCAGGCGCGGCTCTTTCCCGAAGGTCAAGGAGACGGCGCCGGTGAACTCCCCGCCGTACGCTCGCGCGCGCAGTCCGGCGACGTCCAGGCCGTGAGGGCGCACCGTGATGTCGGCCACGGCGGACTCCGTCACCACCGGGCCGACCTTGAAGCCGCTGGTCTTCATTTGAGCGGTCACGCGAATCGGGGCACCGCCGGAGAAGACGATCTGCACGGGCCCCTCCGCATGTCCGGAGAGACCGGCGTGGCCGATCAGGTACGGCCGGAGAGGAACGAACTCCAGCGCCGCCCGCCCGTCGGCGGTGAACGACGCGCCGGCCCCCCAGGTGACCGTCCCCGACAGCTCGGCGTCGGCGCCGGGTCCGTGCGCGGCGGCGGAAAAGATCTCCACGCGCCCCGATCCGACGCGAACGCCTCCTCTCACCGAGGCGGACCACGGCCGCACGAACGGAGGGGCCTCGACCGTCGCCTGGAACTCGGTCGACCCGATCACCAGCCGCCGGGACGTTGACCAATCCCCCGAGAACGAAAGTTGGCTCGCATGCACGTCGAGCTTTTGCGCGAGGTCCAGGTACTCCGCGCTGCCGTCCTGAACCTCCAGGTGGTCCACGCGGATCTCGACCGCTCGCTTCTTGGCGGTGGACCTCGGGCGCCAGCCGTCGATCCACTGCCGCGAGCACGAGAACGTCGCGCCCTTCGCCTCGATGCTCGTGATGTGGACCTGGCCTCCCGCGATCCCGGTGAGGCCGCTCCACGCGAGCTTGACCCGCCCGCTCGCGATCGAGGCGGTCATGGGCGGCGCCCCCTCGACCGGAATCGAGATCTCAACGTCGCCGACGGTCGCCGTCAGGGACGTCCACTCGACGTCCATCCGGCCGATCCGCATCGTGCCCCCGGTCGCATCCGCCACCGCCGTCTCGATCCGGCGGGCGAGCCAAGAGGCTTGCCGATCTCCTTCGGCCGGCGCCGCCCACGCGGCGGAGGCGGAGGCGGCCGCCAGGGCCAGGGCGGCCAGGCGCCGCCTCACGCGCGCTCCGACGTGTCGCGCAGGACGAGACACTTGAGGTAGCGACTTTCGGGGAATCCGAGCAGCACGGGGTGGTCGGCGGATTGCCCCCGGCGCTCGACGACCTCGAGGCCGCGCCCCGCATCGGCGGCGGCGTCGCGGAGAATCTCCTCGAACGCCGGCTCGTCCAGATTGTACGAGCACGAGGAGGTCATCAGGACCCCGCCGTCCGCGAGCAGCCGCATCGCGCGGAGGTTGATCTCCTTGTAGCCTCGTCGCGCGGCGGGCACGTCGCGGCGGCTCTTCGCGAAAGCGGGGGGATCGAGGAGAACGAGGTCGAAGGTCTCACCGCTCCGCGCGCGCTCGCGAAGGTCCTCGAAGGCGTTGGCTTCGACGAAGCTCATGTTGCCGAAGCCGTTCCGCTCCGCGTTCGCCCGCGCGCGCGCGAGCGCCTCGGCCGAGGCGTCCAGCACGACGACCTCCGAGGCGGAGCGGGCGGCGTGGAGGCCGAACGACCCCTGATACGAGAAGGCGTCGAGGACGCGGCCGCGCGCGTGCGCGCGGGCGGCGATCCGGTTCTCGCTCTGGTCGAGGAATGCCCCGGTCTTCTGGCCCCGCCAGGGGTCGACCGCGGTGACCACCCCCGCCTCATCCACCTCGATCGTCGCGGGCGTGACGCCGCGGAGCTGGCGCACCTCGCGCGCGAGCCCTTCGAGACCCCGCACCTGCGCGTCGTTCCGCGCCAGCACGGAGTCGAGCGCACAGCGCTCGCGAACCGCTTCGATCACGTGGTCCAGGATGCGTTCGGCGCCGGCGGTCGCCGCCTGGATCACCAGGTGGGCGCCATACCGGTCGGCGACCAATCCGGGGAGCCCGTCGCTCTCTCCGAAGAGCAGACGCCTCGCTCCCGACGCGGGACCGGGGCCGCCGCGCCGCGCCAGGGCCCGCTCGACCCGTGCGGCCCAAAAACCCGCATCGACGACCGTCTCGCCGAAGGCGACGCGCCGCAGCGAGATCTTCGAGTGCGCCGACCAGAAGGCGGCTCCGAGCGGCCGGCCGGAATCGTCCACGACCCGGACGACGTCGCCGTGCGCGGCTCCACCGTTCGCGGCCACGTCGTCCTTGAAGACCCACGGATGGAGCGTCCGGAAGCGGCGCACGCCGGATCGTGTGAGGCGGACCTCCGGGAGCCGTGCGGGTGGGGCCGTCACGGGTGGCGGGCCCCCGGGGCTACTCTTCGGAATCCTCGCCGTCCACGACGAGCGGTTCCTCGTCGAGGGCTTCGTCCTCGACCTCGACCTCGGCCTCGAACTCCTCGTCGACCGGCACGGTGCCCTCGGGCTCTTCCGCCGGCTCGTCGTCCCCCGCGAAGGAATGCTGCGGAAGCAGGCCCTGTTCCTCGAGCTCCTGACAGCGCACGCAGTGCCGTGCCCACGGTTGCACCTCGAGCCGCTTCGGCGGGATCACCTCGCCGCATTGCTGGCAACGCCCGTACTCGCCCCGGTCGATGCGGTTCAGCGCTTCTTCGACGAGGAGGAGCTGCTTCCGGTCGAGCTCGGTCAGCGAGAGAAGGAACTCGCGCGCGTAGGAATTCACCGCGTAGTCGACGTAGTCCTCGGTGCCGTTGTCGAGGTCGGACTTGGAGTCGCCCTTGCTGATCGTGTAGGCGCGCATGAGGTCTTGCCGCTTGACGAGGAGCAGGTCGCGGAACTTCTGGAATTCCTTCCGGCGCGTCGCCACGGAGGCCGGTTTCGGGACGTGCTTGGCCTTGGGTTTTTGCACCTCGACGACCACCTTGGGCGCCGTCTTCGCGGCCGTCTTCGCGGCCGGCTTGGGAGCGGCCTTCAAGACCGGCTTCGCAGCGGCCTTCGGCTTCGTCTCGGCCGCCTTCTTCACCGCGGGCTTGGCCGCGGCCTTCGGAGCGGCTTTCGGAGCCGCCGGCTTTTTCGGAGGAGACTTGGCGGCCTTCGAGGAGGCGGCCTTGGCCTTCGCGGGCTTCGCCTTCATGAGAAACCTCGTTCCCGCGCCATCGATTTCGTGATGGGGCGCTCGAGAAAACGCGTCACTATACCGTCGAGGTCAAGGGGCGTCAAGAAAGCGAAAAGCGAGGAATTGTCTCGATTTCGCGCGAATTCGAGCGGCGGTGCCCGCCGGATCACGCCGTCCCCGACCCTCCGCTTCCCGTCTCCCGGAGCGCCGCGTGCGCGGCGGCCAAGCGGGCCACCGGGACGCGGTACGGGGAGCACGAGACGTAGTCGAGGCCGGTCCTGTGGAAGAACTCGACCGAAGCGGGATCGCCGCCGTGCTCGCCGCAGATGCCGACCTTGAGGGAGGCACGGCCGGCTTTTCCGTCGCGGACCGACAGGGCGACCAGCTTGCCGACCCCTTCCTGGTCGATCGACTGGAACGGATCGACGGGGAGGATCCGCTTCTCCAGGTACTCCGGGAGGAACTTCCCGATGTCGTCCCGAGAGAAGCCGTAGGTCATCTGGGTGAGGTCGTTGGTTCCGAACGAGAAGAACTCGGCTTCGCGCGCGATCGACTCCGAGACGAGCGCGGCGCGGGGCACCTCGATCATCGTTCCGACGAGGTAGGCCACCTTGGTCTTGGCCTTGGCGGTCACCTCCGCCGCGATCGTGCGGGTGCGCTGCGCGAGATCGGTGAACTCCCGCACCGTCCCGACGAGCGGGATCATGATCTCGGGCCGGACGTCGACGCCCGCCTTGGTGCAGGCCACCGCCGCCTCGAGGATCGCGCGCACCTGCATCTCGTAGACTTCGGGGTAGGTGATCCCGAGCCGGCACCCGCGATGCCCGAGCATCGGGTTCGTTTCGTGAAGCTGCTCCGCGCGCTCCTCGAGCTTGAGCACCGGGACGCCCATCTCGCGCGCCAGCTTGCGGAACTGCTCCTTGGCCGTGGGAAGGAACTCGTGGAGAGGCGGGTCGAGCAGGCGGATCGTCACCGGAAGGCCGGTCATCGCCTTGAAGATCCCGACGAAGTCCTTGCGCTGCATCGGGAGAAGCTTGGCGAGCGCCTTCTTCCGCCCCTTCAGGTCGTCGGCGAGGATCATCTGGCGCACCGCCGAGATCCGGTCGGCGGCGAAGAACATGTGCTCGGTGCGGCAGAGCCCGATCCCCTCGGCCCCGAACGCCCGCGCGACCGCGGCGTCGTGAGGCGTGTCGGC